>JBNJHQ010000115.1:0-8685 GCA_051748705.1 Bacteroidota bacterium | reverse complement strand
CGAAAAGGAAAGGTTTGCAGCCCTGGGTGAAGTACTCATCACAACCGATGACGGGTCATACGGGTATAGGGGACTGGTGACCGAACATCCGGAACTGTCAGAGGGCAATTATGACCGTATTTATACCTGCGGTCCGGAGCCAATGATGAAGGCCGTCGCAGCAATAGCAAGATCAAGGGATAGATTCTGTGAAGTTTCCCTGGAAAATACCATGGCATGTGGATACGGCGTTTGCCTGTGCTGTGTTGTCAATACCAGCCGGGGTAATGTTTGCACATGTACCGAGGGACCGGTTTTTAACATAAATGAACTCAAATGGCAGATCTGAAAGTAGATATAGGCGGACTGGTCCTGAAGAACCCTGTGATGACAGCTTCAGGGACCTGTGGCTTCGGACCGGAGCTGGAAAATTTTATTGATCCTTCCTTGCTCGGGGCACTAATTGTGAAAGGAACAACGATAGAAAAAAGAGAAGGCAATCAATACCCAAGGATGGCAGAAACAGCTTCCGGGATGCTTAATTCAGTAGGTTTGCAAAATAATGGGATAGAATACTTCATAGCAAATATTTATCCCAGGGTTCAAAAGTACGATACAGCTGTCATGGTAAATGTCAATGGCAGCAAAATAGAAGAATACGTGGAACTGTCGGAACGGGTAAATGAGCTGGATGGAATACCGGCAATTGAACTGAATATCTCATGTCCCAATGTGAAAATGGGAGGAATGGCTTTCGGTACACACCTGCCAACAACTGAAAGGGTAATAAGGGAAGTCAGAAAAGTCTATAAAAAGCACCTGATGGTTAAGCTTTCCCCGAATGTTACCTCGGTTGCAGATTTCGCCAGGGCTGCCGAAAATGAAGGAGCCGATTCCGTTTCACTAATAAATACCCTCCTGGGGATGGCAATAGATGCCAAAACCAGGAAAGCGGTACTGGCAAGTGTAACGGGTGGACTTTCAGGACCGGCAATAAAACCTGTTGCCCTCAGAATGGTCTGGCAGGTGGCAAATGCAGTAAAAATTCCTGTTATTGGAATAGGAGGGATAATGAACGCAGGGGATGCTGCCGAATTTATGATAGCCGGCGCTTCAGCCATACAGGTGGGCACAGCCATGTTTATTGAACCTACCATTAGCACGGATATTATCAGGGGACTTAACGAATACCTGGATAATAACGGCTTTAAGAAAGCTTCTGACCTTAGCGGGACAATAAACAGGTAGTTATGAAACAGCTTTTTAATTACTTTATTATTTTTTAAATTTATAGGCTCATTTAATATTCCTAAAAATCATATGAACATGGTGAAGAACTTAATGCAGATAGATGAACTAGACAGACAGATACTGGATATAATTACAAAAAATGCAAGGATCCCTTACCTCGAAGTGGCCAGGGCATGCAATGTGTCGGGAGCTGCCATTCATCAAAGGGTGCAAAGACTGATAAGATCAGGGGTGATAAAAGGATCCGAATTTAAGGTCGACCCGCTTGCTGTAGGCTTTAAAACCTGTGCATATATAGGGATATTCCTGGAACATCCCGGGCATTATAAAAAAGTAGTAGAGAGCTTTAAAGATATACCGGAAATAATTGAATGCCACTATACTACCGGTAATTACTCCCTTTTCATCAAAGTTTATACACAGGATAATGATCATCTCCGAGAGATACTGACAAACAGTATACAGAATATTGACGGTATAACCCGCACAGAAACACTTATCTCCCTTGAAGAAACAATAAACAGGCAGATACCAGTATTGTCAAAAGAAGGAAAGTGATATCGCCCACAGGACAGTTTTTCCTGTGACCTGACATGCCTATAACTATTTTTCAAATCCGTCCAATCCTTTCTGAACGATAAGGGCTCATGCGGCTTTGCCTGATCAATCAGCCCACGCAGAATTTTCCCAGCCTGCTTTTTTTTCCCTCTTACTGTTATGTTTTAGAAACTTATTCGTCATTAGTATGGTATTCAAAAACTTTAAAACTGAAAAATAATGAAAAGAATTATTACTCCGATTGTGCTTTTTGTATTTGCACTGACATTAAATGCCCAGAGTTCCATAGACAGGTTGTTTGACAGGTACCAGGGCGCTGATGGATTCGTAACCGTTACGGTGTCAGGAAGTTTCCTTAAACTGGCCGGCGCATTTGATGGTGATGACGAATTCCTGAAGCATGCTGATAAATTTACTTCCATCCGTATTCTTGCCCAGGAGGATGAGAATGTGGATGTGGAAAATTTTTATGACATGGTCATGGATGAACTTACAAAGGGCGGATACGAGGAAATGGTCAGGGTTAACTCGTCCGATACTGACCTGAAAATCATGGTCAGGGCTGAAGGAGACATATTTACTGAATTCCTTCTTGTGACCGGGGGAGATGACAATGCCATAATACAGATAAAAGGCAGGCTGACAGAAAGGATCATGAAGGAAATAGCTGATGAGCTGGAAGATGATGCTCATGTGTTTGGAATGAGATAAACTTATTTTTATATAAATTTGAACCCTGGTGAACGCAAGCTTAAATCATGACCAGGAAGGAATTTGAAACTGACATAGTACCTTTAAGCAGCACCCTGTACCGTTATGCCTTCCGTTTCCTCTCAAGCAGAGAGGAGGCGGAAGACGCGGTTCAGGAAATCTTCCTGAAAATATGGAAGATGCGTGATAAAATTTCTGAATTTAAAAATATTCAGGCTTTTATGATTACTATGACACGTAACCACTGTCTCGACAGGCTGAAAAAAAAGAGAATGGAGTATATTGATGATAAAGCTAACAGTGATGCTGCAACTCCTGCTGCAGGCTTTGAAAAGAACATGGAAGACAGTGAGAATTTCAGGATTATTACAGGAATAATAGCTGCCCTGCCTGAAAATTACAGGTGTGTAATTCAACTTCATGATATTGAAGGATACGGGTATGAAGAGATAGCTGAAAAACTGGATATTGATATTAAAAACCTCCGGGTTATCCTCTCCAGGGCTAGAAAAATGGTCAGGGAAGAACTAAAAAAAAAGAATTATGAACTGGTCAGTGCTTGAAAAATTACTTGAGAAATTCTACGAGGGAATATCAACGGCAGATGAAGAAAAGAAAGCCCTTGAAATGCTTCGGAGAAATGACCTCCCTCCTGAATTTTATGATGACAGGATGATACTGGAAGGATTGTATGGGAAATCTGAAATCCCTGAACCTTCACCTGACCTGGGTAAAAGGATCATGACTGCTATTGACGATTCAGAAAAGGAGAAAAGAATAATTGGCGGTAAGAGACGTCTGTACAGCATGGTTGCAGTGGCTGCAAGCCTGCTGGTTATTATTAGCTTCTGGTTCGTATTATCTGATAATAACAGGGTCAGGGATACCTATAGTGATCCGCAACTTGCCTATAACGAAACAGTCGAAGTACTGTATTACCTGTCTGAAAATCTAAATACGGGCAGGGCCCAGATGGAAGAACTTTCAAAGATCAGTGATGCAAGAGCTAAACTGGAACTCCTGCCTGAGTCCAGGAATGCTGTTTCAAGGGAGTTAAAGGCGCTCAGGTATATAGAAAACAGCGTTGATATGTTGAAAATGAATAGTAATGACAAATCTGATGAGTAAAACTAAAGAACATAAAATAATGAAAAAGACAGTACTCTTTTTATTTACCCTAAGCCTGGCCCTGTCTTCATTTGCACAAAAGAATCCAATAGATGCAATGTTTGACAAATATGCCGGGAAAGAAGGTATCACCACGGTATTCATCTCGAGCAAAATGTTCAGTATGATGGGAAGAGTGGATCTGGATGACGATGAACTGCAGGATGTTATGAACAACCTTAAGTCAATACGTATACTTACGGTTGATGATGATAAACTCAATGAAAAGCTGAATTTCTTTTCTGAACTTGCAAAGGATCTCGACTTCAATGGCTATGAAGAACTGATGGTAGTGAAAGAAAGTGATAAAGACCTCAAATTCCTTGTTAAGGAAAGAGGTAAAAGGATAGAAGAGCTGCTTATGATAGGAGGAGGACCGGGACAGAATGTGCTTATATCCATTAAAGGCGATCTCGATCTGGAAAATATTACCTCCATCAGCAAAACCATGGGCATTGAAGAATTACAGAATAACGTTAAATACTGATCCTATGAAATATCTTTCTCTGGGCCTTCTGGCAATAACTATCCTTAGCTTCTCATCATGCTCCGGGAAGAAAGGAAATGAAGACATCTTTACCGAATTTGAAGGAGATAAAGGCGTTTATATGGTTAAATTACCCCCGGCCCTGTTCATGAACCTTATAGGGATGGAAAAAAGTAATATTGATACTGAAGCCATGGGTAATATCAAACTGGTTAAGCTGCTGATCTACAGCCGGGAAAATGATACGGACAGTGAGAGGGCTGATATGTATGAAAAGATAAGTGGCAAACTGTCTGACTATGAATATGAAAACCTTATCGGATTTAACTCCGGTAAGGTGTTTATTTCTGCTTATATACTCGAAAATGAGGATTATGTATCCGACCTGATGATTATGTTCAGGGAAAATGAATCGCTCGGATGCCTTGGATTGTCCGGTCGCCTCAAAGGGGAGGAAATTATGCAGTTTGCATCGGAAATCGAATATAACAGGCTCCGCGATTTCGTAAAAGGGCACTGATTATTTCTGAATTTTTATTTCCCACTTTGATATAATTAACAATAATTCTACATTAGCATAACTAAAAATTATGCTATGAGAAGACTGAAAGCAAGAACCTCCCTTAATTCATTGGTGATTACCATACTGATTCTAACCGGCCCCAAAGCGGGCGCACAGGTTGAGGCTGACTTCCTCAAGGCAGGAGTGAACGATGGTATGAAACTGATGGAAGCATATATCGAACCTTTCGCGAATGCTTTCGGGGCCGGTTTCAATTCTTCATGGTACAACACTGCCAAACCCCATAAATTAGGTGGCTTTGACGTTACCCTGAGTGTAAGTGCAGGTTTTGTGCCTGCTGATGCACTTGAATTTGACCTTGCCGCTGTAGAATTCGAAAATCTTGCACTTGTCGATCCAATGGCTAATACAATGGCACCTACTGTGGCAGGAGCAAAAGAAAACGGGCCCGAACTGCATTTTGTGCAAACACTTCCCTCATCGCCTGGAACTGAAATTGAACTGGTAAGCTTTGAATCACCACCCGGAATCAACTTCACTCCCGTTCCCTCACCCATGCTCCAGGTTGGTATCGGGCTGCCCTACGCCTCTGAGATCAAACTCAGGTATATACCAACCACACCTGTTGATGAGGGCTCAGTAAGACTTCTCGGAGGAGGCCTGATGAAAAGTATTTCTGAACATATCAAAGCCTTCACGATGCTGCCATTGAACATATCCGTATTCGGAGGATACAATACCCTGCGGGGTGAGGTACCCATCAGTGTGGAACCCGATACCGATATAAATTATGTTTCTTACTCAATGGCTGATTTTACAGACCAGTATTTCATAGTTGATGTGAGTGCATGGACCGTCTCACTTATTGCCAGTGTGGACATACCGGTGGTAAGCGGGTATCTGGGTATAGGCTATGGCAAGACCCTTACAAACATGAATATTGAAGGGTACATACCCCTGCCTGTCCTGGATCCGGATATCTCCACGAGCAACCCCGTCTATACCGATGAAGGTGTGGTTGAAGAAGTGGAAAAGATAAGTATAGAAAATTATTCAGGACTCAGGTTTAATGTTGGCGGGCGACTCAAGCTGGGTGTCTTTACCATACACACTGATTATACCTACGCCAGCTATAATGTGCTGACCGTAGGCCTTGGCGTTTCTTTTCGCTGATAAGTAATAAATAGTAGCCCGGACTTTGAAGGAGCCCAGAGCATACGCTCACTTTCCATTCGTGAACTATATTTGTTATTTTTGCAGCAAATAAAACTTAATATTTGCTGTGCCGGACGGTAGGACAAACATACGAAACAAGTACAGGGCCCTTCTGAGAGCTTCAGCTCATCTTATCAGTAGCAGGGAAGACCAGAAGAAAGTACGTAAAGCCCTTGAACTACTGGTGGATTCCCTGGGCGATAAAAAGACGATAACAGGTGAATCATCAGTAATACACGCCCTGTCCGTTGCACGCATGGTAGTAGAAGAAATGGGCCTGGGCCTGTCTTCACTCCTGGCCGCAATACTGCATGATTGTGCCGGCAGGATCGACCTCGCAGACAGGAACCTGGAAAAGATTTTCGGTGGCAATGTCCTGAAAGTACTGAAAGGACTGTCAAATATTGAAAATATCGAAACCACCAGGTCAACCTACCAGGCTGAAAATTTCCTCAAGCTGATACTCAGCCTCGCCGAAGATATAAGGGTTATAATGATTAAGCTGGTTGAGCGACTCGAATATATGAGGAAGCTCGAAGGAGCTAAAACCGATGTACGTCTCCGGCTGGCCTCCGAATCATATTTCCTGTATGCACCGCTGGCTCACAGGCTGGGACTGTATAAGCTCAAGTCGGAGATGGAAGACAGGGCCATGATTTACCTCGATCCGGCTGCCTACAGGATGATAGAACAAAAACTCAAACAAACAACCTCTTCACGTAACAGGCTTATACGTGACTTCTCCCTGCCCCTGAAGAAAGAACTTGATAAACAAAATATAAATTACCAGATCAGGGGACGAACCAAATCAATACATTCAATATGGCAGAAAATGAAACGCCAGGGTGTTGAATTTGAAGAAGTGTATGATGTTTTTGCCATCAGGATTATACTGGACACAGAAAAGGAAAAAGAGAAAGCCGATTGCTGGAAAGTGTATTCCCTTGTCACCGATCTCTACCAACCGAACCCCAGCAGGCTGAGAGACTGGATCTCCGTGCCTAAATCCAATGGCTATGAATCCCTTCATACAACAGTTATCGGTCCGCGTAACAAATGGGTTGAAGTGCAGATAAGAAGCACCAGGATGGATGATATTGCTGAAAAGGGACTGGCCGCACATTACCGGTACAAGGGCTCGGAAGGGGACAGGGTAATTGATGAATGGCTCATGCAGATGAGGGAAATACTTGAATCACCCGAAAAAGAAAATAAGGAAATTTTCGAACAGCTGCGGGCAGACCTCTATTCTGATGAAGTGTTCGTATTTACACCCAGAGGAGATCTGAAAAGACTTGCTGCCGGGGCTACAGTACTGGATTTTGCCTTCGAAATACATACACAGGTGGGAGAAAACTGCGTGGGCGCAAAAGTAAATGGAAGGAACGTGGGAATTAAACATGTTCTTGAAAATGGCGACCAGGTGGCCGTGTTAACCTCTAAAAACCAGAAACCGAAAAGAGACTGGCTTTACTTTGCTGTTACCGGTAAAGCAAAAAACCGTATTAAGAGCGCACTGAATGCCGAAAAAGTAAAAGCGGCAGCCGAAGGCAAGGAAATACTGGTCAGGCGACTGAAAAACTGGAAGATAAACTATGATGACGCCCTCGTACAATCATTGCTGGAACATTTTAAACTGCCTAATGCAAACGAATTATACTACGGCATAAAATCTGAAAAGATCGACCTGCAGGATATTAAGGATCACCTTAAAAATGAAGAGCGGGCCGGGCACCAGGAAGCTAAAAACAATGAGGCTGGTATAGAGGCATTGAAAGAGGAGGCAGATGCAGCAACAGTGAGCAGCAGCATGTTCCGGGATTACCTGGTTATAGAAAATAAGGTGGAGGGACTTGACTATAAACTGGCAAAATGCTGCAATCCTGTACCGGGCGATAAGATCTTCGGCTTTGTCACCATTGGCGAAGGAGTAAAAATACACCGGATCAACTGCCCCAATGCCGCTAATCTGATGGCTAACTACCCCTACAGGGTGCTTATGGCCAGGTGGTCAAAAGTGGAAGACAGCCCTGCCTTCCAGACAGGTATAAGAATTGTCGGTATAGATGACCATGCAATGATAACCAAGATTTATGAGGTCCTTAGCTCATATAAGGTCAACCTCAGGAATTTTAAATATGAAAACCATGATGGAATGTTTGAAGGTATAGTTTATTTGTTTGTACCTAATGTCAATGTCCTTAATGGGTTAATAAAAAAGATTGTTTCCATCGATGGAGTGCTGAAAGCATCAAGATACGATTGATCCCGCATTTTGAAATATCACAGGAATACATTAAATTTACAGCATGCGGAAAATAGTACTGATATCGCTTACTCTTCTAATCGGGTTAAATATGTCCGGGCAAACCCCTTTCATTAATCCGGGAATTTTTTACATGCCCGCACCGGGACCGGAAAAATATTTTGCAGATAAAAATGATTCTTCCGGGATGGACTCATGGGCAAAATACCAGCTCAGGACAGGCATGGCATTTAATAGTCTAAACGGTTATAATTCATTTAATTCATGGGTGTCACCTTCAGTGTTACTTCCTGTTAATTCAAAATTTGCCGTCAATATTGAAGGCACCTATATCAATAGCTTTTTCCCCGGCGGGGGCGAGGAGATGAGCAGAGCTTCAGATTTTATAATGAATGTTAGCGGTATTTACCTTCTTAATGAAAAGACGACCTTTTACGGAAGCTACTCCAGGTCACTTATGAATGAAGGCCTTTTCGGTAACGATGGTTTTGAGTCAGTTACCATGGGAATGGAATACATGCCATTTCC
>JBNJHQ010000114.1:0-8822 GCA_051748705.1 Bacteroidota bacterium | reverse complement strand
TGTTAACTCGATATAGGGAACATCATTAATCAGCATAGCCGGTGCTTTATGGCACCATCCCATGCAGTTAGTCTCCAGCAGGGTAAACAAACCGCTGGAAGTGGTTTCCCCAACCTTTATTTTCAATATATCTTCGAGGGAATCAATAACTTCATGCTTACCCTGCATGGCACATGTTATCGTTTTGCACACCCTGATAACATATTTGCCCCTCGGTTCAATATCCAGAAATGAATAAAAGGAAGCTGTGCCATACACCTCAGCAGCAGAAATATCAAGCTCTTTGGCCACCTCAACCATGGCATCGTCGGAGAGGTAGTTGTGTTTTTCAACAATGCCCTGAAGAATTGGCATGAGGCTGTCCCGTCTGCTCCCATGTGTTTTAACCAGATCCTTTACCAGATTATCAGTTTGATACATATCAAAATGGTTTAAAAATTATTACTCATTAAACACTCCTATTATGGAGAGCTCAAAAATATAACAGCTCGCTTTCCCAAAAACTGGGAAAAATCATGTTTTCGTTATTTATAATTGTTCTAAAGAAACCTGCCCGGTAGATGACAAAAATGTATCTAAGCGGTCTATTTATCATTCGAATGTTTCAGACTCAATGTAAAATTTGCAATACATTTCTGATATTTGCTCTTTTAAACCTATTAAGCTATATTTAATGGTGGCTCAAAAAAATACTTTAATAGCACAGTCCGGTGGCCCTTCACCTGTAATCAACAATACACTGAGAGGGATAATAGAAAGCTGTGAGCAGGACCCGCATACCTTTGGTACCATTTACGGAGGATGGCATGGTATTGAAGGGATACTGAAAGAAGAGCTTTTAAATATCTCAGCCCAGGATAAGCAGGAGGTTGACCTTCTGAGAACCACCCCGGCAGCCGGGAGCATCGGGACCTGCAGGTATAAACTGAAAGACGGGCAGGATAAGGATCTTGACCGCATAATGGAGGTTTTCAGGGCGCATAATATAGCTTACTTCTTTTATATCGGCGGAAACGACTCCCAGCATACTGTTATGAGGGTAAGTGAGAAATGCATGGAATACGGACTTGGCACTGTTGCCGTAGGTGTTCCCAAGACTATTGACAATGACCTGGGAGACGAGGAGTTCAAACTTATTGACCATACACCGGGATATGGTTCAGTTGCCAGGTACTGGGCACATAATATCCAGAACCTTAACGAAGAAAATAAAGGTTCATCTCCATCCGACCCCGTAATGGTTGTCCAGGTCATGGGCAGAAAAGCAGGCTTTATTCCTGCGGCTGCCAGGCTGGCCGACCAGGACAGGGAATTTCCACTCCAGATATATATGGCCGAATCAAAGCTGTCACTTCCTGAAGTGGCAGAAAATGTAAATAAGTACCTGGCTGACTACGGACGCTGTATGCTTGTTGTCAGTGAAGGTTTTTATGCGGGCGACCTGGGAGAGCCCAAAGATGCTTTCGGTCATTCGGAATATGGTGCCTCAAAGATGAATGTCCAGCAGGTAGTAATCAACTACCTCAACAATAAAGGATTAAAGTCAAGGGGAATTGCAAGGGGGCAGGTTCCCGGGACCGACCAGAGGCATTCAATGATCTATGCATCGGATGTAGACCTCGATGAAGCCTATATGGTGGGCAAAAAGGCAGTTGAGATAGCACAGGGAGGCGAGAACGGCTGGATGGCAACCATCCTGCGTACCACCGGGCCTTATTACAGGGTTATGTATGATAAAGTCAGGCTGAGTGATGTGGCACTGTCGGAGCGTTTCCTGCCGGAAAAGTGGATTAGCCCGGAGCGCTACGACGTAACAGATGAATTCATTGATTATGCCCATCCCCTTATAGGAAATGAATGGGTTAGCATTCCCCTGATCAATGGACTACAAAGGTTCACACGGTTCAAACCTGTATATGCGGAAAAGAAACTTGATAGATATATACCTGAAGCTTATTGAAATGGATTACCAGGCTGCACTTAAAGATATGGAACCGTGTAAGGAATTCTTTGCAGGTATTGATTCAGACGGTTGTGTATTTGATACCATGGAGATCAAACAAAAAGAATTTTTCATTCCCATGGGCATAAAATTTTTTAACTTGCTACCAGTATCGGGGATTGTGAGGGAGACATGGGAATTTGTAAACCTTTACTCAGTTCACAGGGGTTTGAACCGGTTTCCTGCCCTTGTGAAGGTCTTTGAATTACTTGAAAGAAGAGAAGAGGTGAAAGAAGCAGGACTTAAACTGCCGGGGATGAGAGCACTGAAGGAATGGATCAGCAGTGAGACAAAACTTGGAAACGAAACACTTTCACATTACTGCAAATCCTGCCCGGATGAAAGCCTTGAACTTATACTCGATTGGTCAGAATCAGTCAATGCCGATATCAGCAAATGGCTGAAAGGGGTAAGACCTTTCCGGAATGCTGTGGATTGTATCAGGAAAATAAGTGATTATGCTGACAGCATTGTAGTGTCGCAAACACCTCTCGAGGCGCTGGAAAGGGAATGGAAGGAACATGGAATTGACAGCTATATGAGATACATTGCCGGACAGGAACATGGCACAAAAAGTGAACACATAGCCCTGGCGGCAAAGGGCAAATATCCTGATGACAATATACTTGTAATAGGTGATGCACCGGGTGATATGAAGGCAGCAATGGAAAATAATGTTCTGTTCTACCCGGTGATTCCCGGCAGGGAGGTTGTATCATGGGACAGGCTCAAAAAAGAAGCATTTGGCCGCTTCCTGTCAGGCTCATACAGGGGTGAATACCAGGCCGGGCTGCTGGACGACTTTGAAAAAGCCCTGCCTGTGCTACCACCATGGGAAAGATAATAATATCAAAAGTTCAATCATGCTCTATTTCAGCATTGAAAGTGAAGACAGGCCCCTGGAACAGGAGCAGATAAAAAATGCACTGACAGCAGCCATTGAATCAGCCGGACAGGGTAAAGATCTTTTGATTATCCCCCCTGATATAAGCAGGATGCACTCGGGTGCAGGATTAATAACACGAATGATATGGGATGAATACAGGGATAAGGTGAAAGCTATACTCCCTGCTACCGGGACACATAAAGCCATGACAAAAGATGAAATAAGCCTTATGTACGGATCCCTGGCACCTGGATTGTTCAGGGAACATGATTGCCGGCATGACATCCTTACCCTTGGTAAAATACCAGGATCATTCATCAGTGAAGCCTCCGGGGGCAGACTTAATTACGACTGGCCGGTGCAGGTAAACAGGCTTATAGCCCGGCATAGAGGATCATTGATCATCTCGGTGGGACAGGTTGTGCCACACGAGGTTACAGGTATGGCAAATTATAATAAGAACATTTTTATTGGTTGTGGTGGCTATGAATCAATTAATAAAAGCCATTTCCTGTCAGCTGTATGCGGCATTGAAAATATCATGGGCAAAGTGGAAAATCCCGTAAGGGATATTATTAACAGGGGAGAAAGCCTGTTCGCATCTCATCTTAACATATTATATATCCTCACAGTGGTTGATACGGGTCCTGACGGCTCACCAGCAATTAAAGGCATCTTTACAGGTACTGATAATGAATGCTTTACCAGGGCATCCAGGCTGTCATCGAAGCTAAATATTACATTAACCGAGAGAGCGCCCGGCAAAGTGCTTGTATACCTTGATCCTGCCATCTACCGGAGTACCTGGCTGGGGAATAAGGCAATATACCGTACCAGGATGGCTATTGCTGATAAAGGAGAACTGGTAATAATTGCACCCGGCGTCAGCAAGTTCGGAGAAGATGATATCATTGACGGTTTAATAAGAAAATATGGCTACAGGACATCGGAAGAGATACTCCAGCTGGTAAATGAAAATGCTGACCTCCAGGAAAACCTTGGTGCTGCCGCACATCTTATACATGGGAGTACTGAAAACAGGTTCAGGGTGACTTACTGTGCGGGGGGGCTGGATGAGAAGGAAATACGCAATGTGGGTTTTGATTATGCCGGTATTGCAGAAACAAAAGACAGGTTCGAAACCGGGAATCTGAGGGAGGGATTTAATATCAGTTCTGGCGGAGAAGAATTTTATTATATTGCTAACCCTGGTATGGGGCTCTGGTCAACAGCTGGTAAATTAAGTATATAAGCATGTAATGAAAATAATTGCAGATAAAAATATACCATTCATAAAAGGCGTCCTGGAACCCTGGGCCGATGTTGAGTACCATGAAGGAAGCAGGATAGGTAAGGATACACTGGCGGGCGCTGATGCACTTATTGTCAGGACAAGGACCAGGTGCGACAAAAGCCTGCTACAGGGAACGGGCATTCAATTTATAGGTACTGCCACCATAGGGACTGATCACATTGACCTGGCATGGTGCAGGGAAAACGGGATCAGATGCTGCTCCGCACCGGGCTGTAATTCAGGCTCGGTAATGCAGTATGTGGCCTCGGTACTGGCATATTTAGTACAGGAACGCGGGATTAAGCCTGCCGGAAAAACACTCGGCCTGATTGGAGTGGGCAATGTAGGTTCAAAGGTGGCAGCAATGGCCAGGGTGCTTGGATACAATGTACTGCTAAATGACCCCCCGCGCGAAAGGAAGGAAGGAAAAGGTGAATTCAGCCATCTTAACAGGGTGCTTGCTGAATCAGATATTATAAGCATGCATGTGCCTCTTACTTATGAAGGGCCGGAGAAGACTTACCAGATTGTGAACGATGCTTTTATTTCAAAAATGAAAGATCATGCAATTTTCATAAATACTTCGCGCGGACAGGTAGCCGATGAGAAGGCATTGATGACAGGCCTGGCAAAGAAATCACCCGGGACAGCGGTAATTGACGTTTGGAGGAATGAACCCGTTATCAACCCCGAACTGCTGAAGGCAGTTGAAATAGGTACAGCACATATAGCGGGCTATTCACTTGATGGTAAAGCAAACGGCACAAAAATGATTATAAGGCAGCTGGCCGAACATTTTGGTTTACCCCTGGCTGACTGGGAACCTGAGTCTGTGCCTTTGCCCGAAAATCCATTAGTTGATATTTCCGGATCTGCGGGCAGCGATTATGAAATAATATCCGGCGCAATCTTACACACCTACCGTGTCGAAGATGACAGTGGAAAATTGAAGAAAAACCCTGCCTCCTTTGAGAAACTGAGAAATGATTATCCACCCAGGAGGGAATTTCATGCATACAGGGTTAAAGGAAACAATGAACCGGTAATAAGTAAATTAAGAGCTTTGGGATTCATATAATGTATTTAGCTCCCGGACTACTTTTAAAGGAGACGGTAAAATTAATGCTCAGTAATCATATCTATGAACAAATAAAAAAAATTAAAAAATATGCTTAAATCAGATATTGGTCTAATAGGCCTGGCTGTAATGGGAGAAAATCTTGTGCTCAATATGGAAAGCAAAGGGTTCAGGGTATCGGTTTTCAACAGGACAGGGGAGAAAGTAACGAATTTCTTGAGGAAGAGAGCCTCCGGCAAAAATATTAAGGGTACTTATGAGCTGGGCGACCTGGTCGACAGCCTTAAGAAACCAAGGAAGGTGATGATGCTGGTAAGGGCAGGCCAGCCGGTTGATGAGTTGATAGATAAACTTATACCGCTGCTTGAGCCTGGCGACATAATTATTGATGGAGGCAATTCAAATTACAAAGATACAGCCCGGCGCACAAGCTTCGTTGAAAGCAAGAATTTGCTTTTCATAGGAACCGGTGTGAGCGGAGGCGAAGAAGGTGCCCTTCTGGGCCCGTCAATAATGCCGGGCGGAAGCCCGCCGGCATGGCCACATATAAAAGATATTTTTACTGCTATTGCCGCCAGGGCTGATGATGGGCTGCCCTGTGTTGACTGGGTAGGGACCGGCGGTGCAGGGCATTTCGTTAAAATGATTCATAACGGGATTGAATACGGGGATATGCAGGTGATTGCCGAAGCATATTACCTGATGAAAAACCTGCTTTTCATGAAGCACGATGACATGCATGATGTATTCACTGAATGGAATAAGGGTGTGCTGAACAGTTACCTTATAGAGATTACAGCTGAAATAATGGCTTTCAAGGACAGTGATGGCCTTCCCCTGCTGGAAAAGATACTTGATACTGCCGGTCAGAAAGGAACAGGTAAATGGACAGGAATAAATGCCCTTGAACAGGGTATCCCCTTAACACTTATTACGGAATCTGTTCTTGCCCGCTTCCTGTCCGCCCAGAAAGACCTCAGGCTAAAGGCTTCTGAAGTGATTACCGGTCCTGAAGCCAGGACCCCGGGCGATCCCGGTCGCTTTCTGAGGGACCTGATGGATGCTGTTTACGCCTCGAGAATAATTTCATATGCCCAGGGCTTCGACCTGATGAAAAATGCCTCGGAGCACTATAAATGGAACCTGGATTATGGATCAATAGCCATGTTATGGAGAGCCGGTTGTATAATACGATCTGTGTTCCTGGATGATGTCAGTAAAGCATATAAGAGAAAAAAAGATCTTGAGAATCTTATCCTCGATGATTTTTTCCGGCTGAAAATTGAAGAAGCACAGGAAGGGTGGAGAAGGGTGGTGGCCACAGCAGTGGTCAACGGCATACCGGTACCTGCATTATCTTCAGCTCTGGCATATTACGACGGCTTAAGAAGCGGGGTACTGCCTTCAAACCTTATCCAGGCGCAGAGGGATTATTTCGGGGCTCATACCTACGAAAGGGTTGACAGTGAACCCGGGAAGTTTTTCCATACTGACTGGACCGGTAAGGGAGGGCCCACATCATCATCGGGCTACAGTGTATGAACGCCTGGTAAGGCCAGTCCGGACCCATTTGTTTTTGACTGGCAAGTCAAAAACCCTTGATTGTAAAACCTCCGTCAACAGCTATCACCTGGCCTGTGATATAGGAAGCTGCAGGCATACACAGGAAAACCACCAGTGAAGCAACCTCCTCTATCTCACCAACCCTTCCCATGGGCGTGCGCGAGAGCACTTCATTCCTGTAATCTTCATTCTCAAGGACCTGCCGGGCAAGGGGAGTGTTAATATACCAGGGAGCAACAGAGTTAACCCTTATCCCATCAGGAGCCCATTCTCCGGCCAGGTTACGTGTCAGCTGGTTCATAGCAGCCTTTGTCATACCATATACCGAGCCAGTCCTGATATGTGTCATGCCGGCAACTGAACTTATATTTACCACTGACGGAGCTTCACTCTTTTTGAGAAGGGGATATAAGCCCCTGGTAAGGCTGAATGCTGAAATAAGGTTGGTATGAAGTATGAAATCCCTTTCCTCATCGGAATAATCAACAGTCTTCTTCCTGATATTGGTCCCGGTATTATTAACCAGTATGTCGAGCCTGTCATAGTGCTCCCTGATATATTCAATAAGGCTTTCACGATCGGCAGCCGATGAAGCATCCGATTTTATATAAAGCGGGTTTGCATTCTCATCTCCACCTGGGGGTCCGCTTCTCGATGTGCATATTACCCTGGCGCCATGAGCAATCAATTCTTCAGCAATGCCCTTGCCTATACCCCTTGTTCCACCCGTAACAAGGGCCAGTTTGCCTTTCAATGTCCATCTTTTATCAATCATAGCTCACTATATTATCAGTTATTATTCCCCGGTATAAAACGTAGAGTATATTCAGCAGCCTCCATGATCGCTTCCTCGCTGAAATGATCCTTATAAAAACCATCGCCGGTGTAAGTCTCCGTCTGTGAACAATAGAATTCAGATGAAGGAATGCCTGAAGTGCCTGTCGGAATCACAGTGTACGACTCATCCCAGTCGGCCGCATTATAGATGTGCCTCTGGGAAGCTCCATGAGTAATTTCGAAATCAGAATTATAGGAATAGGGTGAAACCGTGTGGTTGCTCCCCCCTACCCTGTAGGGTCCGTCATTCAGGCCGAATAGCCTGTTTAAAACACCAATGTTTCCCATGGGGTGCATGGCAGTGAAGCTGTGTATTTCGCCCCATGTCCAGTGCGAGGTATCCGGGGTATATTCCTCTTTCAGTCTTTCGATCGTCTGACGGTAAGCAGCAAGCAGAATATCTGCGAGTTCCTCTGTTTGTTCGGTATTTTTGTCATCAATATATTCTGCTTCCTGTCCGGTCAGTAGTTTAAGGATGTAATAATCCCGTACCGAACCATTGAAATTTTTATAGATTTCACCCATGTCATCTTCCAGTAAGAGATCTGCAAACACTTTCCTGTAATATTCAAAAAAGGTAGGTATGAAGAGGCCCGGTGACATATCATAATTCCAGACTGAAAGGTGGTCATACACTTCCCTCTCAAGATCGTTCATCTCCCCGTTTTTCTGAAGCACATTGAGTATGAGAGGGCAAAGTTTTTTTGCATAATCAGAGTGCCTGTCTGTTATCATTCTCATGAAATCGTCCTGGCCGAACACCTCCTTTTCACCAAGCATCTCCCTTATCCTGTTAATCCTGTAAGGCATTGAGAAATATGTACCTATATAGTAAGGGTAGGCTGAGGGAAACACTGTTTTGTTGTTTGCTGAAGAGACCGAGCCATTTTCCGGGTTGTACGCATAAGGTAGCTCCTCATGCGGAACATATCCTTTCCAGTCGTACCTGCTGTTGTTGCCGGGCCGGATAAACGCTCCATGCCCTTCCCTTATGGGCACTCCACCACCGCTTTTCAGGCCGATATTACCGTTTACATCTGCATAGATAAAGTTCTGGCTTATCGAATTGAAATAAGACAGGGCCTCATCAAAATCGTTCCAGTTTTCTGCC
Organism: Bacteroidota bacterium; assembly: GCA_051748705.1. Taxonomy (GTDB): domain Bacteria; phylum Bacteroidota; class Bacteroidia; order Bacteroidales; family VadinHA17; genus UBA9300. The sequence goes on along the minus strand of JBNJHQ010000114.1, from coordinate 51 downwards.
CTGTTAAGCAGGTACACCGCAGCCAGTTCATTACTCATATCGAAACCCGAC
>JBNJHQ010000113.1:0-8844 GCA_051748705.1 Bacteroidota bacterium | reverse complement strand
AGTTACCGACCCGGAAAAGATTGAGAAATTTGAAAAGGCCTGGTCTGCCAGGCTGGACAGGAACAATGGACTTACACATACCGAGTATTTTACTGAAATTGAAAAGGGTAATATCAAAGCCCTGTACCAGGTTGGGGAGAATCCCGTGCTGAGCGAGGCCGATGCCAATCATGTTAAGAAAGCCCTCGAAAAGCTGGATTTCTTTGTTGTACAGGATATTTTCCTTACCGAAACAGCCCGCTATGCGGATATTGTGCTTCCTGCATGCTCCTTTGCTGAAAAGGATGGTACTTTTACCAATACGGAAAGAAGGGTACAGAGGGTAAGGAAAGCGGTAAACCCTCCCGGACAGGCAAAGGAAGACTGGCTCATTACATCTGAGATAGCAAGGCGGATGGGAGCCACAGGCTTCGATTTCAAAGACCTGAGCGAGATAGTTGCGGAAATAAATTCTTTAACCCCCAGCTATGCCGGGATAAGCTACGACAGGATAGAAAAGGAAGGCCTGCAATGGCCATGCCCTGATAAAGATCACCCGGGAACAAAATTCCTGCACGGGGAAAAATTTGCAACGAGCTCCGGTAAAGGAAAGCTCTTTCCCCTTCTCTATAAAGCATCGGTTGAATTGCCGGATAAGGACTATCCGCTCTTACTTACGACAGACCGCAGCCTGTACCATTACCATACCAGTACAATGACAGGAAGGGTAAGCGGCCTGAAAGATATTGAAGGAAGCGAATACCTCCGCATTAACCCGGAGGATGCCAGGAAGATGGGTGTTGAAGAAGGAGAGATGGTGAATGTCAACTCCAGGAGGGGGAGAATCAAGGTTAAGGTTAATATTACACGTATTTGCCCGGCAGGTGTGGCTTCCTTAACATTCCATTTCCCGGATGCACCGACCAATGAACTGACAATATGTGCCGTGGACCCGGTGTCAAAAATACCCGAGACCAAGGTGTGTGCCGTGAAAGTGGAAAAAAATGCTTTATGATTTAAACAAGCCTGATGAAAACAAGCGATATACTCAGAAAATTCAATCCCGAGCATAAAAATATGCTGAACATATTGCATGCCCTGCAGGATAATAATCCATATAATTATCTCGCGAGTGATGACCTCAAAGAAGTGGCTGCATACCTGAATACTACATTGAGCCATGTATACGGGGTAGCCACTTATTATACCATGCTCAGTGTCAAGCCCAGGGGCAAATACATCATCAGGGCATGTAATTCACCTGTGTGCCTTATAGAAGGCTCAACGGATGTTCTTGAAGAGCTTAAACAACTTCTTGACACAGGCATAGGTGAAACAACGACTGACAGGCTGTTTACACTTGAAGTATCAGAATGTCTCGGACACTGCGCCAGGGCACCTGTGATGATGATAAATGACAGGATCTACGGGAATCTCGATCGAAAAAAGATAGCTGATATAATCAAAGAATACAAAAACAAATAAAGTGGCCCGGGAAAGAAGAATAATCCTTAAAAACATCGGCAGGATAGATCCGCTCAGCATAAACGATTATCTTGCTGAGGGAGGTTACAGAACAGCTGAGAAAGCACTGGCCTGTGCCCCTGTTGAGATTATAGATGAAATGGTTGAAGCAAGCCTGCGCGGAAGGGGAGGTGCCGGCTTTTCTACAGGCCTTAAAAAGAGATTTACCAGTGATGCCTGTCTCAGGTGTGAGCAGAAATACCTTATATGTAATGCAGACGAAGGTGAACCCGGGACTTTCAAAGACAGGATAATAATGGAGAATGATCCACACCTTATGCTGGAGGGAATGATAATAGCAGCCTATGCTATCGGGGCAAGCAAGGCATTTATCTATATCAGGGGCGAATATTACAGGTCAATTAGTGTGCTTCAGAAAGCACTGGAGGATGCCCGTAAGAAAAATTTCCTCGGTGAGAATATTTTCGGCAGTGACTTTTCGCTTGATATCGAATTGAATCTGGGTGCAGGTTCATATCTCTGCGGTGAAGAACTGACCTTGCTCGAGTCGCTGGAAGGCAAAAGAGGTTATCCCCGTATCAAACCCCCTTTCCCGGCGGAGAAAGGATTGTATGGCTTACCAACTCTTATAAATAATGTTGAAACACTGGCTACCATCCCATCCATAATCGAACATGGGGCCGAATGGTATAAGGACACCGGGACGGAGGATTCGCCGGGGACAAAGATATTTACTGTGAGCGGGGATGTTAATAACCCGGGATATTTTGAGCTAGAGCTGGGAGTAAGCCTGCGTGAGATAATATTCGATCTTGCCGGAGGTATCAAAGAGGGAAAGAAATGTAAGGCTGCCCTGATAGGAGGTGCTGCAGGCACCTTTGTTGATAAAAGCGTACTGGATACACCAATGGGCTACGATACCCTTAAGGAGAAAGGGGCAGTGCTGGGCTCGGGTGCCATTATGGTAATTGCCGATGATAAATCACTGCCCCGTATCACCGAATCAATAATGCGTTTTTTTAAACATGAATCATGTGGTAAATGTGTGCCCTGCCGCGTGGGTATGACGCAACTCGTAGATATGATAAGTGGGTATAACAATGGTGATAAGCATGATGGAAACATCCTGGACAGGATGGTGGCAGAAGCTGATTACATGGCAAAAACATCCCTGTGCCCCCTGGGTCAGTCACCAATATTGCCCTTAGGGAGCCTGAAGAGATATTTTGCTGACAGCTTCCTTTAATAAACAGCTCAGCATGGGACAAGTCTGAACCTGCCCTGGTGCACCAAAGAGCAACATGAAGTAAATTTCAAATGTATGAAAGAAATGATTAGCCTGAATATCGACGGCAACACGGTAAAAGCAGAGAAAGGATCTAATCTCCTCCAGGTAGCCCGTGATAACGGGATGGATATACCAGGATTATGTTACCACAGGAAACTGAGTCCCACCGGGGCATGCCGCCTTTGCGTTGTGAAGATTGAAGGACAAAGGGGGCTGCTAATGGCATGTACGGTGGCGGTAGAAGATGGAATGGAGGTGACCGCCTTTGATGACGAACTGGAAGAGCTCAGGAAGCATACTATAGACTACCTGCTGGCTGAACATAATGACGAGTCCGATGGAAGTTATCATGATGAACTGCGTGAGCTGACACTGAGGTATGGGCTGGAAGAACAGGCTGATCGATCTTATCCGAATATAAGCCGGGAGCAGGGCTATGGTGTGGATGATACTTCACCAGTACTGACTTACGATGCATCGAAATGCATCAAGTGCTTCAGGTGTATTAAGGCCTGTTACGAGGTACAGGGCAAGAATGTGCTTGCATTCTCAATGCGTGGCATAAAATCGTATATTATTGCCGGCTTTGACCACTGGTCTGAATCCGAATGTGACGGTTGCGGTGAATGCATACAGCTCTGCCCCACCGGGGCAATAGTGGAAAAGCCGCACAGGGAAAGAATCAAAACAGATGAAATTGACAGGAAGGTGATTACTACCTGCCCTTACTGCGGTGTGGGTTGCCAGATTGAACTGCTGGTAAAGGATAATAAGATACTCAGGGTTAATGGTGTTGAAGGCGTATTGCCCAATGACGGACGCCTGTGTGTAAAGGGAAGGTTCGGCTACGACTATGTCAACCACGCCGAGAGGCTCACCAGGCCCCTGATTAAACGAAATGGAAAATTTGAGGAGGCAAGCTGGGATGAAGCAATGGACCTGGTTGCCGAAAGGCTGGGATCAATCAAAAAGGAATTCGGTCCGGGAGCCCTCGCAGGCTATGCCTCAGCCAAATGCACAAATGAGGATAATTATCTATTCCAGAAATTTGTCAGGATAGTCTTTGGCAATAATAATATTGATTATTGCACACGACTCTGTCATGCCTCCACGGTAACAGCAATGCTAAGATCAATAGGTGACGGGGCAGGAAGCAACAGTATAGAGGATTTTGAAACAACAGACTGCCTCTTCGTTACAGGTAACAACATCATAGAGACACATCCCGTTACCGCAACATATGTGAAGGCAGGCAAGAGAAGGGGCAATAAAATTATTGTCTGCGATCCTAAATGGACACCGCTGGTCAAATATGCCGATATATGGCTCCAGCCACGCCTGGGTACTGATGTGGCACTGCTGAATGGCATGATAAGACAGATCATTCATGACGGTGATATAGATGAGAAATTTATCAGTGAAAGAGTGAAGGGAGGGATGCTGGCCTATGAAGAGCTCAAATTGCTTGTTGAGAAATATAAGCCCCGGCTCGTTGAGGATATTACATCTGTGCCGGCAGGGAAAATGATTGAAGCGGCAAGGATGTATGCCAGGGCAGATACAGCCATGATAGCCACGGGCATGGGACTGAGCCAGCAGGTGACGGGGACCCATAACGTGTTCTCACTTATAAACATGATGCTTATCAGCGGTCAGATAGGAAGGGAGAGATGTGGGATAGATCCGCCCCGTGGGCAGAATAATGTACAGGGAGCAACAGATGTAGGCTGTTCACCGCAGGTCTACCCGGGCTATATCCCGGTTGAGGATGAAGAAAACCGCAGGCGAATAGCTGATTTATGGAATGTTGAGTTCGATAAACTACCGTCTGAAAGGGGACTCTCAACAATTGAAATAATGCATGAAGCACATAAGGGTAATATTAAAGGTATGTATATAATGGGAGAAAATCCGATGGTGACAGATCCCGATCTCAATCATACTGCCGAAGCCCTGGAAAAACTTGATTTTCTGGTAGTACAGGATATATTCCATACCGAAACAACCTTATATGCCGATGTTATACTTCCTGCTTCTTCCTACGCCGAGAAAGACGGCACTTTTGTGAACAGCGACAGGCGTGTGATAAGGGTGAGAAAAGCAGTTGAGATGCCCGGCGAAGCCAGGGAAGATTGTTCGATAATACTTGACCTGGCCCGGCGTATGGCCTGTAATATTGGTAACTACAAGAGTGCCTCCGAAGTGTTCGATGAAATTGCCCTGGCAGCTCCAATGATGGCGGGTATATCATATGAGAGGATAGAGCATGAAGGGATCCAGTGGCCATGCCCTGACAAAAAGCATCCCGGAACGTCCACCCTCTTTCTTGACAGGTTCAATACTCCTGACGGTAAAGCCATCCTTAACCCTGTTGAGCATATTGAACAGACAGAAAAAACAAGTAAGGACTATCCCTTTATTCTTAATTCAGGCCGTATTCTTTACCAGTACCACTCGGCTACAATGTCAAGAAGGAATAAAGCACTTAATGACTATGCCAACGAAGCATATGTGCTTATGAACATGATAGATGCTGATAATTTCGGATTTAAAACAGGGGATAGGGTACGGGTTTCCAATAAGAGGGGCGAACTGTTTACCGTCCTCCGTGAGAGCGATGAGGTGGCAGTGGGAGAGCTGTTCATGCCCTGGCATTACTCTGAAGCCCTCGTCAATAACCTTACACGTGCTGAACTGGATCCCTATTCCAGGATAGCACCTTTTAAACTTTCGGCCTGCAGAGTTGATAAAGTAAAATAAAATATCATGAAAGAACTGAAAACACTGTCTTTTTTAGTGTTGATACTTATTACGGCCTGTACAAACTATCGTAAGTATGAAGATGTGGATTATGAGGAACAGGAGCCTCGCGACTGGGAAAACCCCGCTGTGTTCAATAAAAACAGGGAATTGCCCCATGCAACAATGCTGAGTTACCCCGATGAAGAATCAGCCCTGAAAGGAGAAAATATTAGCAGCCCCAGGTATATGAGCCTGGATGGAAAATGGAAATTTAACTGGGTTAAGACACCGGGCGAAAGACCTTACTGGTTCTTTAAGGATAATTTCGACACCAGGGAATGGGATGAGATAAAGGTGCCCTCCAACTGGGAACTGGAAGGATACGGTATACCTTTCTATGTTAATATAGGTTATGGCTTTGAGATTAACCCGCCTTATATCGACCATGAATGGAACCCGGTTGGCTCCTATAAAAGGACATTCACCCTGCCCGAGGAATGGAAGGGTATGGATATTTTCCTGCAGTTCGGTGCTGTAAGTTCTGCATTTTATGTATGGATTAATGAGGAACTGGTTGGTTACAGCCAGGGAAGTAAAACACCGGCTGAATTCAGGATAACGAATTATGTGAAAAAGGGTAAAAATACCATTGCCGTTGAAGTTTACCGCTGGTGCGATGGCAGCTATATTGAGGACCAGGATTTCTGGAGGCTGAGCGGTATACAGCGATCTGTCTTCCTGCATGCCAGGCCCCCGACCCGGATAGCAGATTATTTTGTAAGGGCCGGGCTGGATGAGACTTACGAGAATGGTATAATGGACCTGGATGTGGAGCTAAGCTGTGATGATGCTGAGGCGGAAACAATATATACACTTGAATATAAGCTGCTTAATGAAGACAGACTGCTGGCATCGGAACAGAAGGAGATGAGCTGTAAAGACGGACCGGAAGTGTTTAACTTTACGGCCATGATCGAAGATGCAGATCAATGGAGCGCTGAGAACCCTCATCTCTTCAGGCTTCTCATCACCCTGCGCGATGACCGGGGAGGGATACTTGAAAGTATAAGCAGCGCCGTGGGATTCAGGACCGTAGAGATAAAGGATTCAAATCTGTATGTAAATGGCAAATATGTATACCTCAAAGGGGTTAACCTCCATGAACACCACGACGAAAAGGGGCATGTGACTGATGTGGAAACCATGCTTCAGGATATCTTTATGATGAAAAGTCATAATATAAATGCTGTAAGAACCTCTCACTATCCGCAACCTGAATTATGGTACGAGCTATGTGATAAATACGGCCTTTATGTTATCGACGAAGCCAATATCGAGTCACACGGCATTGGATATAACAAGGATGTAACCCTGGCACACAAACCTGAATGGGAAGCCGCCCACCTCGACAGGGCCGTGAGAATGGTGGAAAGAGACAAGAACCACCCATCAATAATAATATGGTCGATGGGTAATGAGGCCGGCGACGGTCAGAATTTTGTGAATATGTATAAGTGGATAAAGAAAAGGGATAAGACACGGCCTGTCCAGTACGAAAGAGCTGAAAAGATGACTAACACACCTGAGCATCATACCGATATATGGTGCCCCATGTATGCCGGCATAGGATATCTTGAAGGCTATGCTACGGACAGCAGGAGCTACAGGCCACTCATAATGTGTGAATATGCCCATGCAATGGGTAACAGTGTAGGGAACCTGCAGGATTACTGGGACGTGATAGAGAAATATCCCCTTCTGCAGGGAGGTTTTATCTGGGATTGGGTAGACCAGGGCCTGGTGAAGACAAATGATGAAGGTGAGGAATACTGGGCCTACGGAGGCGATTTCGGACCTGCCGGCGTTCCCAGCGATGGAAATTTCTGTATCAATGGGCTTGTGTGGCCCGACAGGACAGCTCATCCTGCCCTTCAGGAGGTTAAAAAGGTATACCAGTATGTAGATTTTGAGTTCCTGGACGCGGAACAGGGTGTGATCAAGGTGCATAATAAATATAATTTCACCGCCTTCGATAATTTCCTGCTAAGGTGGAGCCTGGTCAGTGACGGAAAGGAGATAATGTCAGGTGAGCTGGACAATATAAGGTTATTACCCGGTGTGAAAGGACTGGTGAACATACCCTACAAATGGGAAGACATAGCGAGTGAAAGTGAAATATTCCTTAACCTGGCACTCATCGGTAAAGAAGAATGGACAATCCTGCATGAAGGTCATGTATACGCAAATGAACAGTTGCTCGTTTCAGAGGCGGATAAAGCTTATATGGCTCCCCGCGATCCGGGTGAAGTATCCCTGGATGATCATGGCGACAGGTTTGTTATCAGTGGCAGGAATTTCAGTTTCGATATTGATAAAGCAAACGGAAGTATTATTTCAATGAAGACCGGTGGCAAGGAACTTGTGATAGAAGGTCTTATGCCCGACTTCTGGAGACCCATGACGGATAATGATTATGGTAACGGCCTTAATAAGAGGGCTGCAGTCTGGAAAAATGCCGGTGATAATGTAAGAGTCAGTTCTTTCGAAAGTGAAAAGCTGGACGACGGTTCAGTGTTGCTTACCGTGGTAATGGATATACTTGATGAGTCCGGATCAGGGCTGGCGGAGGAAACAATCAGCTACAGGATTTTTGGCTCCGGCGATATGCTTGTTGATCTTAACTTCAGGAAAAGCAGCAAAGACCTGCCTGAAATACCGAGGGTGGGACTGCAGATGCAGATCAGGGCTGAGTTTGATAACCTTGAGTGGTACGGCCGCGGCCCCCACCATAATTATGCTGACCGCAAAACATCCGCTTTCGTGGGTATATATTCAGCCAGGGTCGCAGAGCAGTATGTGCCTTATATCAGGCCCCAGGAAAACGGCTACAAAACAGACACAAGGTGGTTTAAACTAACAGATGATCAGGGGAATGGCCTCATGGTGAGAGGCAGTCCCCATATATGTTTTGCGGCCCTGCACAACCTTCATTCGGACTTTGCGTCCCCGGGGAACCTGGCCGTAAACAGGCCGGACGCAGGAGAAGTAAATACTCATACTGACGATATCAAAGCGCGTGATCTTGTGGCTGTAAATATTGATTACGGTCAGATGGGAGTGGGCGGTGATAATTCGTGGGGCGCAAAAACGCACCCGCAGTACAGTCTGCTCGATGATCAGTATTCATATTCATTCTGGATAAAGCTGATAAAAGGCGAATAAAAAAGACAGGTGGTGTGGAGCTCCGGGCTCACACCATTATTTTTTTCAGGGCATGTTAAAAAAGATACCCGCGCCGGAGCGAGTTCTCAATATTTCATTTATATTTAACGCTTTTAACCCAAAAACTA
>JBNJHQ010000112.1:0-9181 GCA_051748705.1 Bacteroidota bacterium | reverse complement strand
AGGGCTTACTGTGTTACTAAGCGAATCCAGCCAGTTTATATGTTCACCAACCCAGCTTACAGGGCGGCCTTTCATATGATGAAAGAGCATCGGGGACAAAACATCAGCTTCCCTGATAAAGTCATTTATATCTATACCCAGTATACGGTAAAGGGCAGAATCATACTCAGCTGGATACCAGGCGCAATAAAATAAACCCATTAAGGATTCCGGCTGGTGACTTTTTAAAATTTGTTTCAGATCTGTTACCCATTCGGTCAATATGCTGCTTCGCCAGTCTCTCCATTCCTTTTCGTAAAAGGATAAAATATGTTCAGAAATATCAGGAATATCTTCCCCGGGTATATCAATATTATATTCTTCTGAAAATAAACCTGTACAACGGTCACAGAAACATGTTTCGGGTAAGATCGGCTCAGGAGTTTCGAATTGAGCATGCCAGTGCAGGTAATCAAGAAAAACGCCATCTACTTCAAAGCGCTTAAGAATGCTTATAAGATGCTGCCTCCTGTCTTCTTTAAATTCAGGGCAGGTAGGGCAGATACCCATAAACCAGTCAGCGGGGGGTGATGGTTCTCCCGTGCTTTCCACAGGCCAGCATTGTGGATTGTTTTCAAGAAATTGCCGTCCAAGCAATACTGGAAACTCTACAAAGATCCTGCACCCCTGCTCATGTGCTGTATTGTACAATTCATCGGTGAGCGAATAGCTTCTGACAAATATTGCATTCATGCCCAGTTCGTCAAAATTATAACCAGCTTCCAGCAGTGTGCCTGGATCACCATAGACACCTTTGATAAAATTCTTTTCCGTATTATTCCCCGGCGAATGGCAATTACTAAAAAATAACAATACAATTATAAGTATGAGATAGGTTTTCATTTGTTTGATATTTTTATAAAAATTGAAAGCTTCACTATTTATGCAAAATTACGCCATAACGGCTCAGCGTTATTAATAGTTGTTGTTGGTGGTCCAGAGCCTGCCATAGCGCTCTTTTTGCCAGGCCACCGGAGCTACAACAAACATAGTTCAACATATAAATATACTGAATCCCTGGTTTCATAGTGCATGCTCCCCACTATCAATACGGAAGTTCTGAATATTTTTTGATGCAAACAGGCTGTTTAAGTCGCTTGTAGATAATATTTTATATTACTATCTTGTTAGCGGGCCATGCATTAATAATACAGGAACAGGTGAACATAAAATGAAGAAAATGAAATTAATGAAGAGTATTCTTAGTATTTCTTCCGTACTGCTATTTCTTCTGCTGATACAGTCATGTGGAAATACAAAAAATAAAGATGATCTGAAAAAACCCAATGTTGTTTACATCCTGGCAGACCAATGGAGGGCACAGGCAACATCGTATAACGGTGATCCCAATCTCAGAGGAAGGACACCAAACCTTGACCGTATAGCAGCGACAGGTGTAAGCTATCGTAATGCTGTATCTGTTTGCCCGGTATGCACCCCGCACAGGGCAGCACTTCTCACAGGCAGGTATCCGACAAATACAGGCATGTTCTTTAACGACCTGCAACTGCCTGCAGATGAGTATACCATGGCAGAAATATTCAAGGAAGAAGGATACCTGACGGCCTATATTGGTAAATGGCATCTTGACGGTATGGGAAGATTAGAGTTTACTCCTCCTGAACGGCGGCAGGGTTTTGACTACTGGAAAGCACTGGAATGTTCTCATGACTATAATCATCTACTGTATTATACGGGTGATAGTGCTCAGAAACATTATTGGGAAGGATATGGTCCATATGCCGAAACAAATGACGCTATTAATTATATAAGGGAACATTCTGCAGGCGAAAAACCTTTCCTGCTTTTCCTCTCCTGGGGCCCACCCCATTTCCCACATCACACTGCGCCTGAAAGATTTCAGAAAATCTTCAGTGAAGAGGGTATAATACCTGCACCTAACGTACCTGATGAAATGAAAGAAGTAGCCATAGAAGAATCCATTGGATATTATTCTCATATTATGGCACTTGACAGCTGCATTGGCAGACTGGAAAAAACGCTTATAGAAGAAGATATTTACGAAAATACAATATTCGTATTCAGCTCGGATCATGGAGAAATGATGGGGGCACATTCAGTAAGGCCAAAACTTAAACAGCTGGCATTTTCTGAATCAGCAAGGGTACCTTTTCTCCTGAAATATCCACGTGTGTTCGGTGATAGGAAAATAGTCGTTAACAGCCCTATAAATACACCGGATATCTTACCTACTTTGCTTGACCTGGCAAATATTACCATACCTGAATCAATCGAAGGAAAGAGTATGAAAGAGGCAATAACGAAGCCTGATGCATTTGCAGATGAAGCTGCATTGATTATGAGTGTTTCTCCCTTTGACAGGCCGGAAAATAATGAATACAGGGGTATATATACCAGCAGGTATACCTACGTTAAGAACCTGGAAGGACCATGGCTGATGTATGATAATGAAAAAGATCCCTACCAGATGAATAACCTTGCTGATAAACCTGAATATGGGTATCTGTTAATAGAACTTGATTCAATACTATCAGAAAAACTTAATATGGTAGGTGATGAATTCAAGCCCAGGGGATATTATATTGAGAAATGGGGATACAAACTGAATAAAAGTGGACATATTGACTACAGGGCAGGTGCAGAACCCCAGGGGCCGGCACTAAATAATTAATTCATTTTTGCTTTCCTGATAAAATGACTTCGGTACTCTTGCATAAATCCCTCATCTCCTGCAATGTTTGCTGATAGTCAGGATGGGAGGCCAGATTTGTGAGTTGATCAGGGTCCTCTTGCAAGTCATGCAAATATTCATAAGCCGGTTCCTGTTCGTAATAACTGGCATAAACAAAGCGTTCACCCCTGTATCCAATAAATTTAGGAATCAAAGGGTGGTCCATCCTGTGTTCAAAAAAGAAACCATCACGCCAGTTAGTGTTTTCATCTCCATCAAGAAGTGGCAACAGGCTTCTGCCCTGAAAAATATCCGGTTGCTCAATCCCGGCATAATCAAGAATTGTTGCCGGAATATCAATGTTCAAAGCCATTTTTTCTGATAATTTACTGATTGAACTTTCCGGGATTCGCGGATCAAAGATTATTAAAGGAACCCGAATTGATTCTTCATAATGGCTCCATTTACCGGCAAATCCCCTGTTGCCCATGTAGTATCCATTATCAGCAGAATATATAATAACCGTGTTTTTATCCAATCCTTTTTTTTCGAGAGCTGCGATCACCCGCTTCATCACATTATCATATCCGCTTATCATGCGAAAATAAGCTCTCAAGTTTATTTGATACTTTTCCGGTGTATCCCAGCGCCAGAAAAAACGTTCTCTGTTTAAGGAATTTTTCAGAAATTCCGGATGATTTTCAAAGATTTCCGGGTCCGATAGTTCAGGCTCTGGCATTTCTCTTCCTTCATACAAAGCTGCTGCTGAAGCAGGATAGGGATAATGCCCCTCATTCCCTGGAGTTAATTGACCGTCTACTGCATGCACGGCATTAAAACTGACCGAGAGACAAAAGGCCTGGTCTTTCGACTGTTGATTGATGAACTCTATAGCCTGGTCTCCTTTTATTTCTGCTGAATGACGCCGGCTTCCATCAGGATATTCCTTGAAATAGGGTACAGATTTGGGAGATATTCTTAAATAGTCAAACATCTCAGCCAGCATGGAGTCCTGGTTTTCCATTTCGATCCCGAACTTTCCCACAAAACCTGTTTTGTACCCGGCCTGTCTCAGGAGGTAAGGGTATGAATTTTTTACATACCCGGTTTTTAAGGGGTCTTTTCCAAAAGTGTAGTTGTGCCTGCACTCATATACTCCGCTAAGAATGGATGCCCTGCTGGCCGCGCAAATGGAAGTTGTCACAAAAGCATTGGTAAATTGTATGCCGTTTTCAGCAAGTTTATCAATTGTTGGTGTTTGCACAAAGGGATGCCCGGCACACCCTATTACATCATTCCTTTGATCATCAATAAGAAAAAAGATAATGTTCGGATTTTGTGCTTCTTTTTCTTTTTTAGTACCCGTACATGCCTGCAGCAACATCCCCGTAATTACTGCTGTAATAATCAATTTAATGTATCTTCCCATCTGTGCTATTTAAATCATTATCAGTAATTTCATTCAATTTCTTCTTCAGTTTCATTTGCAATTGATTTTTTTCAGGATGTGATATTTAATTTCACTTTTTTATCCGCCGTCACTAAACCCTGTACGATTAAAAGACCGGGTAGATGATATGCCAGACTGCGTAATGGCCAATCCGCAATAGCAAGGCTGCGATAAATCCATATTTGCGGATAAAAAGAATAGTTACAAGGTTGAAAATTAGAACAGATATCGACATTGGAAGGGCAACAAGCCCTACTTCCCTGATGATGGATATTCCGGGATTAGTAAGGGGCTCGTAGAATGCTATAAGGATACCTGCGGACCAGTAAACAATGGCCTCGGCTTTACCTCTTAATATAAGCCTGGAAACAAGGTACACAATAATGGAGATGGGGATAAGATAATATATGAAATTAACAATAATTGCGCCTCCAAGATAAACAGGGATTGAATATGGAAAGGCAAGGTGGATGCCATCAAGACCCATAGTCGCTGCTATTTTGTCTCCTGCCCCGCTGAACATGTCATATAATGAGTGTATGGAACCAAGCAGCAGACCGATAAGCAGGGGTAAAATAATTTTATTTTTTATCCCTACATCAACGTCCCACAATTTTTTCAGCCCGGTTAAATTCAGAACATAAACGCCCGTAAAGCCGAGAAGACCTATAATTCCGATGGCCCCCCAGGAAAATAAGGCTCTCTGGCTCTGAAGCATCGGGGTGTCCGGACCCAGGATAATGATATAACGTATAATGATCAGTGCTGCAATAAGCAAAGCATAGCAAATAAGGTCGTTTCTTTTTTGTATTCCCATGATATCTTATACTTTTTAATTCAAAGGTTTAACTGAATAAGCCTTCTTCCCCCCTGAAAAAAAAGTCCCTGTATTTTTATCACCCCGAAGGAAACAGGTATGCAAGTTATTATTTTATTCTAAAATCTATATCCCAGTCCTAACATCACACCAAATTCATTCAGACCCAATTCCTCATACAGAAACAGGTGTTTTTCATATTTTGGATTTACGTAGAAGAAATAATTACTGAAGTCATACCTGGCGCTCAAACCAAATCCTATTCCAATTCCAAAATCAGTTTCTTTATCGTATATCTGGTAATCCAGCATTAATCCATAATTGAAATAGAAGTATTTCCAGAAGTTATGATTTACATAAACCGGAGTGGAAAGGAGCATATAATTTCTGATTTCAGGATCAGCATCAGGATCAGCATCGCTTTTAAACTCTACTTTAGCATTCATATAGTTTACACCCAGTTCATAACCCATCCTTCCCCTTCCGTTGAAATCTGAAAAGTATCTTATGCCAAATGAATTGCTCTTTTTCAAACTATGTGAGCCAGTGCCCATCACTAATCCACTTCTTATAATACAGGGAAACAGGTAGCCCGTGGACTTACCATAAAAAAGCGCCACTTCTGAACCTGCCTGTGAAAATGAGAAAAGCGGGTAAGAGAAAAAGATGAATAATAGTAATAAATGTTTTTTCATTATTTGAAAATTAAAATTGGAAAGTAATTTACTTTTCAGGGCAGGCCTTCTCTTCACCAATGATAAAGCAACTATCTTCGTAACGGATATCTAACATATCCCAGGGATGAACCTGCCTGACAGCTTTATATTTTGCTTCTCCTGCAGGTACCAGGACAAAGGTCGGCCAGGGGCCTGACCTGTCTTCCCTGAACGTTTCATCCTCATTCCAGACAAGGTTCCAGTATTGATTCCAGTTTGCGAATTCGGCATAAACAAAGGTTGTCCATGGACCGGAATTGCCAAAGCTGCTGCCCGGCGCATTTGCGAAAGTCCCGATAACATGCAGCGAATCCAGGTTCCCAATTTGCTTTATCCGGCGTAGCAAGGGTGCGGTTGCTTCAATCGCATCACCATCTTCACGCATTAATCCGGAGAGTGCATCTTCCTGGCCCGCCTGTACCTTATCCATTGCTACTCGTGTCCGTGCATTTAGCTTGACAAACCTTTTTTTCTGTTCATCATTATGATCAAACATCAAATCAAAAACAGGCTGCCCCGTTAATTTAGCCACCAGCCTTATGTCATCGGCTGTCAGCTCCAGGTGACTGCCATCAAGATAATACCTACCGGCTCTTTGCCTGGCTGTGTCAGGATCTGCTGAGTCGTATGCTTTCACCAATGGCGGCATCAGGAAGCTTGAATCGAAGGCAGCGGACAGGATATTGGCACCCTGGTTTGCCGCAGGAAACATCGAGGTATTGCCCTGGATATAGAAGAAGAAATCTTTTTCGGGCAACCAGACAAAAGAGGCTTCGAAAATGCGGTTACTGCCGCTATGAGTAATCACTTTTCCCCATTTATCATGCTGATATGTAACCCAGCCATACCCGTAATGAGAGTTTCCATCATTCTCTTTTACATAGCCTGTTGTCCATCGACTGGCCACCTCTTCATCCAGAACACCGTGACCCCTGACGGTTTTATACCAATTATACATGTCGCCAACAGTGGTATGCATACCCCCGTTGCCCCGGAGATGCCAGTTTGGCCCGTCTTCAATCCATCCCCGCTCATATACTTCACCCCAGCGCATGCCATTGCGGTAACCAATTGCCATTTGATCCCGGTTCCACTCAGGCAGGATATACCCGGTCTCAGCCAGGCCGGCAGGCAACAGCAGTTCTTCACGCAGAAAGCTTTCGTAACTCTGCCCGGTAACTTTTTCGATAACCATAGCCAACAGTGAATATCCCGTGTTGGAGTACGCGTAAGCGGTGCCGGGTTTGAACTGTAAAGCCTCTGCCATTGCACGGTCAAAATAATCCCGGGCTTCAATAGCTTCATCGTCCGGCCCGATTCCTCCCGGTAATCCGGAAGAATGAGTGAGAAGCTGGTGGAGGGTGATGTTTTTCCTGTCTTCAGGGACATCATTGAAATATTCAGTGATAGTGTCGTTAACCGATAGTTTTCCCCGGCTTTCAAGAAGCAGTATGGCTGCAGCCGTGAACTGCTTGGTGACAGAACCACAGGTCTGGATAGTACCCGGTGTATAGGGACGCCTGTTTTCCCGGTCTGACAGCCCGTAGCCTTTGCGCAGTACAAGCTCATCGCCTTCGCTGACTATTACAGCACCTGAAAATCCAAGTGCTTCCATCCCTGACAGGTAGCGGTCTATATTCTTACCCGCCTCAGACTGAAAATCAACCCAGGAAACGGATTGATCGCCTGAAACAGTATCATTGTTATTATTTCCTGAGCTACAGGAATAAAAGCAGGAAACAATAAGAAAAGCAAGTAATAATCTATTCATAATATCCTTATCATCATATAGTTACAAATTAATTCTTTTACTGGATGCACCATGTTCAGCGGAACAGAGAATGGCTTGCCATATTGTGAGCAATAAGTGCAAGGCGAAATAATTAATTATACAGTATATTATTCTCAGCTTGCTCCAATGCTATTCTAATGCCATCTGTATGCAGTGTCTTCAAGCGGATCGATTTCCATTTTGTCACTGAACAAATATGATGCATTCCACCAGTCATTATATGCATTTGCAGCATTAATATGTGATTGATCATCATTTACCAGTTCCAGGGGAGATGCATCCTTTAAAGCCAGGACAGGGTTAAGTGACGGAAACCTCCCTACCAGGGACTCACTGTCAATTTCAATGGCCCTGACAGACTCAATAGCCCACAGCATATACATTCCGAGCCTGCATTCCGGCTGAGAATATGAGGATAACCAATTCCTCGGGAAATTAGTTATAACAGTAGTTTCATTTCTGTAGGTTAACAATGCCGGGATGTCTGATTCGCTGAAGGCAGGTAACTCATTCGAATCATATAGACCAAAAACTAACTGCTCTACAAAAGTATCTACATCATTATTATCCGGGTTTTGTTTCTCACAGCTCACCAATACAGATAATATTATTAGTGTTATCGATGCTATATAGTTGATTCTCATTGCCATAATTTAATTGCATTTAATAATATACTGCATTGTTTAAGCTGACATATTTATTACAATATTCCTTATCTAATTTCCTCCCTGCCATCGGAATACCTGGCAAACCTTCCCTCCTCAGGTGAATGAACATTATCGTACCTTTTCCATGGCCATCCTCCAAACTGGGTTTCCCGGTAATCAGAAAAGGCCTTTTGTATTTCCAGTGCATTATTCATTACAAAAGGGCCATGCTGGACTACCGGTTCATTGATAGGTCGTCCCTGGAGTAAGAGGCAAAATGCATCTGAATTGCCATTATCGATAATTGCCGGTTGATCCGCCAATAATTCAACTGAATTATATTTTTCTATGGTAATTCCTGCAATATCAATCTGAGAGCCTCTGTAAAAATAAAGGGAACTGTTTACTTCGAGAGAAGCAGGCGGAACAGTCCAGGAACCATTAGCTTCAATCTTTATCAACCAGATGCCTATCTCGTTACCGGGGTCGGCTGCCCATGAGTCAGGTGCGGGAGGGGGTGCTTTAATATCGCCCAGTTTTCCTGCAATTATTGTAACTTCTGTTAATTTTCCATTACTGTCTTTTTCCCTGTACACTGGAATATCCTCTGCCCAGAGCATATCATAATGTGGTTTGCACATTTTTTTTGCTTTCGGAAGGTTAAGCCATATCTGAAAAAGCTCCAGGGGGTTAGGGTTTTCCTTATCCAGAAGAGGAAACATTTCTGCATGTTGCAGTCCGGCGCCGGCAGTCATCCATTGTACATCTCCGTCACCATACCTTCCTGCTGCACCATGTGAATCTGAGTGATCAACATAACCATTTAACACAACGGTTATTGTTTCAAATCCCCTGTGCGGGTGTGCGGGAAAGCCGGGCACCTTATCGCCATGATACATTCGCCAGCCATCCTTTATGGTGAAATCCTGTCCGAGGTTTCTGCCTTCCAGCGATGCAGCCGGACCCATTTCATCATTAGCTGCGGGATAATCATCCAGATGATGCACGCAAAACAAAAATGGATCAATGGTCTCCCATGTAAATCCCAGGGGTTTGATATTGGATAT
>JBNJHQ010000111.1:0-9188 GCA_051748705.1 Bacteroidota bacterium | reverse complement strand
GTAGTGATCGCCCCCGGCTATGCACTCAATGGTGAAGATCACAAGCTTTGATATGCCGGGTTGCATCGGGTAATTATAGTCCATTATAATTACTTTCGGTGCAATCCTCTTCATCTCTTTGAGTATCTCCAGGGCAAGCTCCGCATCGAACTGGTGGATTGCCATTGACGTAACTGCTACATTAAACTGATTATCACGAAAGGATGAAAGATCCGAAGCGTCCTTAATCTCAAACTCAACATTGTCAACCTTCTTTCTTAAAGCCTGGTCATTGGAAATACCTATCATCTCTTCTGAAAGGTCAATACCCTTTACCCGGGAGGCCAGAGCCGCCATGGCCAGCGACAGTGACCCTGTGCCACAGGCCACATCCAGGACAGTATCATCCGGCTTAAGCTCTTCACTTATGCGGGGGTAATACTGTGACAGTATCGGATCAATGATATTACGGTATATAATCCCGTTCAGAGAATATTTCATTTTCAGCCTTCCGCTTGCTCTGTCTTTTTAAGTTTCCTCTTTTCCATCCAGTAATAGATATTTGGCAGGACCATCAAGGTCAGAAGGGTTGATGTTATCAGTCCTCCTATCACAACCGTTGCCAGCGGTCGCTGCACTTCCGATCCCGGTCCTGTATTGAAAGCCATTGGAATAAAGCCCAGGCTGGCAACCAGGGCTGTCATCAATACCGGTCGCAGCCGGTCAGCCGAACCCTCCAGCACTGTCTTCTTCAGATCCTTTACACCCTCCTTCCTTATTTCATTAAGATGATCAATAAGGACTATACCATTCAGTACAGCCACACCGAACAGGGCAATAAAGCCTATACTGGCAGAGACTGAAAGGTACATGCCACGTATCCACAGGAGAAAGACTCCTCCCGATAGGGCAAAGGGAAGGTTCAGAAGGATGAGAATTGCATACTTCATCTTTCCGAAATTCAGATAAAGAAGCCCTATGATGATAAAAATGGCCAGGGGCACCACTATCAGAAGGTGCCTCATAGCCCGTCTCTGGTTCTCGAAACTGCCCCCGTAATCGATAAAATAACCCGCGGGTATTGCAGCATTCTCATCTATTGATTTTTGCAGCCCGCTCACATAAGTTCCAAGGTCAATATTTTCAATATTTATCCCGACGATAAGTCTTCGCCAGCCATTCTCCCTCTGTATCTCGCGGGGACCCTCCTGCAGGACTATGTCGGCCACCCTTTGCAGGGGAACAAAAGAACCGTTTGGCAGGTCTACCGGGATATTCTGTATCTCTGACAGCTCATTACGTATATCGTCAGGGTACCTTACCATAATATCAAAACTGCGCTGGCCCTCATACAATAAACCGCTTGGCTGGCCACCTATACCGGCCTCAATCACATTCTGCACATCATCAACATTAAGGCCGAAAGAGGCCACTGCTTCCCTGTTGATCTGCACTGTAAGATAGGGCTGACCGGCAGATTGTTCGATATAGTAGTTGTCAGTGCCCTCCAGTGAGGGTAAGAGGGCTGAAATGTTCTCACCAATACGACCCAGCATATCCAGGTCCTCACCGTAAATCTTCACTGCCAGGTCTGATTTCACCCCGCTGGTAAGCTCGTCAACCCTCATGGCTATGGGTTGGGTGAAATTGTATGCCAGTCCGGGTTCCGTGGTAAGGAAGGGTTCAATCTCCCTTATTATATCCTCCTTACTTATATTTTTCCGCCACTCTTTCTGAGGTTTCAGTATTATCCATACGTCAGTCTGGTGCACACCCATCCAGTCATTTGCCAGGTCTGAACGGCCTGTTTTCGGCACCACGGTCTCAATCTCCAATATATTATCCATCAGGTTGGCAGCCAGCCAGTCAGCATTTTCAACTGACTGTTCAAGTGTTACCGAAGGCATACGTACCTGTTCAACCAGTATTGAACCCTCATCCAGTTCAGGAAGGAATTCCGTTCCCATCCTCATCATCAGGAACATTGAAGCAATGAACAACACTGCTGCTGAAGAGATTATCAGCCATCTCCTCTCAAGGTAGCGGCCAAGATTGCGGATATAAAGAGGTCTCAACCAGTTTATCAGCCTGTTCTTTCTCACCTTCACCCCTTTTCTGAACACTATGGATGAAATGGCCGGAATGAAGATCAGGGCAAGCAGCAATGATCCGAACACCGCTGTTGCAACGGTAATGGCCATTGGCCTGAAGAGAATACCTTCCATACCGCTGAAAGTCATAATAGGAACATATACCATAAGGATAATCAGCACGCCGAAAAAGATGGGTCTGACAACCTGGTGGGCAGCCAGCCTGATAATCTCGCTTTTATCCTTACCCTTTTCCGTTCGCAGTTTCTGGACGATATTCTCGACCATCACAACCGATCCGTCAACCACCATCCCGAAGTCTATTGCACCCAGGCTCATAAGGTTGGCAGCCAGACCGAATTCGCGCATTCCGATAAAGGCGAACAGCATTGACAGAGGGATGACCATTGCCACTATCAGTGCACCCGATATTTCACCCAGCATCAGCAGCAGGACAACTATCACCAGGAAGCCACCCTCAAGCAGGTTTATGGAAATTGTCTCGGTTGTTCTCTCAATAAGTTCTGACTGGTCATAAAATTTTTCAATCTTAACACCTTCCGGGAGGCCTGCGTTTATTTCATCTATTTTTTCTTCCACCGAGGCTATCACCTTCCTGCCGTTCCCTCCGCGGAGCATCATAATAATACCTGTAACCACCTCACCTTTACCATCCTGCGTAACAGCTCCCTGACGTATCTGGGTGCCACTTCTTACCTGGGCAAGGTCCCTGATAAAGACCGGCTTATTGTCGCGGTTGGCCACTATTATGTTCTCTATATCTTCCAGTTTATTGATCTGACCAAAACCCCTGATTATATATTGCTCCTTATTATGCTCAAGGTAGTTGCCTCCTGACACACTGTTATTCTCTTCAATGGCCATTACAACATCCGAGATACCCAGGCCATACATCCTCAGCCGGCCGGGCTGTACTATCACATCATACTGTTTTACGAATCCCCCGAAAGAGTTTATCTCGGTTACTCCCCTGACCACTTTAAGCTGTGGGGCAATCAGCCAGTCCTGTATCTCTCTTAATTCAGTAAGTGATTTGTTCTCCCCTGTTACAACGTACTGGTAGATTTCGCCCAGTGCCGTTGTTATTGGTCCCAGCTGTGGACTGGATACTCCCGGAGGCATTTCTCCGGATAAGGCCTGCAAACGCTGACTGACCATCTGCCTTGCAAAATATATATCGGTACCTTCATCAAACTCAACCGTTACTGCCGAGAGACCGAACTGCGACACCGATCTTACCTCCGCCACATCGGGCAAACCGTTCATGGACGTTTCAATGGGATAACTCACCAGCCGTTCAACGTCGTAAGGTGAATATCTGCCCGACTTTGTTATGACCAGCACCTGTACCGGGGTAACGTCAGGTAATGAATTTATCGGTAACTGTGTCAAAGAAAAATATCCACCCACCGCCATCAGTATCACCAATGAAAGAGCTACATATTTTTGTCTGACGCTGAAATTAATAAGCTGTTTGAGCATTAGCTTTTTTTAAAAATATTGAACTGATTATTCTTCTGATATTATATCGAAACGTGATATAGCCTTAAGGCTGAAGACCTGTGAAACGGCCACCTCTTCTCCCGGCGACAGTCCTTCCCTGACAAACACACTGCCTTCACCTATATCAGCAACTATGATAATCCGTTTCTCATATAGTCCATCATCTTTTTTTACAAATACCACCGCATCATTAGCGTCATAGGTGAGTGCTTCAAAGGGTATCCTTATTATCTCCTGCTCTGCAGAAGTGAGAATGGTCAACCGTACGTTCTCACCCGGTTTTGGCCATCCGTCAACAGTTTGCACATAAACATTAACCACAACAGACATGCTGTTTTCATCAAGCCCCGGGTTAATTGAAGAGATGGTATTTTCCATTATGAAACTTTGATCTTCCCTCCTGCTGATGCTAAGCTTATCTCCCGGCTTGACGAGCCTTGCATCATCGGGATTAAGGTAGCCGCGTATAAGCACCACCCTGTTATCCAGTATACGCGAAAGATTTTCCAGGGCATTGACCGATTGACCGGGTTCAATGAAATTCTTCTCAACAACTCCCGTTATCGGGGAATAGATCCTCAGCACAGGGTTAATATCATCAGATCCGGTAAAAGAGGCAATTTCGCTTTCCGATACACCAACTGCCCTGAGCCTGGAATAAGCTGCCCTTGAACTCACCTCCGCCCTGTTATAATCGGCCAGGGCCTGTTCCAGCTCACTTTCCGAGCTTATTGTTTCTTTGACAAGCTGTCTGATCCGCTTAAGCCTGTTGTTCTGGTATTTCTCTTCAGCATAGGCAATCAGGTATTCAGATACCATTGTGCCAAACTCCAGGCTCTGTATCCTGAACAGCTCCTCTCCTTTGTTCACCCATTCACCTTCTCTTTTATTTATGCTGCTTACCTGCCCGTTTATCGGAGCACTGATGATGCTTGTATGTTCGGGGTCATTAAAAACCACTCCCGGCACTGTGAGGGGATAGGCCTCCCGGTTCTTTTCGATCATGATTGTTTTAATGCCCAGATCAGCCTGCTGCTGTTCTGTCAGGCTTATAAGAACAAGACTGTCTGTCCCCTGTCGGATTGAAGGCGGAATATCTGCAATCCCGGCCGCAGGTCTGTCTTCCAGGTTTTTACTCTTATTACATGATGCAGCCACCACGATCAGGGGAATTGCAACTAATAATGCTATAATGTTCTTCATTCGTTTAATCATTTTAAGGATATCTAATAAACCAGGTCCGTATCCATATATTTTTCGAGTGCAACAAGCTGGAGGAAATAATCACGCAAAGCTTCAAGGTATCTCCGGTCACTGTCAATATAGGTTTGCTGGGCATTAAGCAGGTTCAGCAGATCGATCTCGCCCAGCTGGTACGATCGCAGTGCCATTGATCTCAGGCTGGCAGCCTTATCCTTCATTGTATCGTTATACCTCTGAATAATACCCCTGCTCACCGAGTAATTATGCCATGCATATTCAATCTGCTTCTTCATGTTCAAGCTGACTTCATTCTGTTTCCATCCCAGTTCATCCATGCGTGCAGCAGCCTGGCGGACTTTTCCCTTCTGTTCCAGGGGATACCAGAGAGGGATACTTAATCCCACCTCAAAGCCACGGTAATTATATCCTTCACCAAAATCCTGTTTGTAAAGGCTGAGCCGGATATCGGGCAGGATATTACTTTTAGCTTCCCTGAGAGTGTACATAGCTGCATTAAGCTCATGTTCCACAGAAAGATATTCAGGCTGTTCTTCCTTTAGCTGGAGCGATTGGATCTGGCTTATCTCAATATTTTCGGCTCTGAGTGTATCACTGAATTCAATTGTATATAACTGTTCTTCCTCCGCTAATCCCATTGTATAGAATAGTGCATACCTTGCCTTATGAAGTATCCATTCAGATTCATCAAGGTCATTCCTTGCCTGCTCCATCTGTAACTCGGCATTCGCCAGGTCAACACCTGTAGCCATACCTATCTCATACCTTGTATAAACCGCATTGTAAAGGTCGCTTGCTATCTCCATTTGCCTCTCTCTTGATTCCTGCAGATAGAGGGCATAAATAACTTCAATATAATTGCTCTTTACTTCAGTTTTTATCTGCCGTTCCAGCGCTTTTACCTGGTATTCAAGGGATAGAACAGACTGTTTTACCGCTTTTAGCCGGTACACTATTGTGAGCGGGAAATCAATCTCCTGTGATATGGCCATCCGCTGCTCATCAAAAAGATCTTCCGGTCCCTTCTGGATGCCTTCCCTGAAATAGCTTATCTCGGGTGATCCTATGCCGGTCTGGGTTCTCCAGCTTTGCTCTTCCTGCCTTAATGCTGCTCTCATTTGCTGCAGGATGCTGTTCTTGTCGTATGCTGACTCCACAGCCTTATTTATTGTCAGAATTGTGTCCTGCCCGGCAGCAAAGGCACCAAATATAAACGTCAAGAGCAAAGTGAAAACGAACCTGGTTATCATATTATTTGGATTCATAATATTTAAAGATAAACAATTATAAGCTGGCAGGATAAGACACATCCAATGAAAAGAAACAAGTTGCACGCAAAATTGTTCGTAAATCTAATGCATGTATTAAAATAAAAAATGAACAGCTAACCCCTAGCTCCCTGCGGGTAAATTTTTAATATGAGAATATAAACCTGGTGATACGAATTTTTTCTAATTTTGAATTACGCGAGCGCATTGGCTTCGCCGAGCTCGCAGGCTCGGTTGGCTTCGCCGAGCTCGCAGGCTCGGTTCCCCGAAGTTACTTCGGGATTAGCGAGCACAAATAAAATAAACAATCAATCGACGGTTCCTCGCAGCTAGCTGCGAGGAGAGTCAATTTTAAGCACTGAAATGACTGCAGAAGAGAAGAGCGAGATAAGGAAAAGGGTAGAGCAGGAAATTCAAACCCTCAGGGAATCTATTGATTCGCTTACCGACCTGGTATCTGACGATGAAGTACAGTCAGATGCCAACGACTGGTTTACCTCCAAGGAAAACACCGGCAAGGAGTTCAATGAACAGGCCCTTGCCAAGGCAAAACAGAGAGCGAGGATCCTGGATGATGTACTGAAAAGAATCGACAGTACCTCTTACGGAATATGCACCGTCTGTCACAAAGCCATTCCCTTTGAAAGACTTAAAGCCGTACCAACTGCCACCCGGTGCATTAATTGCTGACCGGCCGGGGGTGGTCCGGCTGCCGGGGGCGTCTACCCTGCCGGCAAAAAAGGTATTTCTGATATTTTCCCTGCTCCGGTCTCTTTTCTCCTGTTTCTTTGTACATTTACCCTTTATTGGGATGAAAAGCATAATACAAATACGAAGTTAAAATGCCACTTATAGATAGCAGTTCAGGCCTTTATACCGACCATTACGAACTTACAATGGCCCAGGGATATTTCCTGGGAGGGAAAAAGGATACCAGGGCAAATTTTGATTATTTCTTCCGCAAGAATCCTTACGATGGAGGATTTGTTGTTTTTGCAGGTCTCGATACCATGCTTGAAACAATCAGCCACTACCACTTCGGTGAAGAAGACTGCAGCTACCTTAAATCAATGGGCTTCGACAGTAAATTCATAGAATACCTTAAAGCTTTCCGCTTCAGCGGTAATATATATTCACCCAGGGAGGGCGAGATAGTCTTTGCCAATGAGCCCCTCCTCCGGGTGGAAGGCAATATTATTGAAACACAGCTTGTTGAAACCCTCATCCTTAACATCCTTAACTTCCAGTCGCTCATTGCCACCAAGGCAGCGAGGATGCGACTGATGGCGGGCGACAGGCTTCTGATCGATTTCGGTCTCAGGCGTGCCCAGGGACTGGGAGCCATTCATGCCAGCAGGGCAGCAATGATAGGCGGCTTTAACGGCAGCTCAAATGCATTCAGTGCCAGCAGGTTCGGATTTGAATCGACCGGGACAATGGCCCATTCATGGATACAGACCTTTGAAAAGGAAATAGATGCTTTCAGGGAATATGCCCGTCTCTACCCCGATTCAACCATATTGCTCGTCGATACCTACGATACCCTTAAACATGGTGTGCCCAATGCCATTACTGTGGCAAAGGAAATGGAGAAGGATGACCACAGGCTTACAGGTATAAGGCTGGATAGCGGCGACCTTGCCTACATGAGTAAGAATGCACGTAAAATGCTTAACGAGGCTGGCCTCGATTATGTAAAGATAGTGGTTTCAAACCAGCTCGATGAATACCTTATAAAAAGTCTGCTCGACCAGGATGCACCGGTCGATTCCTTCGGGGTGGGTACATCACTGGTGACAGGCATGGGTGAAGGCGCCCTCGATGGTGTATATAAACTGACACATGTCGATGACAGGCCCAGCATGAAAGTATCGGAAAATATTGCTAAAACCACGCTCCCGGGATTAAAGAAGATCTACCGTTATGTAAACGGTCAAAACCTCTTCTATGCAGATGGCATTGAACTGGCTGACGAAAAAATCCCAAAAATTATCCACCATCCCTACCAGGCTGAGAAGAGTTGCAGCGTTGACGGATACCCCTGTAAAGAAATAACAGGAAAAGTAATGGAGGGCGGTAAGGTACTGGTTGCCGGCTCACTGGGTGAAGCGGCTGAATACGCCGGGGAGAGACTGGCACAGGTGCCTGCAGAAACGAAAAGGTTTGATAACCCCCACATCTATAAGGTGGGTATAGGCCAGAAAGTAATGGATCTGCGAAATAAATTAAAAGATACAATATGGAAGCGCTAGTAATTGTTGATGTGCAGAATGACTTCTGCCCCGGCGGTGCACTGCCGGCACCAAAGGCAAATGAAATAATACCCGTCATCAATAAGCTGATGAATATTTTCGATATTATCGTGGCATCCCGCGATGTGCATCCACCCGATACAAAGCATTTTGATAAATGGCCTCCACACTGTGTTGAAGGAACCAAAGGGGCATTGTTCCATCCTGATCTGAATATTACCAAAATCCAGAAAGGATTTCATAAAGGAACGGGTAATAAAGATGATGGCTATTCAGCTTTTGAAGCTACCAATGAGAGCCTGAATGATTACCTGCTGAATAAAAAAGTAACAGATGTGTATATAACGGGACTGACAACTGAATACTGTGTAAAAAATACAGCCCTCGATGCGGTGCGCAGCGGCTTTAATACCTGGCTTATAAGCGATGCTGTCGCAGCCGTGGAACCGGAATCAGACAATGAGGCTGAGGCACTCAACGAGATGAAGAATGCCGGCATCAAAATGATCACATCCGGGGATAAATGCTGCTGATAAAAGGATGAATATTATTGTGCTCTTTACCGCGTAAGAGCCTGTAGCGATTGAAAGCTCTTATAACTGCCTTACATCCACAAAGCTGCCACTTTCATAATTTAAAGCCTTTTCAATGGCATCTGCCACTATCTCAGCGGCCCTGGCAGGCGGGGGCATCTGTTCTGTCCCTTTTGCCTTCTTTAACTTTTGCACCAGCGGGAAATCAACTTCCTCCGGTAAGCCCGATATATAATCCTGCATGCCACTGTCAATCAAGCCGGGGGCCATGGCAATGAAATGTGTCTTCTCATGCTCCCGTGAATAAAGATCAATAAGCAT
>JBNJHQ010000110.1:0-9225 GCA_051748705.1 Bacteroidota bacterium | reverse complement strand
AAAAAAAGGTAGAGCCTGGTGCTGTCGGCAGATAATGTTGACGGGCCGTAGAAGTATCCCGGGGGCAGTCCGGCCCTGCTTTTATATATCGCCTCAGCGTGCTTGCCTGTCCACCTGCCCATTTCTTCCAGTATGTTCACCTGCTCAGGGGGTATGCTCCCGTCTGCCTTTGGTCCTATGTCCAGCAGCAGGTTACCACCCATTGACAGGCATTCGGCGAATATCCTTATGACCTGCGAAGGGCTTTTATAGTTACTGTCGTTATGCTGGTAGCCCCATGAATCGTTCATGGTCATGCACAGCTCCCAGTATCCGCTTTCCGGGGCATTTACGGGCAGTCCCTGCTCGGGTGTTTCATAATCGCCGTATCCCTGCAGCCGGCTGTTAATAATGGCATCCGGATTATCATCAAGTATCATCTGGCGTATCTCCTTTGCCTTCCACCATTCGGCACCCTGTTCCCAGTCGCCGTCAAACCAGAACAGGTCGGGTTTGTATTTTTTGCTTATTTCGGATATCTGCCCGTGGTTAAATATGGTGAAAGCGGCATGCCTGGTGCTGTCGTCAGTGTACCTCTTTTTTTCAGCCGTGAAATTGGGATAATCGGGGTGCGACCAGTCGAGCACCGAATAATAAAGACCCACCTTCAGCTTTTCCTTCCTGAGCTCTTTCACCAGCGGTTTGATAAGGTCGCGACCGGCAGGTGTCTTATCCACCACGTTAAGATCGCTGTATTTGCTATCCCACAGTGCCACACCGTCGTGGTGCTTGCTGGTCAGCACTGCATAGCGTGCACCGCTGTTCTTTATGATCCCGGCCCATTGGCCGGGATCATATTCAGCTGCCGTGAAGCCGTCGAGCTGTTTCATATAATCATCATAGGATATATATCCGTTGTAAAAGGACCATGATTCATCTATTCCATTCACGGCATATATACCCCAGTGTATGAAAATTCCCAGTTTGGCGTCTTTGAACCATTGCATCCTGGCTGCCTTTTCTGCCCCACTCTCCTGTGCTGTCGAGCTCATGATGAATGATGTTATGACCAGGCAGCTGAGCACGTATACTGTTCTTTTTTTCATCGCTGTTAAATATTATTCTTCTTTCTGTTCATTATATCATTTGGATAAGTAGCAGGTATATTTTTTTCATCCAGGATGTTTTGATTGCTTCGATATTAATAAGCCCGCGTGCAAGTCGGCTGCAAGTATAATATTAGGAATAATATTTTTATTGGTCAAGGCAAATAATTAAAGTCCTGGCAATGCAATGCTTTTCAGGTAAAATCAAAGCCGGAGATGTAAGCCGGACAGTCAAAGTATGTTTCCGTTTCCTTTTCGGTATAATTGATAAAATTGGCAAATACGAGTCCCGGGCTGCCATCGAGCATCCTGTTGAGGGCTCCCATATTCAACTTTTTTGCTGTCAGTTCATACAGCCCGCTCCTGTTGTCGAGCCATGTCAGTCCGAGATTATATCCTTCGATGGCACAAACCGATTCCATAAGTTTCTCCAGGCTCTTTTCCCTTCCTTCTTTATACCAGATAGCTTCAAAGACCAGGAACCTGAGCTCTTCAGGTCTGAATATCTTCTTAAAGCCGGGTGTTACCGGCAGCATTTTCATCAATATCTTTCCCCGGAGCCCGGGCATATCGACAAGCCTGAAAGATGCGGGCACCACTGACAGTCCTGCTGATATTTCTTCATCTTCCCTTATCACATAGTACCTGTCATCATGGTAAATGAACTCCTCGCTGTAAAGTGTATGGCCGGCATAGAAAGAGGCAAGCAGTTTTTTCATACTATCTTTCTCCCCTTCCTGCAGCTTACTCACTCCTTCTGACCGGCGTGGCTTAAAACGGCTGAAGGCAATTGTCCGGAAGGTTCGTATATGTTTAAAGCCCAGTTGCTGTATTAAATTCTTTGACCTTTCATTCCTGCTTTCCACGTAGGCATATACCACGTGTTTTTCATTCTCTTCATAGCCCGGGAAATCGAGCATGTGTGGTTTGCGGAAGAATGCCAGGACCTCATCTTTCCAGCTGCCTGTTCTTTTTGCCGTGTCCCTGCGTTTTGTTCCTGCCTTTGCATTAAGTGCAGCCTGGAATCGTGGCAGGAAGGCCAGGTATCTCAGGTATGAACCGTGACATTTTTCACCCCTGCTGAGCATCTGCCTGTAACAGAATCCAATTGTTCCTGCCAGCCTGCCTTTAAGGTAGAGCGAGACGAAACGAATATTATCGCAGTAGGCTTTTACCCTCTTCCCGATATCCATGAGCTTATACCTCATTCCACCCGTGGTGCCCAGCGTGGTATTGTCAAGCAGGCCGAGAATATTCTCGTCGGCTTGCCGGGTTAGCCTCACATCGAGATCGCGGTAGCTGATAATGATTTTTCCGGGATTACTGTCCTTCATTGACCGGGATTTTACTCCGTCTCCTTATCCAGGCTTCCGAATACTTTCCTGAGTATCGGTGATATACGGGCATTCACATCCTCCCTTATTTTGAGCTCTTCAGCGGCTACTTTGACGAACATGCCGTTGAGGGCCCTGTCCGTAAGGTAATTCCCCAGGTTTGTTTCCACCGGGTGCACACCTGCCAGTCGCCCTGCCAGTGATCCTGCAAATTTATTCCACTGGCCTGTAAGGGCGTCCCATGAGTCCTGGGTCGATATTCCGCCAACGAGGTCTTTTTCCACGGAGGACTGGATGCGGGGACTGTAAAGATTGAACAGCTCATCATAGGTTGTTTGCTTCAGGTACTGTGTTGCGGCATTATTTTCACCGCGCAGTATATCAAAAGCATCCCTTACGGTCATCTGCCTTATGCTGTTGACAAATATGGGTGCAACTTCCCTGGCAGCATCCTCAGCAGCCCTGTTGATACGCAGTATTACATCATCCACCAGTTGCTGGCCTCCGGGTATTTTTGAGATATTCTCAACGATAACAGAAGCTTCTTCGGGCAGGTAGATCTTTATTATCTCATCACCGTAATAACCGTTCTGTTGAGCAAGTTTCTGCGCGGAGTTCCTGGCACCGGTCATGAGGGCTTCTTTCAGACCTTCCACAACTTCGGCCTCGGTCAGGGGGGCACCGCCTGCAGCACTATTGAGAACGGTCATCAATTCGGCACATGAGTTAAGCAATAACAAAAGAGAAAATGTCAGAGGCAGTAAGGCTTTTTTCATCTGTATAGAATTTTAAAATTACTTCGTGAGCCCGCAGGCCCTTTTCATGGTCGTATTATTTCAGAAAAGTATTTTATTCAGCACTGTTTAATTGATTTTGCAAGATAGAAAAATAAGCTGATATGCTAAGGATGATCAGGCTTATTCCCGACTGCCGTCCATATGATCAAAAAAAGCCTCTGCCACCATCAGGTCCTCAGCCGTGGTTATTTTTATGTTCTCCCTGTTGCCCTCAACCAGGTTGATCCTGTGTCCTGCCGCCTCAACCACAGAGGCATCATCGGTAAAAGATGGGCTATAACTCCGTGCATAGGCAGTAAGAAGAATATCTGACCTGAAGACCTGTGGTGTCTGGATAAGAGCAATGGTGTCGCGACTGAGAGGGCGGCTGTTCTTTTCGGAGACTGTTTCGCGGATCGATTCGGGGGGTCTGACAAAGGGCACTGCATTGCCCTTTTTTCCTGCCATGGTGAAACACCTGTCTATTGTACCGTGGCTTACCAGGGGCCTTACGGCATCGTGCACTGCCACGAGCGATTCCTGCCTTACCAGTGAAAGGCCGTTCCTGACAGAGTCAAATCTTTCCGGACCCCCGCTGATAATATGATGGGGGCGACTGAAATCATATTTGCTGCATAATTCCTTCCACCGGCTTTCACTTCCCCCGGGCAGGACAATAATAAGCTCAATGCCCGGGTCATAGTCAATAAACCTGGCAATAGTGTGAAAAATCACCGGCCTGCCGGCAAGCAGGAGGAATTGCTTGGGCACGCCTGCACCCATTCTCACTCCTTTCCCCCCTGCCACAACAATAAGATACCTGTGAAAAACACTCATCAGACAAGCACTGTTGTTAATCAGGTATATAAAAACCTTTTGATGGTCTTCTTCGGTGTCTTGACAAACTCCTCATCACGAATTTTCACCTTTGAAATATTCATATATGAGGGAAGCTTGTCATTTATCTCTTTTCTTATATTTTCATATATCTCAGCGAGCTGTGACTCCTCTATACCATCCTTTTTCATCTGTTCAAAATCAGGGTATACAAGGGCAACCAGTTTATTATCTTCCATGGTTACAACTGTTTCGCCCACAAGGTGGCGGGTATCGAAGAGCGATTCTATTTCTTCAGGGAAGATATTCTTGCCTGAGGGGCCCAGCAGGAGACTTTTGCTGCGACCTTTAATGAAGATATTACCTTCCTTATCCATTATTCCCAGGTCGCCCGTATGCATCCATCCATCCTCATCAATAATCTCTTTTGTGGCTTTCTCATTTTTGTAATAACCAAGCATCACATTATCGCCCCTGAGGATTATCTCACCGATCTCTTTCGTCGGGTCTGACGAATCGATTGTAACCTCGAGCGTATCCACCGGCCTGCCCGAGGCACCCAGTTTGGTTGTATCCCATGAAGCATAGCTGATAAGGGGCCCGCATTCGGTCATACCATAACCCACTGTAAAGGGAAATTTGATTTTCCGGAAGAATTTCTCCACCTCGGCAGTGAAAGCTGCCCCTCCAATTACCATCTCGTGGAAATTACCGCCAAATGATTCATAGAGTTTATCCCTGATTTTTTTCATCAGTATCCTGTTAATTCCCGGAATGGCGAGCAGCACTTTCATGGCCGGCTTGTTTATTACCGGCATGAGCTGTTTCTTGTACACTTTTTCAATAACCAGGGGCACGGAAAGTATCAGCCTGGGCCTTATCTCCTTGAAGGCCTGCAGTATGATCTGCGGTGATGGGGTTTTTGTCAGTATTGTAACATGGCAGCCATAGGTAAAGGGGAAAAGGAATTCGAAAGCGCAGCCATAAGTATGTGCCAGCGGGAGGAAACTGACAATATCGTCGCCCGGCTCGAGCGGCATATTATTCTGTGCATACCTGATGTTTGCAGCCAGGCTGCGGTGTGGCACCATAACACCCTTGGAGAAACCCGTGGTACCACCTGTGTAGGATATTACCGCTAATTCCTCGTTGTCTATATCTGAGAATTTTATCATCCCCGGCTTCAGGTGGGGGTATTTCTCAGCATATATCTTATCTATACCGGCCACCATTCTTTTTACTTTCTCATCCCTTCCATCAGCAACGGTAAAATTCTCGGTTAACAATACCGTATTGACAGCCGGCATCTTTTCATAATCCAGGTCCTTTAGTATGGCTTCATCAACAAAGAGCATCTTCGAATCAGAATGATTGATCAGATTCATCATGTCTTCAGACTTGAAGTCGGGCAGCAGTGGAACGATCACCGCTCCATAGGACACAACAGCCAGGTAAACGATACACCAGTGAACAGAATTTTTGCCTATCAGGCATATTTTATCGCCCTGTTGAATATTTGCTTCTTCAAATATCATGTGCAGCTTGATCATGCTGGCAGCTATTTCCTTATAGGTATAGCCCTCGCCCTGGTAATTTGATAATGCTTCGATATCCCAGTTCTTTTTGATACTGTCTTCGAAGTAGCCAATAAGTCTTTCTTTTATCATGTGCCGGTTTTTTAGGTTATAGTGTAAATGTATGAAAAAAAAAGATTAAAAGAGACGAAAGAGCGCTAACTAAAGACTTCGGGGGTGCGGGCAGGTGGTGCCGGTGAAGAAAAAGCCCCATGGGCAACCGGCAGGGGTGTTGTCAGATTGTGTACATAACAAGCAGTGCTATGATGCTGAGGACATTAACCAGCGTAAAGAAGTAGTAGTAATTTTGCCTGTTTTTCCTGAACTGTCCAAGCTTACGTGCGAAGATCCCTATGGTGGGCACAAAGAGTACCAGCAGGAAGGCAAAAAACTCAATGCCGAGGAACACTTCGCTCATACCTCCCTTCACCAGGCTTGACAGGTAGATTATCACCAGCAGGACCAGCATATAGACCAGGTAGCTTATTTTCAGGAAGAGTGTTGAAACGGGAAATTCCCTGTGCATCCTGTGTGGTTTGAGGTATGCATAGGCAAGTGCGAACACAAGGATAATGAACAGTATCCCAAGGATATAATTCAGTATTTCGGGGAAATTAGTCATGGATATATTCATACTTAAAATTCCTTATTGGTCCATACAAGTGAGCTGGCACCGAGCACCGCTGCATTCTGTGTGCTTAGTTGCGATGGCAGCAATTTCACCTTGCCCCTGTAGATGCTGAGCAGGTGTTCTTCCATATATTCACGGGCAGGTTCGAAGATAAGGTCTTTGGCAAGGGCCAGGC
The DNA here is from genome assembly GCA_051748705.1 of Bacteroidota bacterium. Lineage (GTDB taxonomy): Bacteria > Bacteroidota > Bacteroidia > Bacteroidales > VadinHA17 > UBA9300. Next base: position 2,813 of record JBNJHQ010000110.1, on the reverse strand, counting down.
CACCGAAGAGAAAAATAGCTTCGGGATTTGTGTGGGCCACCACGTCAGCCAGTTTAAATCCAAGCATCCTGCCTGTATGCTCAAAAGCTTCGAGTGCTATGGGATCGCCCCTGAGGGCTGCATCATGTATTATTTTTGAATTAAGCTCATTGAAACTGACTTCCCTCAGTTCGCTGTCGACCATACTGTCTGCCATTATTTTCAGGACCGTTCGCTTGATACCGGAGGCTGAGACATAAGTCTCGAGGCAGCCTTTCCTTCCGCAGCCGCACATCCTGTTGGAGGCCCCGGGCCTGATGGCGGTATGACCAATTTCACCGGCAAAACCATTGGCGCCGATCACCAGCTTGCCGTCAACGACAAAGCCGCTTCCCAGTCCCGACCCAAGGGTTATCACCACAAAATTCTTCATGCCCTTTGCCCCGCCATAGATCATCTCTCCGACGGCGGCGGCATTGGCATCATTGGTAACCGTCACCGGCAGGCTTGTGTGTCTCCTGAAAAATTCAGCAAGGGGGATAATCCCTTTCCAGGGAAGGTTTGAAGGATACTCGATGGTGCCGTTATTGATGTTACCCATCGGTGCACCTATCCCATAGCCCAGCAATTCAATGGTATTATCCAGCCGGCGGAGGTGCACATTTATTTTTTCATAAAGGGCGGCGACAAAGACTTCGATATCTTCAAACTCTTTTGTCTTGATCAATCCTTCGGAGATAATGGTGCCATTCCTGTCGACCAGACCAAAAACGGTATTTGTTCCACCGATATCTATCCCGACAGCCAGTTGTTTTTTAGCCATTGCAGTCAGTTTAAGCAGGGTTTTCCCTGAAGAGCCAAATATAACACATTGATCCCAAAGGATAAAAAGCTGCCGTCAATTTCCTGTATACTCATTACCCACCTTGCGTGCCCTCTCGGGTTTATCCAGATCGATGCCGAGCTTAATTCCTGTTTCAACCAGGATATTCCAGCCTGCGGCAAGCTCCACGTATTCACTGTATTGTTTGCCGTCGGGGATAATAATGGTGGGGAAGGGTGTCTCCGCCGGTGCTACGGCAATAATATTCACTCCAACACCTTTTACCAGGCATTCATCAAACTTGGCCATCTCATCGGGGAAGGGATTAATCCATATCACCACTTCGCCCGGATTCATCACTTCTTCGATGCCATGCACACCATAGGTGCCTTCAAGGAATTCAGATTTTTTCCTTGTAATCTCGTTGGTCTTGAGAGTCAGTTCCTCAGCCACACCGTTATTACGCCCGGCAAAATAAATGATCCCTGCCCTGCTGATGATATCGCTTATTCCACTTCCGATATTCAGTGTCATAGCTTCTTCCACCATTCCTGACAGTTCATCCAGCCCTTCCATCTCCTGCCCGGCAACACCATGCAGCAATGCATCATAGAAGAGAGCCTGTTCGAAGACTGATTTTGTGGCAGCCACGGCATCTTCCTTCCCGCATTTAAGCACATGCGTATCGACGGATATCTTTTCGAGCTTTGTATCCCTGTTGGCAGTAAGGCCAAACCTGTGGTTATGACCTGCACCTTTCAGTTTGTCAAACAGCCTTATTATTTCCTTTGTCTGCCCGGAGTTTGATGCACCGAAGACGCTGAAGGCAGACAGGTCATATTCAAGTGCCTGTGTTGCACCATCGGTAAAGGCCCTGAGCTCAAGTCCCCTGCGCAGGAGGTCATAGATCATCCTCTTGGCAGGGAAAATCCTGCTGCTTCCTTCACCTGTCAGGAACAGGGCTTTTTTCTCTTTTACCTTTTTCGCGAATCTGCTTATTTCAGAGTGGTCGAAGCGTTTGATGACTTCTGATGTTTCCATCATTTCCCTCACCAGGGCATACTTGTTGTAAGAGCTTTCTTTAAGGTTCATTTCACTACTTTATTTTTTTGTTATGAATTATAAAATCTGCCAGGTCTTCCTGTATCTGTCCTTCTTTCTGGAATCCTCCGCCCATATGCTGCCAGTATACTTCCGCATATTCAATATTCACATCCTTACCATAGTCCTTATTACCCTGCAGCACATAGCCAAAAAAGTCATTCATTTTATGCATATGCCGCATCAGGTCCTGTTGTGATACATGGAATTCAAGCATCTGTTTCTTGGTTTCTATTGCCGAACTAACATCAACATAGAAATGCGGTTCGGCTATCCTGGATCCCAGGGGATCGCTGAGGGTAAGGGGCGATGTGTGGTACAGGAGCGGTGTAACCTCGAGGGGATCTTCGTCCACAGGTACGGGATCAAGGGAAGAGATCATGGCAGCCGACTCCACAATATTGGCTGTTATCCGGTGGTCAGCATGGTAATCACAGGGAAGGTGAGTGAAGACAACACCTGCCCTTACCTTCCTCATGAGAGAGATCACTTTCAGCCTCATCTCCCTGGTATCGAAGAGAAATCCGTCTTCACCACCAAGGCAGTAATAATCGGCATCGAGCACCGAGGCTGCTTTTTTAGCCTCCTGTTCCCTTATTTCAGCTGTTTCCTTCATATTCATGTTGCAGCCGCCCATCTGTCCGGCCGTCAATGTAGCAATAATTATTTTATATCCCTTATCTTTCAGCAATTTGAGGGCACCCGCGTTCCATGCTTCAGCATCGTCGGGGTGTGCATGCAGAGAAAGGGCAATTTTATTGAATTCAGTAGGCATATCTGCAAGTTTTTAACGTGGTTTTATTTTTTCAAGCTCAACAAATTCAGGCAATTCGCCTGCCAGGGGTTTCATATAATCGATAAATTTCTGCGAGGCGTAATTACCCTGCCTGTTGAAGAAGTCGGCCGGGAC
>JBNJHQ010000109.1:0-9365 GCA_051748705.1 Bacteroidota bacterium | reverse complement strand
AAAAGAAGATTTCAGGATTGGCATAGCCACTTTCTCGCACGAAACATGCACTTTCTGTCCCAGGCCCACCGGCATTGAGGAATTTGAATATTACGGTCCCCCTCTCCAGGGCGACGAAGTATTGCATGCTGACTCTTATATAAGAGGGTTCGTCGACCGTATCCATGAATACGGTGGTGTGCAACTTGAAGGAATAACATCGCCGAGGGATGCTGTTGGTGGATCATCGGGAAGCTGGATAACGCAGGAAGCCTTTGATAAATACACCATGGCCATGCAGGATGATATTATTAATAATGGCCCTTACGATGGTATTTATCTTTCGCTGCACGGAGCCATGGCAGTTAGCGGAATACCTAAACCTGAAGCGGAGATAGTCAGGCGGCTGCGGGAAGTTGCAGGTGATATCCCGATAATTGTAACCCTCGATCTGCATGCCAATGAAGACCATGAACTTGCTGATGCAGCAACAGGTGTCATAATTATAAAAAGGTATCCTCATTACGACACTTATCACCAGGGAGCCAGGGCGGCCAGGCTCATGGTAAATACACTCAGGGGCGATTATATCCCGGTCATGGCCACAAGGAAACCGGGTGTAATAACGCCAAGTGTATACCAGGGTACAGGCGTATCACCGGCCATGGAAATAATGGAAAGGGCCAGGCGATGGGAGGACCGTGTGCCGGGTGTTTATGTCTCGGTTGCTTTTGGCTTTGCCTACGCTGATGTACCTGACGTTGGAGCAACGGTTATGGTCATAACAAACAATGACCGTGAACTGGCTGACAGTATAGCCGATGATATGAGTGAATATATCTGGAGGGTGAGGCATGACTTTGCAGGTAAAAAATTACCCGGACCGGTTGAAGGGGTAGGGCTGAGCATACAAGCGGCAAAAGAAGGAAAAACGCCGGTGGTGATAGCCGATCACAGCGACCGTACGGGCAACTCAAGTCACATACTGGCCGAACTAATAAGGCAGGGTGCTGAAAATTTCTGCATAGCCACAATAGCCGACAGGAAATTAATAGAGCAACTGGAGAAGTCGGAGGCAAAGACCGGTAGCAGGGTTGATGCACTGGTTGGAGGATATGCCGACGAATATGCCGGGGAGCCGGTTGCAATAGAAGGGACGCTTGAATATTTCGACAGCTATGGCAGGTATGAAAAGGCTGCAGTGATAAGATTCGGAAAGAATAACACCGTAATTATTACCCCGGAACTGCACCAGGTAACCGACACCCGTATACTTGGAGCTATGGGCCTTGATATAAATGATATAGATATTATTTCGCTCAAATCGCGGGTGCACTTCAGGAGAGGTTTCTATGAGAACGGACTGGCCGGGGCTATATATGAAGTGGATGCACCGGGTCTCGGTCCGGCCGACCTGACAATTATTGAGTATGAAAATATACCGAAAGACATCTACCCTGTTTACAGGAGAGACTGACAGGATGTTTTGACCCTGGCAATGGATCCAGGCACATGTATCATGCTTAATACCAATTCTTTGTTTTGGCTGCGGACGACAGGGATTTTTTGCTTATCTGAACTTCTGCAGTATATTGACAAGGAGCATCAGGTTCTCTTTTGATTCTTCATCCAGATCTGACCTGGTAATTTTCCCCTTGTTTACGTCGCTCAGGAATTTACTCAGCAGGAAGTTCCTGGGCAGGTCATTGATACTTATATGTTCAGAATTAGATACCGTTATTCCCTCCCTGGCTTTGAGTATAAGGTTTTTGAAATCCAGGGTTGAAAGGAGGTCTTCCGCATTCATGAATGCCTCGGGCATAATAACAATATTTTCATTTTCACCTGGTTTATCGGCAAAAACCATTTTTTCAAGCTGCCTGGCTACCTCTATCTCCTTATCGTTATGGAAAAGCAGTATTGCAAACTTCATTCCCCAACCCATCAGTATATTACACATCAGCGGAATTGATGATGAATCAGTGGAAGGGATAAAATGCATCCTTCCTTTATAGCCGGTAAGCTTCACGGCAGCATTCATCATGTAAAATGTACCCACATTATTTACAATGATATTGTATTTATCTGCAGAAAATTCCTGGTCACCCACCGGGTTACCCATAATACTCTGCAGGGGTGAGAGGGTGTCCGGTGATGCATCGCCCAGGCGTGCTGCATCGAGAATTACTGTAGTGGACCTGTGATTTGCCAGGTCATCCCTCTGAACTGCCAGCACCCTGTGCAATTTATTTATATCCACAAGATGAGGAGAATGTGTTGTATATATTACCTGGATATTATCCTTAATATCTTCAAATACTTTAAGCACATCTTCCTGGGCTCGTGCATGCAGGCTCACACCCGGTTCGTCGACCAGCAGGATAAGGTGTTTTTTACCCATACGGGATGCAGCCATCAGCTCAAGGTAGAATGAAAGGAACCATCTCACTCCCCTGCTGCGTTGTTTTGGATACAAGCGTTCCCCTTCATCCTTTACCCAGAACTCAAGGTAAGGTTTCCCTGCCTTTTCACCATGATTGGTACTGTAGTGGTCAAGTTCAAAATTTATCCTTATCTTATTATGCCTTCCCACATATTGCTGCCAGAAGTCCTGGAAGTCAAGAGTCAGTTTATTATTAAGGTTCTCGATTTTTTGTTTAAGTATCCTTGATGAGGGTTGCTGAAAGAAGGTATAATCCAGGTCGGCCAGGACAAGAAAATTCCTGGCTGCCTTATAACCTTCAACATTCTGGTTATCAGACACCAGGTCTTCCATATCAATGCGATTGGGAAGCAGGCTCCCGAAATCTTCAAACATCTCAAAATGAGGACAGTCAGCAGCAAATATCTCACCCAGGTCGCGTGCTTTGTATTCAAGTCTCCTCCCGTCTTCTATCTTTTTAAGTTTAAGTCCCGCCTCTTCTTCATCAAGACCGTCAAAAACAAAGCCGCAGAACATTGTTTTCAGGTCCAGTTCCTTTTCAAGCTTTTCCTTTTTACTTACAGTTGTTTTATATTCTTTAAGGACTTTCTCCCATTCACCATGTGACAGTTCCTCAAGAGATGGACCCGACAGTAAGGTCATGGTCTGGTGCCTCTCCTCCAGCCTTATTGATATATCATCAAGTTTTTTATTTGCAGAGTCAAGTTCGCTAATGGTTTTCGACCTGTCGTCGGCCACCCTGATAAGAGAAGAATTGTCCTCAAGGTATTTATTTACAGTGTTGAGTTCTTCACGGGTTTCTTTAAGGGATTCATTCAGATCATTTATGGTATTATCAGCTTCATCCTTTATATTGGTCTTCTTCTTCCTGAACAATTTGATGCCTCCTCCCCTTGCCGGATGCTCATCCAGTCTTGCCTGTATTTCATTCAGTGTATCTGTAAGCCTGTCCTTTTTCGCCCGTGCTTTGTCAAGTTCAGAGCAGAAAGCTTCAATTTTTTCAACAATGACATTTAATTCCTTCTTCCTGTCATTTTCAAGGAGTTCGATATATTCCAGGAGCTGTCCGCCGATATCCATCTGCGATTCGAGATCGGCTCTCCATGACCTGGTAAGAGTAATGCTGCTGAGTGAAGACACAAGCTTATCAAAATCGTCGTTCACCGGGTGCAGTTTGTTTTTCAGGTAATCTGCAGGAATTTCAAATTTGCAGGTAACCCTTGGCAAGGAAAGGTCACTTCTCAGCACATCCTCCGAGATAACACCCGATGAAAAGACTTCCAGACCTTCCAGTATTGAAGTCTTTCCCGACTCGTTCTGCCCGATCAGGCAGGTTATATTATCCGGTGAAATGCTCTGCATGCCGGTGTCGACTATCGATCTGAAATTTTCTATACGGAAAGCTTTTAATCTCATATTTTCTTTTAGATTTCAAAACCCATTACTAGCACATCATCTACCTGGATGGCACTACCCTTCCAGTCGTTAAAGATATTTTCGATATGCTCTTTCTGCCTGTCCATACTCCAGCCTGATATAGAAGAAATCAGTTGCCTGAAGTTTTTTATTTTGAACTTTTTGTTTGTTTCTTCACTGAACTGGTCAGGGTAACCATCAGAGAACATATAAAAACGGTCACCCGGCTTCACATCTATCCTGTGATTTGTAAATGAGACCTCTTCCAGCGGAGCCACACCTATCGGCATTTTATCGGGTTTAATTTCTTTCAGCTTATCGTCACTTACCATGATCAGCGGTCTGTTAGCCCCTGCAAACTGAATAACCGACCTGTAAGGCTCATATACACACAAAGCAATGTCAATACTGTCTTTCTGCTCATAGTCCTTCCCTCTCTGATCTAGGGCATCCATTACCTTTTCCCTCATCCTGTTGAGTATCCTGTTGGCCCGGGGCACTGATCTTGACTGCAATATCTCATTCAGGAAACTAATGCCCAGTATTGACAACAGGGCACCCGGCACCCCGTGACCGGTACAATCACCGGCGGCTATTATTGTGTATCCTGCATTCTGATAAGCATAGTAAAAGTCACCGCTGACGTAATCTTTCGGAAGATAGAATATAAAGTGATCCTTCAGTATTCCTGAAAGGAAGGAAGTGTCGGGCATCAATGAGCGCTGTATCATGCTTGCATACCGCAGGCTTGACAGGTATTCGTCCATTGCCTGGGCAAATAGAACAGAATCGAAATCTCTCATTCCCTCGTTCATGTAACAACAAGCGTTTGGCTTTAACCGATAAATATAATGCAAATATATTAATTACGGAGAAAAATAGCTTCAGGACTGCTGGCTGCCGGCGTGGGATATATCGTTTCACTGCCACCGAACATGAAATTTTACTTTACTATCTTTGCAAATCACCAGAAAGTTGTATTTGATGATATCTGTTGACAATATAAGTGTTGTTTTTGGCGGGTTTGAACTGTTCTCGGGTGTTTCCTTTATGATTAACGCGAGGGACAGGATTGGTTTGACAGGCAGGAACGGGGCAGGCAAAACAAGCCTGCTAAGGATCATTCATGGTAAGATGAAACCATCATCAGGCAGCCTGGCAATTACTTCCGGCTCTTCAACGGGTTACCTCCCCCAGCAGATGAAGCTGAGTGATGACACGAGCATCATGGATGAAACACTGAAAGCCTTTCATGACCTGAAGGAAATGGAAAAGAAGATGGCCCATGTAAGCGAACAGATATCTGCACGTGAAGATCACAGCTCGGATGAGTACCTCGGTCTCTGCGACCGCCTTACTGATCTGCAGGAGCAATATCGTATCAGGGGAGGCGACAGGTACATGGCTGAAGCTGAACAGGCACTGACAGGACTGGGTTTTGAGCGCAGGCAATTCGATCAGCCCAGCTCCACCCTTAGCGGAGGCTGGCGAATGAGAATTGAACTGGCAAAGATATTGCTTGCAAAACCTTCGGTGATATTGCTTGATGAACCTACCAATCACCTCGATATTGTATCTATACAGTGGCTTGAATCATACCTGCTCTCATATCCGGGTGCTGTAATAGTGGTGTCTCATGACAGGGCATTCCTCGACAATGTATGCAATCGCACTCTTGAGCTGTCACTCGGTAAAATCTATGATTACAAGGTTTCCTATTCAAAATTCGTGGAACTGAGAAAAGAAAGGAGGGAACACCAGCTCGCCGCCTGGAAGAACCAGCAGAAGATGATCGGGGATAATGAAAAATTCATAGAAAGGTTCAGGTATAAGAACACGAAGGCGGTGCAGGTGCAGTCGAGGATTAAAAAACTTGACAAGCTTGATCGTATAGAAATAGAAGAGGAAGATGCTTCAGCCATCACCATAAAATTTGCACCGGCCCCAAGGTCGGGTACGATAGTAATCGAAGCAGAAACCCTGTCAAAAAGTTACGGCAGGCATGAGGTCCTTCGCGATATTGACTTTATTATTGAAAGGCAGGAAAAGATCGCTTTCGTGGGACGCAACGGTGAGGGAAAAACCACTTTTGCACGAATAATTATGGGGGAGCTGGACTACCGGGGCAAGCTCAAAAAAGGTCATAATCTCAATATTGGCTATTTTGCCCAGAACCAGGATGAACTGCTGGATGAATCGCTCACTGTTTTCCAGACCATAGATAATGTTGCAAGGGGTGAGATCAGGACCAAAATAAGGGATATACTGGGAGCTTTTCTCTTCAGCGGTGAAGAAATTGACAAGAAGGTCAGCGTGCTTTCAGGTGGAGAGAGATCACGGCTTGCACTTATAAAATTACTCCTCGAGCCTTATAACCTGCTTATCCTTGACGAGCCTACAAACCATCTTGACATGAGATCAAAGGATATCCTTAAGCAAGCACTGGTGAAATATGATGGCACATTAATTGTTGTGTCTCATGACAGGGATTTCCTGGACGGCCTGGCTGAAAAAATTTACGAGTTCAGGAATAAAAAGATAAGGGAATTTAATGGTGGTGTTTATGAATTCCTGGAGAAAAGAAAGATTGAGAACCTGAAAGCCATTGAAGAGAAGGATGTCCAGTCTGCAAAGGCACAAAAAGAAAAGAAACCAGGGAATAAGGTTCAATATCTGCAGAAAAAGGAATATGAAAAAGAATTAAGAAAGAAGCAGAAAGTGCTCACGGGCATTGAGGAGCAGATAAGCAGGCTGGAAAACACCAAAGCCGGCATGGATGCGAGGCTGGCAGCCCATGACACAGGGATTTCGGATAACGCTTTTTTCAAAGAGTACGAAGAAATTAACCGGCTGATATACAAAGAAATGATTAACTGGGAAAAGGCCTCCATCGAGTTGGAACGCCTGAAGGGCGATAATAAGGACAAATAACACCAGTGAATTATGCCGGTTGAGGATCAGCCGTAAAGAATAAAAGAAGAAAGTTTGCTATTTTTACCAAACAAATAATCGCAATGGTCCGGATCAGAAATATATTTCTTACTCTAACAGGTATTTTCATTATGGTATCCTGTGCCACTGTACAGCAGGAAGAGACTGACACGAGGGATCTCTCTTACCTTTATAATCCCCTGAGAAATCCCATGTACCCAAGGTACCAGATATATAATGCAAGTAATGATTTATCGGAACTGACCATCAAGTTTTTCACCAATGACCTCTATTTCAGCGAAGCCAACCCGGAAGGTGTCCCTAAAGCCGAGCTGGCTATTATTTACAGGTTGTTTGACATGTCGCAGGGCCGCGTGCCCATTGACACCGGTTTTTATAAAGTCAGCGTAAGGAAAGAAGAGCGCCACAGGCAATATACATATACCATACCCATGCAGGCTTCATCCGGATCAAAATACGAGGCGGAGATTGTTATAAGGGATCTGATCAGGGATACCCGTATACATTCACATCTGCCTTTTGACAAGACATCTGAACTAAGCAGGAATAATTTCAGGGTACGTGGACATTTTAACAAGATAGAGTTGTTTAACCCTGTTCTCCGACCAAATGAATTTATCAACCTCTTATACAGGTATGAAACCGACAGCCTCTTTATAATGTACTTTAAGCCGGAGGATGCGAGCCCCATTCCGCCATCGATGCTGATACCAGCCAGGGGCATTAACACCGAGCCTGAAGACATTGTAGCACTTGCTTATTCAGACACACTGCCTCTTATGTTCCCCCGGAGGGGTATATATATGTGCACCACCGACACCAACAGGACAGAGGGCTTCCCCGTTTTTAATTTCGGCAATGAATTTCCAGGCGTGTCTGAGCCTGAATCCATGATAGATCCTCTGATATACCTTGCCAATGAAGACCAGGTAAGGGAAATGAAAAACAGCGACCGGGTCAAAGTGGCCCTTGATGATTTCTGGCTTGACATAACGGGAAATGTTGAACGCTCACGCGAATTAATAAGAATATACTACAACCGTGTTCTTTATGCCAATTATTTCTTCACATCGTACAAGGAAGGATGGCGAACCGACAGGGGAATGATATACATAATTTACGGACCACCTGATAAGGTATACAAAACACCTGGCGGTGAACGCTGGGGCTACCAGAAAAAAGAGGTCCGTAAAGGTTGGGGAATGAGGTTTAAAGTAGAGGATGACTTTCTTTATTTCAGCTTTAACAACAGGGAAAACCCGTTCGCAAGCAATGATTATATACTTATAAGGAGTGAGAGTGTGACATCCTACTGGGATGAGGCTATACGAAGCTGGCGTTCGGGAATAGTGTTCAGGCTGGATAATCCCTCAGGTATTTAGGATGAAAGAAAACAGTGATTATATCTATGGTTTAAGACCTGTTCTCGAAGCAATCGCTTCAGGTAAAAACATTGACAGGCTGATCATCAGGAAGGGACTCAGGGGATCTCTGTATTTTGAATTAATGCAGGCAGTCAGAGATCATTCAATACCCTACCAGCTGGTACCTGTTGAAAAACTCAACAGGGTAAGCCGGAAAAATCACCAGGGGGTAATTGCGTGGATATCGGAAATTGAATACCACGATATCTATTCAATGCTTCCCGGTATTTATGAATCAGGCCGCGAACCCTTTCTCCTGATCCTGAATAACATCACGGATGTAGGGAATTTCGGAGCCATTGCCCGCAGTGCTGAGTGCTTTGGAGTTGATTGTATCATAATCCCTGAAAAAGGTTCGGCCCGCATTAATGCGGAAGCCGTTAAAGCATCGGCCGGGGCCCTGAACAAGATCCCCGTAGCCAGGATAAAAAGTATTATGAAAACCCTGGATTTCCTTAAAGATTCAGGTCTGAAAATAATATGCGCCTCGGAAAAGGGGAGCAGTGATCCGGGTTCTGCTGATCTCAGCGGACCGTCAGTACTTATCATGGGTTCAGAAGACAGGGGGGTAAGTCCCGAAATACTGAAGGCAAGCGATGTGCTTGTTTCCATACCAATGAAAGGCAGTATTGGGTCTCTTAACGTATCCGTTGCCGCGGGGATTTTACTGTATGAATTGTCCTCCCGCCGCATGCGGACAAGTAATAATACAGATCAACAATAATATCTCCCGCGCCTGTAATCTGATAAATGATTGCATAAGATACATACCCTTTCTTTCTTTAAAATCCTCTCCCACCCCTTCTTGCCATTGAGCCAGGCAAAGCTGCCCGGCAGCAATATACAGGGTGGTTGATAACACCCTGATGCTTGAAGTGCAAATACTGTTTTTTTTAAATTTTATTAGCTATTTTTGGACCTGATTAAACCCCGTAAAGATGTTTGGTGATTTTGATCTTGTAGTTTTCCTGAGAGATATTTTACATAATTTAGGATTTGGCAAAAGCCTGTCAATATTATTGGTATCACTTATAATGGTGATAATGGTTGTTTTCCTCAGCTGGTTAGCATATATAATTGCCAGGTTTTTCATTGACAGGATTGTCACTGTTGTAGTAAGGAAAAGTAAATTCAAGTGGGATGATATCTTC
>JBNJHQ010000108.1:0-9396 GCA_051748705.1 Bacteroidota bacterium | reverse complement strand
TATAACGCACCTATCTCGGAAGCAGAACCTAAAAAGATCGGAGGAGAGTAATATGAGTAAATTCAAGAGACGTACAGGCAAAGCAGGTGTTGGTAAGATTAATACCGCATCACTACCTGATATTGTATTTATGCTGTTGTTCTTCTTCATGACGGTAACAGTTATGAGGGAGGTTGAACTGAAAATAACGGTTAGACTGCCCGACGCCACTGAAGGTAAAAAACTGGAGAAAAAATCACTGGCAAGCTTTATCTATATAGGTAAACCACTGTCACAACTCCAGGCTACATTCGGATCGGAGCCAAAAATACAGCTGAATGATGCATTTAAGGAAATAGATGATATTCAAGACTTTATTGTCCAGGAAAGGGAGGCCCTCGATGAGGCCGACCAGGCTAAAATGCTGGTATCCCTGAAAATAGACAAAGAGACAAGAATGCAGATAGTAACTGAAGTAAAGCAGGCTCTGCGAAGGGCCAATGCCTTGAAAATCATGTATGCAAATATGCCGGTTGATCAGATCACACGGCTGGACTGATCATACAATATTATATTTAAGCCCTGACCTTACCGTCAGGGCTTTTTTGTCTCATTGCAATGCAATACTGGAATAATATACCGGAACCCTTTAACCTTAATCCTCTCAAACATCATCTTGGATATATAAGATCCTTTACATCTGAATGCTCAAACACCGGGGATGAAGAAATCATAAAGGATATTGTGCCGGTGCTCAGGCATATCGGCACATCAGTGGCAGATATCTATACCGGTAATCTGCAGGTGAATGATATAATTGCCCAACTTGAGCAGCTGAGGATAAATAATAAGCTGCTGACTGAAGAATCATTCATGCAATGGATAACAGATTCAAAAAAGGGATACAGGAAATACGCCCTCTCCGATTCATCTTCCTGGGTTCTGAAGTACCTCCGCGATAAAAACAGGTATTTTCACATCTTCCCGGGAAGAAACATGGAATGGACAGTGCGCAGCAGGGGAAATTCACTCAAAACTGCAATACTTTATAACGTACTCTATGACAGGGGCGATATCCTCCTGTCCGATCTCAACCCGGTCAGAAAGATGCTCTCCCTTTCTCCCCTGCGAAGTATAGAATCAGCATCAAGTATCATAAATGATATAAGGATGCTGCGGTAATCCTAAAAACGATGCAGGTATGAGCATTTAAAGAAGAAGCCCCTTGTTGTTTCAAGGAAACGGTCATCCCTGATGTAACGACCGTCTTCCCATCTCAGTTTCTCATATAATGAACCATAACCAAGGTAAACCACCGTGCCCGGGATATAAGTAAATGAGGCGAGAAAATCAGTGAGCAGGTCCTGCCTGTAACTGTTGTACTCGCTTATAAACCTCAGGAAAAAATACCTGTTGAGCTGGAAGGTCAACTTGCCCCGAAGAATTGAATAATCATATTCAAGCTCCCCCGTTGAGGCACGCTTAAAGTCTGCATACCTGTAGCTGAGATCAAAATGGACCTTTTCAGATGGTTTGTAATTCCCAGCTAAAGTGAGGTGATTACTTATACCCTGGAAAGGAGGATCGCCCGGATAATAAACAGACCCCATATGCCGGTACAAACCGGTTAAGGTTACTTTTTTCCCCAGCTGGCTACTCAGGAGTGAATGGAACCCGCCTGTATTAAACCTTTGCCCCATGAAAACCTCCGTGGAATATTCAGCCTTAAGTTTGATATACGTGGATCCCCTGAAATATACCCATCCGGCCAGGTGATCAATAGTTTCCCACATGCTGTACTGAATATCATATGTCTGCCGGGTAAACAATTCTATGTCTATCCTTCTTACGAACCCTGCCCCGGGATAAAACCTGGGCTTGACAAGTCCCTTGAAGTAATTTATTCCTGTCCGGTACACGAAACCGGGCTGGGAAACAAAATCTGTACTAATACTCTTTCCACCGATAGAATAGCTTATATTCCTGCTATCGTGACCATATTCAACAGATGCCATATATCCATTGTCCACCTGTGTTCCCTTATCCACACTGTTTAGTGACAATACGGCATTATACTGTATGGTACTTCCTTTGCCAACGCGCAGATTGCCGTCAATACCTCCAAGCCTGTTAAAGGCGGTATCAAGTTCCCTGCCAGTATAAATACCGCCCAGGTAACTGTCGTCAGACAGGCTGTATTTTATCCTGAACACAGGAATGTGCGCCATTGAGTTTAATCCCGGGTCTGAGCTGCTGTTAACACGGTCAGCAGCATATATTGCAGCTATGCTTACCCTCTCCCCTGCCTTGCCGCTTAGTTTGACACCTGCATAAGGATTGATTATAGTCCTGGTATGAACAAGAGTGTTAACAGGATCATGTTCATCAGCCCTGGTTGCAGCAAAATTAAAATTATCGTGGCCCTCGAGAAAGAAAGGTCTCTTTTCCGGGTAGTAAAGCTTATATCTCAGATTCACATCAACCTGGCCTGCATCTGCTTCCACCTGGCTGAAATCAGGGTTAAGTGTTCCGTCAAGTATGAGCTGGGAAGTTATCCCGTATTTTGCTGTAAGGCTTAACCTGGGACTGCGTTCCTCTTTCTCCATCTCACCTCCGTTATGAACATTACGATAGGCATAGGTGAAAGCCGGCAGAACTTCAAACAGGGTATAATGTTTCACACCATGGTAAACCATTGGTTTCATCTGTGTCAGAAAAGCATAGCCTTTTTCAGGATCCATGGCTGGATATGATCCGTGGATGGCCTGCCTGCTTATTTTTCTCTCAAAGAATACTGCCATCTCTACCGGCTCCCTGTTTGAGAAACGTATGCTTTTAAGCGGGATACGTACTTCAACTGTATAACCATCCTCATTAATCAAGCCTGCACTGTACCAGACAAAATCAACACTCGTGTCTTCCTGTCCCGAAGCAAACCTGCTGTCCATCTGTATCCCGTGTGGATTAATATAAAATGCATATAAGGACTGCTGGTCATTAAAACTGTCCAGGTTTATGCAAACCCAGTCATCATTCAGAATATTATCCCTTGAATTAACCGATGCTTTTATCTTTTCCGGTTCATCATCATAACTCCTGTAGGCAAAATAGAGGTTTTCCTCATCATAAGCCATGTAAACCACGGTTTTAAAATCGAGGTCGTTACCAAAGTCGGGAATAAATGATTTGAAGCCGCTTACTGAAGGGGCCCGTTCCCAAATATCTTCATCCAGCTTTCCGTCAATAAGCGGGGGATCAGAAATCTTCAAAGGCAATAATGGTCCCTCCTGGGCAACCATGATCGTGGTAAAAAAGCCCAGAAATAATAGCAGGCTCAGACTTTTATCCATTATTCATTGCTTGGTATGGGAAATAAAAATATTCAGGCAGGTTTGTAAAAAATTCCCCTTTCCTGTCGTACAGATTCTATACTGCCCTGTCCTTCGAGCACATCAATATATTTGTTTACCTCACTTATGTGCATTCCCAGCGTTTCACTCAGATCGTCAACAGTGCAGGGGCGCCTGGATATCATTCCCAGTATCGTTTCTTCCGCATCCTTGCGATACGATTGTACTTCTTTTCTTTTTGATGCCGCAGCAATAATCTCAACACTGGGAATATTCCAGTATTTTTTAATTCTCTCCAGGTCGCCTGCGGTGGCTGCTTTAAGACCTTTAACAGTCCCCGGCCTGTCAAGGGTGTTCAGCTGCACCAGGTCAGGCCTGATCCTGGAAATGGCCTTTTTAAGTTCATCCAGTTCGTCGCTGCTATCATTATACCCGGGCAATATAAATATTTCGAGATGTATCTTCCCGTCATATTCATTCCTGAAATCAACCAGCCCCTGGATGTATTCACCAATATTCAGCCCGGGAGCAGGACGGTTTATCCTTGAAAAAACAGCCTGCGTGGCAGCATCAAGAGAGGGCAGTACAAGGTCAGCGCCTTTTAGTTCCTTCCTTAGCTTTTCATCTGAAAACAAAGTGCCATTTGTCAGAACAGCTACTGGGACACCGGGCTTTAACTCCCTGATAAAGGACAGTACATCACCAAAACGTATATTCAGTGTCGGTTCCCCGGATCCTGAAAAAGTAATATAATCCGGATCGCGATTATTTTCAAAGAAATGAGTAAGCTCATCCTTTAATCTGTCAAAAAGCACATACTCCTTCCTTTCAGTAGTCAGCTTTGTGGTCTTACCCACTTCGCAGTAGACACAATCAAGTGAGCATACCTTACGCGGCACCAGGTCAACCCCCAGTGACATTCCCAGCCTTCTTGAAGGCACCGGTCCAAATAAATATTTATACATCTGCCTCTGCTTTTAAACTTATTCCTGAACAAAGCTTAGCCCGGTCCCTGTTTTCGCCTAATACCCCGGGTTTGATTGCCTGCGATTTAAGTGTGCATTGCGTTAAGGCTTTTGCGCTCCTTCTCCCCCTGTATTCATCGCATCAAGGCTAGGTTTTTACTATTGTCTTTTACTGGTGATTCCGGGGGGATTCGAACCCCCAACCAACAGAACCGGAATCTGTCATTCTATCCAATTGAACTACGGAACCATATTATGCTGCTAAATTAACTCCTGCTTCTGATATTTCAAAGAACATGCCGGATAATGATAATTAATAAGTTTTTCCTAATTTCGCACACCATATTAATTATGCTAATCAAAGGGCCATGATGGAATATAAATTCAGGGAAATAGAAAAAAAATGGCAAGACTACTGGGAAGAGAATAAAACTTTCAAAACTCCTGATGACTTAAAAAATCCGAAAAAATACTATATACTCGACATGTTTCCCTATCCATCAGGCTCAGGCCTTCATGTCGGGCACCCCGAAGGTTATACTGCCACTGATATAGTGGCCAGGTATAAAAGAATGAAGGGATATAATGTTCTTCATCCAATGGGCTGGGATGCCTTTGGACTGCCGGCCGAGCAATATGCCATGGAGACAGGAACACACCCTGCAATAATAACAAACAAGAATTGTGATACCTTCAGGAGGCAGATCAAGAACATAGGTCTCAGTTATGACTGGGACAGGGAAATAAACACCACTGACCCCGGATATTTCAGGTGGACCCAGTGGATCTTCATCCAGCTGTATAATACATGGTATGATGAAAAACTGGAGAAAGGCAGGCACATAAACGAATTGGAAATACCTGATGAGCTTAAAAAAGGGGGAAAGGATTCCGTAAGGCGCTATATTGATGACAGACGCCTGGCATATTATGATAAGGCACAGGTATGGTGGTGCTCAAACTGCAAAATTGTATGTGCCAATGAAGAAGTCCTGGCCGATGGATCACACGAAAAATGCGGGCACCCTGTTGAAAAAATGAACCTTAAACAATGGATGCTGAAAATACCCCTTTATGCCGAACGCCTGCTCACCGGGCTCGATAAAGTTGACTGGCCGGAAGGAATCAAGGATCAACAGCGCAACTGGATAGGTAAATCCAGCGGGGCGGAAGTTAAATTCCATCTTGAAAATACTGGGGATATAATAAAGGTTTTCACCACCAGGCCTGACACACTTTTCGGGGCCACCTACATGGTTCTGGCACCCGAACATAATCTGACCGCTAAACTGACCACCGCGGCAAATAAAAAGGATGTTGAAAAGTATATTAAAAAAGCTTCATTAAAGTCGGATCTTGACCGCACCGATCTTGCCAGGGAAAAGACGGGTGTATTTACCGGGTCATATGCAATCAACCCCGTAAATAATAAGAAGATACCTGTCTGGATCGCCGATTATGTACTCACCGGCTATGGTACCGGGGCAATTATGGCCGTTCCGGCACATGATGAGAGGGATTTTGAATTCGCGAATAAATTCGGTCTGCCGGTAGAATGTATAATGAATCCCGATACAGATGACACACAGCTGAAGGAAAAGATAATCGAAGGAAAGGCATGCTGGACAGAGGACGGGATTTATATTAACTCATCCGATAAAAGTACCGGGCTCGATATAAACGGTCTTAAAAAAGAGGAAGGCATAAACAGAACGATTGACTGGCTTGCTTCGAGAGACCTGGGAAAAGCCACCGTTAACTATAAGTTGCGCGACTGGTTGTTCAGCCGCCAGAGATACTGGGGTGAACCCTTCCCAGTAATCCACTGGGAAGATGGCAGCATAAGCGTAATGGATGAATCTGAATTACCTCTTGAACTTCCGGTAATGGAAAAATACCAGCCGGGTGAAAATGGAGAATCACCTCTTGCAAATGCCGGGGAATGGCTTACTGTAAGGGGTAAAAACGGGATGAAGGGAAGAAGGGAAACCAATACAATGCCACAGTGGGCAGGATCCTGCTGGTATTACCTTCGCTATATTGATCCCCATAACAAGGAGGCAATCTTCAGCAAGGAGAAGGAAAAATACTGGATGCCGGTTGATCTTTATATAGGGGGAGCAGAACATGCAGTGCTGCACCTGCTTTACAGCCGCTTCTGGCATAAAGTACTCCATGACCTGGGATATACATCACATGATGAACCATATTTGAAGCTCTTTAACCAGGGAATGATACTGGCCTTTGCCTATGAGACTAAAACAGGGGCAAAAGTGCCGGCTGACCAGGTTGAAGAAAAAGATGGCAGCTATTTCAATAAAAAAACCGGTGAGGAGTTAAAACAGATAGTGGCTAAAATGTCCAAGTCATTGAAAAATGTTATTAACCCTGATGATATTATTAATCGCTACGGAGCCGACTCCTTCAGGTTATACGAGATGTTCATGGGTCCGCTGGATGCCAGCAAACCATGGGATGAAAAAGGGGTTAAAGGGGTTTTTGGCTTTCTTACGAGGGTATACAGGTTATTCGGGGATCCATCAAATATAAGCGGCGAAAAAGAAAGCAGTGAAATACTGCAAGCCCTCCATAAAACAATAAGTAAGGTTGAAAAGGATATTGAGAATCTAAGGTTCAACACTGCTATCTCTTCTCTTATGATCTTTACAAACCTGGCAGTTAAACAGGGCCGGATTAACAGGGATACCGCCAGCACATTCGCAAAAATACTGCACCCCTTCGCACCACACCTGGCAGAGGAACTATGGGAATTATACGGCAATAAGGAAGGCCTGTCCTGCGTGCAGTGGCCCGAAGTGAATGAAAAATACCTGGAAGAGGATAGCTTTGAATACCCTGTCTCATTTAACGGTAAACTCAGGTTCAGGCTGGAATTGCCCCTTGATATGCATGACAGTGAAATAGAAAATGCCGTTGTGAACGACGAAAGGGCTTCAAGATGGCTGGCAGGGGAAAAGCCCAGGAAGATAATTATTGTTAAAGGTAGAATAATAAATGTGGTAATATGAGCAGGTGGCTTTTTGTAATAATACTTATCTTATCTGCAGTTGCATTTTACAGTTGCTCGGATACAAGTGGCAATGTCATTACACCTGCCGAAATGCCGATCTCAATTGAAGATGAGCCTGAAAAGAATTATGATTCCTATGGTATAGACACCAGCCTCTATGAAATTCATACAGCCCGTATCAGGTATAACCAGTTCCTTTCGGAAATACTGGATGATTATAACATAAGCTATTACCTTATTGATATAATGCTGCGCAATTCAGGCGATGTGTTCGACATAAGAAAAATCAAAGCCGGGAATAAGTATACACTGTATGTGAGTTCTGATAGCCTTAAGAAGCTTGATTACATGGTGTATGAGCATGATATAATGAATCACTTCATATTTGATTTCAGATATGATACCCTTATCAGGAAGGTTGAAAGACCTTCAAGACTTGAGCTTAAATATGCCTCGGGCACAATTGAAACATCACTGTGGAACGCCATGATCGATAATGGTTTACACCCGGTCCTGGCAGTGGAATTATCAGAGATATATGCATGGTCGGTTGACTTTTTCGGATTGCAGAGAGGTGACAGGTTCAAGGTAATTTATGAAGAGGAATATATTGATACATTGTCCAATGGGGTTTACCATATCCATGCTGCCCTGTTTGAACATTACGGGAAGCTTTTTTACGCCATACCGCTTATACAGGATGATAAGGAAAGCTATTACGATCTTGAAGGGCAAAGCCTCCGTAAAGCCTTTCTGAAAGCTCCCCTGAGGTATTCACGCATCAGCAGCAGGTACTCCAACAGCAGGCTGCATCCCATCCTGAGGATACGCAGGCCACATCATGGTGTTGATTATGCTGCACCCGTGGGTACCCCGGTTATGGCTATAGGGGACGGAAGGGTTATCATGAGGGAATACCAGAGCGGATCAGGACGGATAGTGAAGATAAGGCACAACAGCGTTTACACGACGGCTTACATGCACCTGAACAGTTATGGCAAAGGGATAAGTGTGGGCAGCTACGTTAAACAGGGTGATATAATAGGCTACGTTGGAAGCTCGGGTCTTTCCACAGGTCCACACCTCGATTTCAGGTTTTACAAAAACGGTTACCCTGTCGATCCGCTCAGGGTTGAAGCCCCGCCCGTAGAACCCGTTTCAGAAGAAAACAAAGAAAAATTTGAAAAAATAAGCAAAGTGATGGTTCAGCTGCTGGAGTCATTCTGAGCCTTTTCAGTCTGAACCTCTGCATTCTGAGATTCTTCATGCTGAGTTTCTGTATGCTAAGCTTCTTCATTCTGAGCTTCTTCATCCTGGGCCTCCCTGATGAGTTTATCAATTATCCGCGGGTAATACTTATGTTCAAGTGCGTGTATCCTTTCAGCAAGTGATTCAGGGCTGTCATCAGGTCTTACTTCACACCTGGCCTGGAAGATTATGTCGCCTTCGTCATACCTTGAATTAACATAATGTATGGTAATTCCTGATTCCTTCTCCCTGTTTTCGATAACTGCCCTGTGCACCCTGCTGCCATACATCCCTTTTCCTCCATAATCAGGAAGAAGGGCCGGGTGAATATTGACGACCCTGCCGGGAAAACGGTCAAGAATCTCTTCAGGGATCAGCCATAAAAAACCGGCCAGAACAATCAGGAAAATATCATTTTCCTCCAGTGCCTGCAATACTGTATCACTATTGTATAAATCATCACGGTCGAAAACCAGGGTGGGAATTGAAAACTTTCTAGCTCTTTCTAATACAAATGCATCCGCCTTATTCGAAAGAATAAGTCTGACATTTGCGCTTTTAGCGGTCGAAAAATATTCAATTATCTTCTGAGCATTAGTCCCGGACCCGGAAGCAAAAATAGCTATATTCTTCATTATCTAGATTTTACGCAATTATTGCCGGGTTGAAGCCATGCAATAAAAATGAATCTTATTTATTTGAATATCAATAAAATGTATTATATTTCCAATAAATATTTATAAATTTGTTTGAATAATATTGCACAAATATATTTCTTTGCAAGGTTTTAAAATTAATTATTATTAACCAAAATTTGAGATTA
>JBNJHQ010000107.1:0-9397 GCA_051748705.1 Bacteroidota bacterium | reverse complement strand
CTGCTACAGTTAAACATTTACTTTCCTAACCACATCGATGACGGTACCGTCAACCCACTTTATGGCTGCAATAACCTTCTCCCCATAAGAAATCTTTTCCGGCCTCCCGCAAATACTTTCAGCCTCCTGTTTCAGTTCAGCTATCTGCTTAATCGGCAGGCCTGAATCCTTTACTGCCTCGAGCAGGTCTTTTCTCAGGGGATTTATTGCTATACCTCTTTCAGTCACTATTACATCTATAAGCTCACCCGGGCCACACAGGGTTGTTACCCTGTCGATTATTACAGGCACCCTGTCGCGCACCAGGGGAAGGGGTAATATAACCGTTTTGGAGAAGAGGCAGTTTTGCCACCCGCCTATACCATGAAGCAGGTAGCCGTCAGAATGAGTAACCACGTTGGCATTGAAGTTTACATCCACTTCTGTTGCACCCAGTATTGCTACATCCACAAGAGGAGCAAAATTGCCTTTTCCATGATAATTATAGCTGGTGAAGGGGCTGGTCCATACATGTCTCGGGTTTTCGCGCATTGATCTCACTCCATCAAGGTCGAAGGTCTGCCCGTCAAGTATATAATCAACCAGTCCTTCTTCGAGCATTGAGACCAGGTACTTATTGCTACCTCCCCGTGCAAATCGGGCTTTGATCCCCTTTTCTTTCATAAGGGCTTTAAAAAATTCTCCTACGGCCAGTGAGGTTCCCCCTGCCCCGCTCTGGAAAGAGAAACCATCCTTAATTATCCCTGCAGCATCACAAAACCTGGCTGTCAGTTCAGCCAGCAGAAGCCTGTCGGGACTTTTTGTAATCCTTGTTGTGCCTGACACTATCTGCTCGGGTATGCCCAGCTTGGGTAGCTCAACGGTATAATCCACATAATTACCCTGTATCTGCCATGGTATACACGGGAAGGGAACCATATTATCAGTCACAACGATCACCCTGTCAGCATACTGTGAGTCGGCCAGTGCAAAACCCAGCAATCCACAGGCCGAATCACCGTCGAGCCCGTTGGCATTACCGAATGGATCGGCCATGGGTGCACCGATTACCGCAATATCGATCTGCACCTCACCGTCCTGCACTGCCTGGTACCTTCCGCCATGTGAGCGCAGTACTGCCATGCCCTTCATGTTCCCTTCTGATACATACCTTCCAAGCGGTCCGTTCATACTCCCTTCTATATGATGTATGGTGCCATCATCAAGGTATTGAATAAGATGTTCATGGCAGGGAAAAGAAGCAGATGGGAACCATCTTATATCTTTAATCCCAAGCTCATTGACTGCATCAAACAGCATATTTGCCAGCAAGTCCCCGTTTCTGAAATGGTGGTGTGTGGATATTGTCATACCATCCTTTATTCCGGCCCTGAGCAGTGCTTCCTTTATGGTTTTGACCCTCTTATCACCATCGTCAGGATAATCAGCACAGCTGGCTATCCGTGGAGCATGCTTTCTTCCTTCCGGTTTATATTTGCCCACGCCCTTGAAAGGGATGGCGGGCTGGCCGTTAATTTCAGTGATCACCTCACGTCCTGCAGCATTCTTAATCATTTTTTCTGCCATAGCTGTAATTTAAAAATATCATTAATCAGAGTCAGGGTCTTCGTTTTCGCCCGGCATAAGACCGAGCTTTTCCGCCAGGTCAATTATCCGTCTTGCCCTGTTCACCACGGGAGGATCTATCATTTTAGACCCGATTGAGACTACCCCCAGTCCTTTTTCTTCAGCCTCCCTGAAGGCTTTTTCAATCTCCAGGGCTTTACTTATTTCAGCCGGTTCAGGACCAAAAGCATCCTTGATCACCTGTATCTGCCTGGGGTGTATACATCCCATTCCTTCAAAGCCGTATGATTTTGATGCACTGGCTGTCATTCTCAAAGCATCCATATCTGAAACATCCGAGAATACTGAATCAATGGGCTGCACTCCGGCAGCTTTTGCCGCGTTTACCAGCCGCAGACGGGCATAGAGAGACTCGGCTCCTTCATTTGTTCTTTGCACTCCCATATCAGCCGTATAATCTTCCAGACCTATGGCTATAGCCACCACGCTCTTATGGGATGAGGCTATCTCAAAAGCCTTTTCAACTCCCATGGCACTTTCAATAATGGGCATAAAGAAAACATCCCTTTCGATACTATGGCGGCCCAGTATTTCTTCCGTTTTTTCAGCCAGGATCCTTATTTGCTCCCCGCTCTCACATTTTGGAACAAGGATAAGATGCACATTATGAGGCAGTACATACTCCAGGTCTTCTACGGCTCTCTCTCCCTGGTTGATTCTCACCATACGTTCGGCACCACAGAAATCGACCTGGCGCAGGGCATTCCTGACAAGAAACCTTGCCTCGTGCTTTTTTGCAGGTGCCACTGAATCCTCAAGATCCAGGATAATGCCATCGGGGGAATGAAGGCCTGCATTAAGCATCATGCTGGGAGTATTTCCCGGCAAATATAACCTGCTGAACCTGAAGCGGCTTCTAACAGATGAATAGGTATTTTTGCTGCTCAGCTCAGGCAGCCATTCCTTATCTGTTTCAATTAGACTTTTTACGGCTGCCTCGAGCCTGGCCATAAGCACAAAAGGCAGTGCCCCTGAATCATTAATATCCAGCATGGCATGTTCTATCCCGAAATAGTCAAGGCCTTCTTTCATAAGGGAGATAATTGAATTACCATACATAGCCCTTACCTTTGAAACAAGATTAATTTTAATGCCGCCTGCTGATCTGAGCCCGAGACTCAGTTCACAGTCAGATCTCACACGCGGGCCTGTGTTACCACTTACAACAATATTCTTCATCAGCCTGTTTTGAATCTTATTTTATTTTCAAACTTAAAGATACAGAAATTTTTATCCAAGAAAGCTAAGCAGTATTCCTGCTGCAACAGCCGAACCGATAACACCGGAAACATTAGGTGTCATAGCATGCATCAGGAGGTGGTTTGTCGGATCAGCTCTCAATCCTTCATTCTGCACTACCCTGGCGCTGTCCGGCACCGCCGATACGCCTGCGGCACCCACAAGCGGGTTAATCCTGTCGTTACCCCTGAGGAACAGGTTCATTATCTTTGCGAACATAAGGCCTCCGGCTGTAGCGATCATAAAGGATATGGCCCCAAGGATAAAAATCAACAATGAGTCGGGTGTCAGGAAAACGTCTGCCTGTGTTGATGCCCCCACAGTAAGGCCGAGCAGTATGGTTACGATATCAACCATTGATGTGCGTGCTGTTTCGGCCAGTCGCTTGGTGACACCTGATTCTTTAAGCAGGTTACCGAAGAAGAGCATTCCCAGCAGGGGCAATGAGCTGGGAGATATAAAGGCCGTCAGGAGCAACCCAATAATAGGGAACAATATTTTCTCAGTCCTGGATACCGCCCTTGGGGGTTTCATTCTTATTTTTCGTTCCTTCCTGGTTGTAAGCAGCCTCATTATCGGTGGCTGTATAACGGGCACCAGGGCCATATAGGAATATGCTGCTATTGCAATAGGCCCGATCAGGTTTCGCACTGTTTCGCCATTGGGCAGGATATTGACACCATTGGCCAGTCGTGATGAAAGGAAAATAGCTGTCGGGCCGTCGGCTCCTCCAATGATACCTATAGCGCCTGCTTCGGGTGGAGCAAAGCCAAGCAACAGTGCCCCAAGGAAAGTAAGGAATATACCTATCTGTGCAGCTGCTCCAAGGATCATCAGGCGCGGGTTTGAAAGCAGGGATGAAAAGTCTGTCATGGCCCCGAGCCCGAGGAAGATCAGAGGGGGGTAGACTCCTTTTAAAACCCCGAAATACAGGTAATTAAGCACACTGCCACTCTCATATATGCCCAGTTGGAGATTTATACCGCCATCCTGGTAAAAAGGGATATTACCTATTAAGATACCCGTACCTATAGGTATCAGCAGCAGGGGTTCATAATCATATTTAATAGCCAGGAAGATAAAGATCAAACCTACCGTAATCATTATCAGGTGACCTTTTGTAGCATTCCTGAATCCTGAATATTCCCAGAATTTCCTGAGGCCCCGTGTTGCCCCTTCATCATCAATATCCTGAAGCAACAGGGCCAGGCTTCCTGCTTTTTTTTCAACATTTTCCGTCAGGGCACTTTTATCCCCGGCTTTAGTGGGTTTAACAAATGCCGTCCATGTAAGGGATAGAAGGAGTAGTATTGCGATTACAGTAATAAAGCGCCTCATAATCAATTCATTTCAATTAACACCTCATCCTGCAGCACTGATTGTCCCTGGCTCACCTTTACTGAAATTATCTCACCATCATTTTCGGCTTTGATTTCATTTTCCATTTTCATAGCCTCCATCATCAACAATTTCTGACCCTTCTGGACCTTATCACCCGGCCTTACCATAACCTGCATAATCACACCTGGCAGGGGGGCTTTTATTTCCACTTTGGGTCCTCCTTCTTTTTTGTCAATATTTCTCTGGGGTTCCCTCAGCACAGGTCGCACGAGGGTTGGGGTCTTGGCAGTTTTAACCTCCTTATGTATCTCAACAAGGTAAGGAGTGCCATTCACTTCAATCCTGGCCACATCCCCTTCTACCTCGAGGATCTCAACCTCGTACGTATTTCCGCTTATAGTAAATTTATAGTTCTTCATTGCTCGGTATCTTAACGTTGCAGGTTTCTCATATTATACAGCTTTGAATTCCATGGGGAGTAAGATTTTGACACTTTTCTTATGGTAATAACGTTACTCTCATAATCATGTATCTCATCAAAATAAAGATAAAGGGCGGTAGCTATGGCGGCATTTACTTCGCCTGTCAGTGTCACTTTTTCCGAATCATCCAGGTGCCTGCCTTCCTTTTTTGCCCGCCTGTACTTGCTTACCTGGAAGAAAAAAGGCATTATATACCTGAAAACGAAATACAATACGACCAGTGAAAGGAATACTATACCATATCCTATGATTACAATTATGGCCGCCTGGCCGTCTATTGCTGAGAGAGTATTTACCATTGCGATTGATACATTCATGTTTATGTCTTTACAGGGGTATATTTGAATGTTTCTTCATTGGTCCGGGATCCTTCTTTGTAGCCAGGGCGCGCAGGGCCCTTATGACCCTGAACCTGGTATTTCTTGGTTCAATAACATCATCCAGGTAGCCATAGCGTGCGGCTTCATAGGGGTTGGCAAATTTATCACGGTATTCACCTTCTTTCAGGGCAATATATTTTGCCCTTTCCTCTTCATCATCTATTTCTGCAATCTTACTTCCCTCAAGCACTTCAATGGCTCCTTTTGGGCCCATGACAGCAATTTCGGCCGAGGGCCATGCATAGTTAATGTCGCCATGCAATTGCTTGGAAGACATTACACAATGTGCGCCTCCATAGGATTTTCTTAAGGTGACGGTAACCTTCGGCACGCTTGCCTCTCCGTATGCGAACATCAGTTTTGCACCATGCATGATAATCCCTCCGTATTCCTGGCTGCTTCCGGGCAGGAAGCCGGGGACGTCGACCAGTGTCAGCAGGGGAATATTGAAAGAATCACAGAAGCGGACGAAACGTGCTGCTTTTCTTGATGCATTTATATCCAGCACCCCAGCCAGGAAATTAGGCTGGTTTGCCACTATTCCAACTGACATACCATCCATTTTTGCAAATCCCACCACTATGTTTTTTGCATAGTTGGAATGTACTTCAAGGAATTCTTCGTAATCGACTATCTTATAGATCACATCCCTCACATTATATGCGTGGTTTGGATTCTCAGGTATGAGTATATTCAGGTCATCCTCAAGCCTGTCTATAGGATCATCACAGTCGCCCACAGGCGGATCTTCCATGTTATTCTGTGGCAGGTAGCTTAACAATTTCCTTATCAGCAGCAGTCCTTCCTCCTCATCTTCAGCCACGAATTGTGCAACACCTGATTTTGTTGAATGCACCCGTGCTCCGCCCAGGTCTTCAGTTGATATATCTTCACCGGTGACTGTTTTAGTGACTTTCGGTCCTGTTACAAACATATAGCTGCTATGCTCGCTCATTATTATGAAATCAGTAAGAGCAGGTGAATAAACCGCTCCACCGGCGCAGGGTCCGAATATGGCCGATATCTGTGGGATGACACCGGAGGCAAGTATATTCCTCTGGAATATTTCGGAATAGCCTGCCAGGCTCCTCACCCCTTCCTGTATCCTTGCCCCGCCGCTGTCGTTAATCCCCACAACCGGGGCACCTACTTTCATTGCCTGGTCCATTACCTTGCATATCTTGGCAGCAAAAGTCTCGGAAAGAGAGCCCCCAAAAACAGTAAAATCCTGGGCAAAGATGTAAACCACCCTTCCGTCAATGGTGCCATGGCCGGTAACAACGCCATCTGAAAGATATTTCCTGTCTTTCAGGCCGAAATCATCTGTACGGTGAGTGACGAACATGTCGAATTCTTCAAAGCTTCCCTCATCCAGGAGTATTTCTATCCTCTCACGTGCGGTTAGCTTGCCTTTGGCGTGCTGGGCAGCAATTCTTTTTTCACCGCCTCCCATTTTTGCCTTTTCACGAAGCTTTATCAGTTGCCTGATTTTGTCCTGGCTATCCATATTATGAAGAGTTATGATTTATTTATTTATTTGATTTGTCTTCACATAATTCGGTTAGCACTCCGAAAGTAGACTTTGGATGAAGAAAAGCAATATCCAGGCCCTCGGCACCTTTTCGCGGACTGGTATCAATCAGTCTTACCCCGCTGGATTCAGCTTTTTTCAGTTTATCTTCCAGTTCATTAACGGCAAAAGCTATGTGATGAATACCTTCTCCCCTCTTCTCTATGAATTTACTTACCGGACCGGAGGGATCTGTAGATTCCAGCAGTTCAATCTTGGTCTGTCCCACTTTAAAAAAAGCAGTGCGCACTTTCTGGTCGGCAACTTCTTCAATGTTGTAACATTTGAGACCAAGTACTTCCTCATAAAAGGGGATAGCCTCATCAAGGCTGTTTACAGCTATACCAATATGTTCAATATGTGTTGGTTCCATAAAAATTTACTTAAGATGAAATTTTTAACAAAAGTAATGCTAATAATGATATATTATTAAAGATAAAAGTCATATTTTGACGACTTTTTCAAAGGAAAAGAGGGAAGGGTAATTTATGCCTTTTCAGAAAGGAAAATCTTCAAGTTCCTGAACTTTCAGTTCTTCTTCTTCAGGTTTTTTTGCATCCTGGTGCACAGGGTTTCCATCAACAAAAATAGCCTTAAAAGGTTTTGTCGGGCAAGCATATTCACAGGCACCGCAACCAACACATATTTCATTGTTTACTTCCGGGATCACCAGGTTTCCGATGTAAGGAACCATCTGCACTGCTTTTGTTGGACAGTGTTCAGAGCAGGCCCCGCAATCAGTTTTTTCTGTTTCAACGATACAGTTTTCCTTGATAAAGGTAACCTTACCTATCTGGGTAAGTTTTTTTGCCTCAAGTGTAAGAGGCATCAGTGCTCCTGAAGGACATACTTCAGCACACCTGGTACACTCAAAATTACAGAATCCCTTATGGTAGTCCATCCTTGGCTGGAGAATTCCGGCAAGGCCATATTCCCTTATTGATGGCACAATGACCTTATTCGGACATGCACTGACACATAATGAACAGGCAGTACAATAGCTATTGAAATGTTCAATACTTATACCCCCTGGAGGGCATACAGGCGAAGTACGGTCTTCGGGTACCGTTGATTCCTTTGTTGGAACAGGTGCATCCTGTGCCTTTAAATATTTTGGAATAAAAGCCAGCAGAGCTATCAAAGCACCTGTGAATCCCCTTTTGCTGGCATCCGGTTTATTCGCCGCCAGGGCCTGTTTTTTTGATGGCAGCCCATAGGAAACAGCGTTGTCGGGACAGGCGGAGATACAGTTAAAGCAGCTTACACACCTGCCCAGGTCAACATGTTCATTCCTGAAATCAATGCATGATGCTTTACAGTTAAGCGAGCATAGTCCGCAGTGCGTACATTTGCTTTCATCAATACGGATCCTGAATAAAGAAACTCTTGAAATAAGTCCCAGCAAGGTACCCACAGGGCATACTGTATTGCAATAGAGCCGTCCCTTTTTGAAAGACAGCCATGTTACAAGGGCCAGTAACAGTACCGGGATAATATAGACAATGAAAGGGATCTTAATATAATCAACCTTGAAAATAAAATAATTATCAAAAAAAGACGATACTGCGGCAATAATGTTGTTAAGGAATACCACAACAGGCTGCAACAGGTAGGTTGCCGATCTTCCATAGATACTGTAAGGATCAGTCAGGCTCAGCAGGAATACTGACCCGGCAAGGATGAAAACCAGGACAAGAACAAGAATGGCATACCTGAGGATAAGATATTCCTTTTCATAGCGGTACTTACGGTATTTCTTCCTGACCCGTCCCCCTATGCGGCTTACAATATCCTGGTAAATACCCAGTGGACAGAGTATGGAACAATAAGTTCTGCCTGAAACAAGGGTAAGGGCAATAACAAAAATAAAGCCTGCTGATGCAAGTGCAGGTAAGTTGGTAAAGTCCAGCACTGAAGGAACAAACTGCAGGTACAGAATGAAAGAAAACCACCTGTCAGGAATGATTTGCCTGAAATCAATAAAGGAGAGGGTTATAATAACAAAAACCAGTGCTGCCAGGATCACCCTGGTAGTTTTCAATGCAGGAGATCTCATCCGGGAGATTTTACATTTTTATTCTGTGAATATTCAGGTTCTCAAGATCCATTCTCCCTATGCCCTTCTGGCTGGCCAGGGGGATATAATCTATCTGCTCGGGGCTCATCTTTATCATGCTGGCAGCTGCCATATCTGCAGCAAGCATATCGACAGATATTATCTGTGCCTTCATCTCCACTGAATCGCTGACCGACACTCCCTGGGGACCATTTCTCATCATCACCCTGTAGCAGTCAATAACATTGAGTGTTGGTTTTTTTTCAAAAGTGGCATAATCGGCTATGCACTGGTGAAGGTTATTAGAATGCCAGTAACCCCTGTCCCACACATTACCCATAAGGTTTTTCATGGCAGCAGTCATCTTGGTGCTCGAGTGATGTTTCAGAACGGGTACATTAATGAACACATCCGATTCCATAATCAGTTCATGAACCTTTGTCTTTTTCAGGACAGTTGCTCCCGGTATATCGACTTCGTGGTAATATTTCTCCGTATCACCGGGCACTATCCTGGCGCCTGCATCTTTTGCAGCCTTCTCTATGCCCGAGTTCTTATAGGCTTTAACCCAGTTATGGCAGGTATGGTCAAAAACATATACCTTATCCGCCCCTGCCCTGATACAGTGTTCAACTATACGCTTGACAAGCAGGGGATTGGTATTGGCTGCCATTTCAGGACTGCGGTCCCATCCAATATTTGG
>JBNJHQ010000106.1:0-9404 GCA_051748705.1 Bacteroidota bacterium | reverse complement strand
TTCCAATCTGCAGGAGCGCAGGATCTTAAATCAATGTTTGACAACACCTCACTGGGTGTTAAGGGAGGCCTGAACCTGGCTGACATGATTCCCTCCACGGGGCACCAGGTGGATATTAGACTGGCAGGTCATATTGGTGTATATGCAAGCATGCCCTATTCAGAAAAACTTTCTTTTCAGCCCGAATTGCTTCTTTCCCTTCAGGGAGGCAAGCAGCATACCTTTGTTGAGACCACCGACTATGAATATATATCTGATGAGGAACATACCTATTTACTGCTGCCCCTGATGGTACGGTACAGGCCTGGCGAAAGGCTTGGACTGGAAGCCGGTCCCCAGTTAGGTTTCCGCCTCTCGGCCGTTTACCTTAACCAGATCCTGGATGAAGGAAGCGTTATTTACGAACAAGAGGAAGATATCAGGGAGCACAGGGAGTTTTTTGATATAGGTCTGAATATTGGCCTGGCATACAATATTCTCGATAATCTTTCGGCCGGGCTGAGATACAATATCGGGCTTAAACCTTTAAATGTCTTCAGGGAAACTGTTATCTTAAGGCACAGTGTACTGCAGGTTTCACTGGCTTACACTTTATTTAAGTAATCAGCCAGCAGGCAATAAGCACATTTTATTAGAGGTGGCAAGCTATAGTATGGTATTTTCATCCTTTCGCGCCCTCCTGTTACGGAGGTTATCGAAGCTTTTTCTCAGGTCATCCCCTTCGATGATCGGGAACAGCATGGGTGCAAAGTCAGCAATGGGGTTATAGAGTTTTGATTCGGCGATCTTTTCCTCCGGGAGGAATTTCGTTTTCTGATCAATAGTATTCAGTACGATAAATACAACACTCATTATCAGGATTGTTTTCAGGACTGCAAACAGCACGCCCAGTATACGCACGGCAAAACCCAGGGCAACGGCTTTCATAAGCTTATCGAGTACTTTCGCAAGGAAGTGGATCAGCACCACTATTATTATAAAGGTAATGATGAAGGCTACCAGTCCGAGGTATTCGCCGTCCATATCAAAATATTCGATCAGTTTATTCTGGGTGAACCAGGAAAAACGTATAGATCCCCATATACCCAGTACAAGAGCCGCTATGGAAGCAATCTCGACAAAAAGGCCGTTCTTGAAACCCCTGTAAATGGCCCAGCCGATTAATGCCAGTATTATGATATCAATATAATTCATAGCAGTCTGTTTGCCTGTCAAAAATAACTATTTTTTAATTGAAGCTATTTCCCTTACAGCTTCAATTGCTGTTATTATATGGTCTTCGGTGTTAAAGGGGCCTATGCTGAGTCGCACCGAACCGTGTATCTTATCAGTGGCCAGCTGTTCATGTACCCGTGGTGCACAGTGCAGTCCTGTCCGGCACGCTATCTCGTAATCCACATCAAGCATGGTACCCACATCGCCTGCCTCAAACCCTTCAACATTGAAACTCACCACCGGGTTCCTGTTTTCCTCTCCTTCCTGGCAGTAGAGGATAACATTTTCTGTTTCCGCCAGGCCCTCGCGTAACTGCCGGTAAAGATCCATTTCCCTCTTGTGTATATTATCCATGCCCTGTTCCAACACCCATTCAACACCGGCCTTCAGTCCCGCCACACCAACGAGGTTGAGGGTACCTGTTTCAAGCCTGTAGGGGTATTCAAACAGATGTGTCTTCACAGCCGACCTTACGCCTGTGCCTCCGTACCTGGTATGCCTGGGGTCAACACCTTCCCTCACGTAGGACCCTCCTATACCTGTTGGCCCCATCAGGCATTTATGACCGGTAAAGGCAAAAGCATCTATACACATCTCTTCTATATCAACAGGAACAGCCCCGGCACTCTGGCTGCCGTCAACAATAAAAAGCAGGCCTTCTTTCCTGCACAGCTTGCCGATCTCTTTAACCGGCTGGATGGTTCCAATTACGTTGGAGCAATGATTAACAACAACAGCAGAAGTGTTTTTCCTTATGGCTTTCTTAATATCACCTGGGTCGATATAACCATTGGCATCGAAAGGAACATATGTCACTTCGGCAATCCCGTCCAGCATCATATGGTGCAGGGGCCTCAGCACTGAATTATGTTCCAGGTTGGTGCTTATTACATGGTCTCCCCGGTTGATCAGTCCGCACAGCAGCAGGTTAAGCGAGTCAGTTGCATTATAGCTGAAGGTAAGCCTGTTGGGATCATCCCCGTTGAACAGTTCAGTTAAGAGCCTTCGCGTATTAAAAACCACCTCCCCTGTTTCGATCGCAGCATCAAATCCCGAGCGACCGGGATTCACACCATGTTCACGGTAAAAATTGCACATGAAATCATAAACGATGTCAGGTTTGGGGAAACTTGTTGCTGAATTGTCCAGGTAGATTAATTTACTCATAAATGACAGGTTTATTTTATTATTGTAGTACCAGCGCATCGGCCACAACCTCGGCAAGTGTTTTTATTTTTACATTCATCTTGTATACCTGGTTAAGCTGCATGAGCTGGTCAACACAGTTATGACAGGGGGTGACCACGGTAAGTGCACCGCTATCCTTTATCTGCTTCACCTTCATCTCGCCTGCCTTTAACCTACGTTCACCGTATTCGCTCATCGCCAGTTGTCCTCCTCCACCACCACAGCAATAATTGTCATAACCATAGGGATTCATCTCGACAAAATCACTGACAGCATTTTCCAGTATGTACCTCTGCTCTTCAAATATGCCCCCGCTGCGCACCAGGTTGCAAGGGTCGTGCAGTGTTATACACTCTTTATTAAGCGAGGGGTCAAGCTTTATCCGTCCCTCTCTCAGGTAGCGGCTTATAAGCTCGACCGATGTTATGGTCTCAAAGGAGTAGCTGTTTTTAAGATAATTGGGACCTTCCCACCTGAATGACCGTGAACCGTGTCCGCATTCAGCAAGAACACACATCCCGGCTTTCAACTCATACATTTCGTCACGCAGTCGCCGTGCTATCTCCCTTGCTTCATCATGATTGCCGGAGTAATAGGCATAGTTTGTAACATCGTACATCCTCGTCGACAGGGTCCAGCTTTCGCCCGCGGCATAGAATATTTTAGCCATGGCTGAGATGGAAAGGGGGAAAAACTTGGGCTCCCGCGGGTTAAGGGTATAGAGTATGTTTACATTTGATTTATTCAGCGGAATAGCAGCCTCCGGGTCATCCACCTCATCGCGCAGGTCTTCCTCCAGCCATTCAAGGGTATCGAGAAGGTCCTCCTCCGGGATACCCATATTATTGCCTGTTTTTATTGCTGCATCAACTGTCGACTGCAGGCTTGCCGGCACCATTCCCATTTCGGCAAGCATCGACCTGCCCACACTTACAAGGTATGATATATCCACACCGATGGAGCAGTGCGAGGTACACCTGCCGCACATGGTACATGAACCATAAAGGAGATCCACCATCTCTTCAGCCATTGCTTCATCAAGGTCCCTGGCTTTCACCAGCCCGGGCACCAGCCTGCCGGCCAGTGTATTATAGCGCCGGTAAATCGAAGAAACAATATCCACCTTCTTTGCCGGTATATACCTATCGTCCTTGCCAGTAAGGTAAAAAATGCAGCTTTCAGCACAAAGGCCGCATCTCACGCAGCTGTTAAGGTGTGTCTGCAACTTACCGTTTCTCCTGTCCAGGATAGCCAGTGCCTTATCAATATTTCCGTTAATCTTCATCCGGGGCTAATAATTTTTTGATGGAGGCCACGCGTTTCTCCAGCCGTAAAAAAATCCCAGCTGGTATCGTGCAGCGAAAAAATATACAAGGTGCCTCAATTTTCCCAGCGGTACATAAAGAAGCAATAAGCCGGCTGTCATGAAATAGACAGCCCCGGGTACTGATCCCGTGAGCTGAAGAATGCTTATATACTGAAAGGCTGTCACCAGTATGTTCGATATGTAATCATCAGCGCATGATAAGCTCCTCAGCTTACTGACCGCAATTCTCTTGATGAGTATCCCCGTACCGGATAGTGCCCCGGCAAGCAATACAGCCGATAAGATATAGGTGGCTACGGTACCCGCTTCAAAGGCGGCCAGGTTAAAAAAGAATAATATAATAGCCAGGAAGGTTCCTGTGTGATATACTAAGCCTGCCGTATATGTTGGCAGGTGCAGGAAGGCAGATTCTTTTTTGCCAGGACTCATTGCACCGGTAAATGAATATTTAATGGCCCTGGTGGTATTACCCATCCTCCGGGAAAAATCGCCGGGAACGCCCAGGCGTATAAGCCTGGTAAAATGATACAGGCAGGAAAACAGGCAGATAAGCAGGGCTGCAATGCTGACAATAATATACCAGTGCATATCTTAAGTTTAATTAAACACAACCATCAGGTTTGGGTAGTCCTGCCACGCGGCAGGCACCACGTGCCGGGCCGAGGGGGAATAACTCGTAGAGCTCGCGGAGCTTAACCCCTGCATCCTTGCATAATACCCTTACCATGGGAGCCATTCCCTTTTCTTCATAATGCTTCCTGATAACCCTTACAATGTTCCAGTGCATGTCATTCATCTCTTCAATCCCGTCGATTTTAGCTATCTTCCTTGCCACTTCCTCGTCCCAGAGCTCAGGTTGCTGCAGAAAACCATCACCGTCAACTTCAAAAATCCTTCCGTCAATTTCCAGTTCAGCCATATTCTTAAAATTAGTTATTAGATATTTTCATTGTCAAAGCGATCAATAATCCCGTCAATCGTCATTTGTGAATCAGGTAAAACAAAATCAGGACAAAAGTTTAGTTTTTCCTTTGTCCTGAATCTCATGCAGTCCGCCCACGACCTGCTGTCACAACAACAATACATATCCAGGTAATACTTATATTCCTCTTCAGCCAGGGACATCTCTTTCTTAACCAGGCTGCATTCATTATAGTTGGGACAATTCTGACGCATAATTCTTGAACGATGCAAAATAATATTTTTTTTGAGATGATGAAAGGATGAATAACATATGTAATGCCAGGGATGCTTTAAAAAACAATAATAATGGCAATAAAAATATATTCCTTCTTATATGACAGAAAATAAAATAATTAGATTACCTTTGCAGGCCAATTTACATTTATGAATATATTTAACGAAACAGGTCTTAATGAGGATCTCTTAAGGGCTGTAAACAGACTGGGTTTTGAGAAACCCACACCCATCCAGGAAAAAATAATACCGGAAATTCTTAATTCATCAAGAGACATTATAGGGCTTGCACAGACAGGCACCGGGAAAACGGCAGGCTTTGGCCTTCCGCTTATACAGAATATTAATATTGATGACAGATCGGTTCAGTCACTGATATTGTGTCCCACACGCGAACTGTGCATGCAGATCACGGAGGATATAAACAATTATGCACAATTCACCCGCGGGCTGTCCGTGCTTGCGGTGTACGGCGGTGCAAATATAGCACCCCAGATACAGGCCCTCAGGAAAGGGGCTCATATTGTTGTGGGAACACCCGGGCGGACACTCGACCTGATCAGGAGAAACATTTTAAAAATTGACCGTATATCATGGCTTATACTTGATGAGGCCGATGAGATGCTTAATATGGGCTTCAAGGAAGATCTTAATGCTATTCTCGAAACCACGCCGCCGGAGAAGCAGACCCTGTTGTTTTCGGCCACCATGCCCGCTGACGTGAGGCGTATAGCTGAAAACTATATGAAGAAGCCTCTTGAAATAACGGCCGGCAAGAAGAATACAGGTGCTGAGAATGTCGAACATCATTATTATGTTGTGAAAGCATCTGACCGTTACGCAGCACTGAAAAGGATTGCGGATATTAATACCACTATTTACGGCATAGTCTTCTGCAGAACCAGGAATGAGACCAAGGATGTGGCCGACAAACTTATACAGGACGGCTATAATGCCGATGCACTGCATGGTGAACTGTCGCAGGCACAGCGCGACCATGTAATGCAACGCTTCAGGAACAGAAGCCTGCAGCTTTTGATAGCAACTGATGTTGCAGCAAGGGGAATAGACATCAATGAGCTTACACACATAATCAATTATAACCTTCCCGACGACCCGGAGGTATACCTTCACAGGAGTGGCCGTACCGGCAGGGCAGGCAAATCAGGTATATCGATCACCATCAGCCATTCACGCGAAGGCAGGCGCATAAGGGAGCTCGAGAACCTGATAGGGAAAAAATTCATTCATAAAATGATCCCGGGTGGAAGGGAAATTTGTGAAAAAAGACTCTTTAACCTCATTGACAAGGTTGAAAATGTTGAAGTGGATGAATCCAAAATAGAGTCTTTCATGCCGGATATTTATAAAAAACTGGAATGGCTCAGCAGGGAGGAACTTATCAAACATTTTGTTTCGGTTGAATTCAACCGCTTCCTTGAGTATTACAAAAATGCTCCCAACCTGAATATAGAACCTGATAAGAACGCCTCTGAGAAGAGGAAGCGCAACGGGAATAAAGAATTTGCCAATATCTACATAAATCTCGGTTCGAAAAAAGGAATGAATCCTTCAAACCTTATCGGTCTGATTAATGAGGCCATGGGTAAAAGGGATATTGCCATAGGGAAAATAGATGTTCAGCGCAATTTTTCATTCTTTGAAATTGACCGCGCCTACGATCAAAAACTCCTTGAAGTCTTCGACAGGGCTGTCTATGAAGACCAGAGCGTGCATGTGGAGATTAAGAACGGCCAGGCTAAAAGTCCGTCCGGCAAAAGAAAAGCTCAACCACGTGGCAAAACCAATTACCGTTCCGGCTCAAAGAGCAGGAAAAGGGTAAAAAGATAAGCCCCCGTCTTTTCGGCGGAGGCCTGTCCCATCGTAGAAGTCAGGATCTCAGGCAGAGGCCCGTCCCCTGTTAGATGTTAGGATCTCCGGCGGAGGCCGGCTCCAGTGGTTGAAGCCGCTACCTCCGGCGAAGACCGGCACTCTCCTATTTCATCAGTTCATAACCATCCTTCTTACCCTTTTCCTCCTGGGAGATACCTTCTTTCATCCAGTAAGGCATAGGGGCATCCTGCAGGTAATGATCAAAGAACTGCATTTTCCTCACTGACAGGTCCTTCCTGTTGGGTCTCTTCATCAGGTTATGCGCCTCATCATTATAGGTCAGCATCCATGCCGGCTTCTCCAGCCTGCGCAGGGCAACAAAAAATTCAATCCCCTGGTACCATGGCACGGCCCCGTCATCATCATTATGCATGATAAGAACCGGGGTTTTTATTTTGGGTACAAAGAAAATCGGTGAATTTTCAATATAGTGTATTGGCTTTTCCCATAAAGTACCACCAATACGGCTCTGCGTCTGCTCATACTGGAACATCCTGCTCATACCCGAGCCCCAGCGTATACCACCATAGGCACTTGTCATATTACTTACCGGAGCACCTGAGAAAGCAGCGGCAAAGAGGTCTGTTTCGGTTATAAGGTAGGCTATCTGGTAGCCGCCCCAGCTCTGTCCGTCGAGTCCCAGCCTGGTCCTGTCAATATAATCATGCCTCTCAAGCAATGCATATGTCCCGCTAACCACTGCATTGTAACAGCTATGCCCCGGGTATCCTTCAACATAAGGTATGTCGGGCACAAAAACCAGGTAGCCGTTGCTCACTGCATAGATCCTGTTTATCGTGGATGCACTTGGTGCAGGAGTAATATGCCTGTACAGTCCGTCGCTGCTCCTTTCATAGAAATATACTATCATGGGATATTTCTTTGAAGGATCGAAATTTTCGGGTTTGTACAATATACCCTGCAGCTTCTGCCCGTCAAATGATTTCCATTCAACAAGCTCGGAAGTACCCCATATATACTCATCCTGCTGCGGATTGGTCTCTGAAATTTTAATCGGGTCACCGAAGCTCAGATCACTGACATAAAGATCAGGGTATTCCTGGACAGTCTCCTTCTGGAAAATTATAACATCCTCATCTTCCGCTTTTGTGAAAGACCTGAAAGCGCAGGGCTGCATAATGATCTTTTCCGGATCATTGCTGCGGTTAATCCTTGCTGTGAACAGGCCGCTCTCCTTGTTCTCCTCATTGAAAGCAGTCAGGTAAATGGTTTCTTTCGGCTCAAGATATTCCATATCGTCACCACCTCCGCCAAAACCTCTGAAACCACCCCTGGCTGACAGGTCGGTATACCTCAGGTTGATTTTATTTTTCCGCCCGAAACCATTGGTGATCATTACCGCTTCTTCTTCCCCCCGTGGATCGAACTTCCAGATGTCATAGCGGTCATAGATAAGAACATATTCCTCATCTTCGATCCACCTGTTTACTACGCCATAGGGCCTTGGCTCACTCGGTGAATCATGCAGTTCATTATGAAACATAACATCCAGGCCGGCTGTCAGGTCAGTTACTTCACCCCCGGCTGTCTTTCTTGATTTCCAGCTTTTGCTTTTAATGCACCAGAACAGCATATTCTCACCCGAAGGTGAAAATTCAACTGAAGAGGGTGCTTTCTCAAGTATAAGCTCACTATCACCGGTATTTATATCAATAAGGTAATAATCGCTGTAACGGTTGGCATCCCACGATGTAAGTTTCCTGTATTTCATATCTGAAACACCTATCACAATATCACCGTCCCTTTCATTGAAGAACCTTAGTGAAGGAATATCGTCATTGGCGAGCTGTACCAAAGTTGATTTACCGATATGGTAAACAGCCTCATACGACCTGTTTTTCTCTCGCTGCAATTGCACCTTCTGCTGTGGCTGCAACAGGGGGTCATGCCAGCTCCAGATATCCAGCTTATATTTCTCTTCAGCCAGCAATGTATCTTCAGGTTCTTCAACAGGCTTTTCCGCCGTTCCGAAAAACAGTCTCTCACCCGAATCCGAAAATGCCAGTCGCCCGTTCTCACTCACTGACCACCCTTCAGTCATCCCGCTTGTGACCTCATCAACTATCATGGTACACTCATTGCCGTCCCACAGGTAAAGATCATATATCTTCACTTCAGATGTGTCAGACGTGTAGATGAAAGACAGCATGCTGCCATCTTTGTAGAGGGTAAGGTTCTTCAGTTTGCCATCTCCGTTGAATATTTCGCTGCTCTCCTGTGTTTTTGTATCAAAGACCGAAACAGTATAGTTTTCCACTTTCGTGGTATCTGTTTTCACCTGGACATATGAAACGGCGGTTCCCATTCCGGCAATCTCGTATTCAATAACATCAGTAAAACTGTATTCTGCACCATCGACCGGGTTAAGGATGACCAGTTCCGTTCCTTCAGCCCCGTTATTGCCACCCCCGCGCCTGCCTCTTGATGGTGCTTCCGCTTTGGCTTCTTCCTTCTCTTCCTCACCTGCCTCGTCTTTTTCTTTCTTTTCAGGCAGTGGTTTTTCCATCAGGTAAGCCATCCAGTTACCTTCATCCTCAGGGAGCTTGAACGATTTCACCCTTTC
>JBNJHQ010000105.1:0-9543 GCA_051748705.1 Bacteroidota bacterium | reverse complement strand
TGATGCCAGCAGAATAGATTTGCTTAAAATAGATAACCGGTATGGAGATGTGGAAATTGTCAGTTCCGGCAATAATAAGATAAATATTATTGTGGACGTTCAATTATCCCATCCCAATGACGCAAGGGCTGAAAAGCTTTTATCGATGATAAATGTTCTATTCAGCGAAGATGATAACACCATTGAAGCCAGGACCGACATTGACAGGCAGTTTAAATTGAAGGGCATAGGATCAAACCGGTCATTCTCTATTGATTATCGTGTTGAGATGCCGGAAGACATGGATCTTGACCTCTCCAACAGGTATGGCAATGTAAATACAGATGAGCTGTCAGGACATGTTGATATCAGGATCAAATACGGATCACTTTTCATTAAGAAGCTGACCAGGGGAAACAAAGACCCCCTTAACTCTGTAACCGCTGAATATCTGCGTGTTGGAGATATAGTAGATGCCGGATGGCTTGAACTTAATATGAGGCATGTGGCCAAGTTCAATATCACCAGTGCCCAGGCCCTGATGATAAACTCACGCTATTCAATCAATAACACTATTGATAATGTCAGCTCTGTTGTTATAGACAGCCAGTATGATAAATTTGAGATTGGCAGCGCAAATAATGTTGTGGCCGAATCGGCATACACAAGCTATAAGGTGGAACAGCTGTCAAATAAGTTGAATATTAAGACAAAATACGGGTCAGTTGACCTGGATTATGTCAAGCCCGGTTTTGAGCAAATAAAGTTCGATATACAATACACACCGGTAAGTATAGGAATCGATGAATCTGCTTCCTATGCACTTACTGCGGACACAAAATATACCGGACTGTCATTAAACGAAGACAGGGCTGAAATCCGTCAGCGTATAGAAGACAACTCTTCAAAATATATTGAAGCTGTTTTTGGTGATGCAGATACTAAATCAGAGATTATAATAGACGCAAAGTACGGATCGGTAAAAATAAAAGAGAGATAGAAAGTGACAGGAACCTGTATGTCTGCAGGGATAAAGCTTCTTTCAGTGCTGCCGGAGCCAGTCTCGTTTCTACTAAGGGACAAAATATCAGGATAATCCAGGACTGTTTCAGAATATTGAGACAGTCCTTTTTTTTACCGGCCAGTTAAAAATCCTTAATGTTATTTTCCTTGAGTTTATGATACCTGCTTACTTTAAAAATTCCGGGACCTGTCCTGCAGAATAAATATAACTTACTTATAATCAGTCTGTTTTTAGATAATAATCAGGTCATATATTTTAACAGGTGACAAAATCAGAATTTTTTCAATGAATGATAAATAGTATGCAGAAACCGGGATGATAATTTATATATTTAGGCTCAAAATATATTATCTTTATTAAACGAACTAAAAAAATTTGGAAGTATTATTTTTTTGCAGACAGGCATGATCAAAAGTCACGCTAAGTGACCATCAACGAACAATTCCCTGCCCTGTGAAAAATTTTTGCATATTTCCGGAAAAAATTAAAGCTATGAAAAACATAATCCTTAAAACCATTTTCCTTCTCCTCTCTGCTACCCTCTTATTTTCATGCAAAGATAAGGAGGCTGCTCAGGAAACAGATACAGCAAAAAAAGACTGGGCCCTTGTAATACATGGGGGAGCAGGGGTTATTACACGCGATCTTATGACTCCTGAACGCGACAGCGCCTACCGTGCGGTTCTTAACCAGGCACTGGAGGAAGGAAGGGACATACTGTCTGCCGGCGGCACCGCCCTGGATGCCGTGGAAAAAACCATACAGGTGATGGAGCGCTCACCTCTGTTTAATGCTGGAAAAGGATCAGTGTTCACCAGTGAGGGCAAAAATGAGATGGATGCTGCCATTATGGACGGCTCAGACCTTAATGCCGGCTGTGTGGCCGGACTTACAGATATTAAAAGTCCTGTCAGCGCTGCCAGGACCGTGATGGAAAAATCTGTACACGTGATGCTGGCCGGTGAAGGGGCTTCAGAGTTTGCTGTTGAGCAGGGACTGGAACAGGTTGACCCTTCATATTTCTACACGGATCATCGTTACAGGCAGCTGACAGAGGCTATCAGCAAGGAAAAGAACGGCACTGTCGGATGCTGTGCCCTCGATATGGATGGCAATCTGGCTGCCGGCACCTCAACCGGTGGCATGACCAATAAGAAATATAATCGCATAGGCGATGTACCAATAATAGGTGCCGGCACATATGCAAATAATGCCACATGTGCAGTATCAGCTACGGGACATGGAGAATATTTCATACGCTGGACGGTGGCGCATGACATCTCTGCGCTGATGGAATATGCCGGTATGACCCTTGAGGAAGCGTCAGCTCATGTGATTAAAGACAAGCTTGTTGAAGCCGGGGGTACCGGCGGAGTTATCTCTGTTGACCGTAACGGTACTATTGCCATGCCCTTTAATACAGAGGGTATGTTCAGGGGATTCGCCGATTCTGAGGACAATAGAGGAGTTTTTATATATGATGATGAGTAGAAGCCCTCATATATCCGTCTGAAAGTTGCTTATCACCGGTCCGCTTATCATTAAATGCCGGAAAAAATGAGGCCCGAGGATCAGATATCCATCTCAACTATGGTTATCCCCGATCCTCCTGCTTCGACATGAGCATCGTAAAAATTCTTTACCAGGTCAGCACCTGACAGGTATTCGCGTATAATATTTCTGAGTATACCATCACCTTTGCCATGCAGTATCCTTAAGGTGGGGTACTGCACCATTATGGCCTCATCGATAAACTCCTGTACCGCATCAAGAGCTTGATCAGCTCTCATACCTCTTATATCCTTATCCGGACTGAATCCGCTGCGGCGCTTTGTAACATCCCAGTTAAGGTCGGCAGATGAAGATGTTCTAACCCTTGCCGATGCTGCTTCCTTCTCAGAGGCCCTTCTTACTTTAGGGTAACTGACCCTTGTGATAATATTGCCAAAAGCAATTGACAGTTCTTTCCTATCAGCTGAAATAACCTCACCCACTCTCTGACTGCCTTCAATAACAACCTTATCACCCGCTTTCAGCGGTCCGGCCGGTTTACCTGCTGCAGCAGTTTTTTTCTTCTTTCCGACAGGAGGCTGCTTTACATGCTTTTTCACCTTCTTTTGCTTTTCTCTGAGCTTCTCCATCTTTGCAGCTATACGCCTTTCTTCCTCTTCATCCTTTTGCCTGATACCTTCTTTCAGTTTATCAAGCTGCTTCCTTGATTCCTTTGTCCTCTCCTTCTCTGCCTGTGCCTCCCTTATCTCCTTAATGGTCTTTTCCACAGTCCTGTTGGCATCCCTGAGAATATTCCCGGCTTCCTCCCTGGCTCTGCTTATTATCTCCTTACGCTCAGACTTTAATTCCGATATTTCCTTCTCATAAGTGGCAGCCAGCTCATCCAGTTTCTTGCTCTCTATCCGTATATCCTGTCTTTTACGGTCCCAGTACCTCTTATCCCGCAACACATCCTTAAGATGACGGTCAAAATTAATATGATCTGCCCCTGCCCTTTCCGATGCTATCTCCAGTATCTTTTCAGGCAAGCCTATCCGCCTGGCTATTTCAAAGGCAAAGGAACTGCCCGGCTTGCCGATATCAAGTTTAAAGAGTGGTTCCATCCTGTGATTATCGAAAAGCATGGCCCCGTTGACTATACCTTCCGCTGAAGAGGCAAAATGCTTCAGGTTGGTATAATGGGTTGTTATAACCCCGTATACACCATTCCTGTTCAGCTCTCCCAGGATAGCCTCGGCTATGGCACCACCCAGCATGGGCTCTGTACCTGTACCGAATTCATCAATAAGAACAAGGGTTTCCCCGTCAGCATTCCTGAGAAAATGCTTCATATTCATAAGATGAGAGCTGTAGGTGCTGAGATCATTCTCAATGCTCTGTTCATCACCTATATTAATAAACAATTTTGAGAATATGCCAAACTCTGAACCCTGCCTTACGGGCACGGTAAAACCGCATTGAATCATATATTGAAGCAGTCCCACCGTAGTAAGGCAAACTGACTTACCTCCTGCATTCGGCCCTGATATAAGCAGTATCCTGGCGTCCTCCTTAAGTTCTATATCAAGGGGTACCACCTCGCGCCGGGACTCAGATTCAAAGGCCAGGTAAAGAAGAGGATGCACTGCCTCAGACCATTTTACCAGGGGCTTATCAGCCAGAACCGGTTTTATTGAACCCAGGCGTCTGCCAAGTAAAGCTTTAGCTCTTATAAGATCTATTTCACCCAGAATATCATATGAGATCAGCAAGTCATCAATATAAGGGCGTATGCTATCGGCAAAATTAATAAGTATCTTCAGCAGCTCCCTTTTTTCAGCATACTCAAGCTCAACAATCCTGTTATTAAGATTAACGATCTCCTCCGGTTCTATATACACTGTTTTACCGCTGGCCGACTGATCGTGTACAAGTCCCCTGATTTTGTTCTTATCATACACACTGACCGGTATTACCCCCCTTCCGTTCCTGATCGCCACGGCTGTATCTTTATCCACCAGGCCGTCATGCTGAGCTTTTTTCA
This sequence comes from Bacteroidota bacterium, assembly GCA_051748705.1. GTDB lineage: Bacteria > Bacteroidota > Bacteroidia > Bacteroidales > VadinHA17 > UBA9300. Next base: position 5,005 of record JBNJHQ010000105.1, on the reverse strand, counting down.
AAATGGACTGCATGCGTTTGGATACCGAGGAAGCGGCCTTCCTCAGGTCAGACCTGATATGGGACAACTCATCAGAGGCATTGTCTTTTATCATACCCTCCTTTGTCATGATGCGGTCGATGGTCTCAATAACAAAGGGATATGCTTTAATATTCCTGCTCAGGTATGTCAGCTCCGGATATGAGGCGGCATGCTCATCATTCCTGAAGAAATTATATATATTCCTCAGAGTGGAAAGTGAACGTTTGAGTTCAAAAACTTCACTTATCTCAGGGCTGGCCCCCTCTATTTTCATCTTTTCCAGTACAGGACGAAGATCAAAAAAATTATCAAGCGGAAAGTCCTGTTCCAGTTCCAGTATTTTCTGAAATTCAGCCGTCTGGTCAATTTTAATTATAATTTCACTCCTGTCAGCGGTAAAGCCAATATTAACAGCCTTCTCACGTCCCTGTTGCGAGAGGCACGAATCATGAATCCTGTTACGGATACGATCAAAACCAACCTTAAGCTCAAATTCCTTCGGATAAATCATTTCACCTGTATACTTTTTAACCGGGACAAATGTAAAGTTAATAAATGTTAAATCATACAGTCAGCGGTTTGCTGGGAGTATTAATCATTAAATTTGGAGATAATTTCCAAATAAAAACCAAACTTTATGAATGTAAAATATTTAACAGCAACTGCATTATTGCTATTTGCTATCACGGGAACAATAGTTTCCCAGCATGAGCCTGTAGATCTTAATATGGTATATATGATCAAACAGGAAGGTTTTAAGAACTCCGATATAGAAGATTTATCATTCTGGATGACCGATTTTACCGGTCCCAGATTAACAGCTTCAAATGGCAAGAAGCGGGCTGATGAATGGGCCAGTTCAAGAATGAAGGAGTACGGCCTGGAAAACGTAAGAGTGGAAGTGGCCAGACCGTTTGATCGTGGCGGATGGGAAAACAAGAAAACATACCTTGCAATGACCTCTCCCTACTATACTAATTTTACTGCTAACCCAAAGGCATGGACGGGCAGCACCAGGGGTGCCGTAAAAGGTAGTCCGGTTCTGCTTGACATTAACAGTGAAGAAGACTTTAAAAAATATGAAGGCCGGTTAAAAGGCAAAATCGTAATTATGCCTTCAACCAGCTCTGCCGATGTAAGCTTTGATCCTATTGCAAGCAGGTACAGTGAAGAAGAACTGAAAAACCTTGAGGATATGAGTTATGCCGGCCGCAGCAGACGGGGTAATTTCAATATGGAGGAGTACAGGAGAAGAATGATGCTTCAAAGGCAGGCATCTGAGTTTTTAAAAGATCAGGGAGTGGCTGTGATATTGACATCCAGCGGCAATTATAATATACCACGCTCAAGCGGTGCAAGGTATACATCAGGTGATGATCAGCCAATTGCAGAAATATACCTGCCACTTGAGGCCCACGGGCGTATACAGAGGATGCTGGAACATAATGTGGATGTGGAGCTTGAAGTTGAAGTAAAGAATGAGTTTTACAAGAGTCCGGATGTAACAAATGTTATAGGAGAAATACCGGGCAGTGATCCTGCACTCAGGGATGAAGTGGTACTTCTCGGCGGTCATTATGACTCATGGCATGGAGGAACAGGTGGTGCAGATAACGCCTCGGGTTGTATAGTTATGATGGAGGCTATGCGAATCCTGAAATCACTCGGTGTACAGCCAAAAAGAACCATACGCATAGGTCTATGGGGAGGAGAAGAACAGGGATTGCACGGCTCAAGGGGATATGTGGAAAAGTATATCCGTGACAAAGACGGTAATATGCTTGAAGGATTTGATAATTTTGCCGCATACTTCAATATGGATAACGGAACAGGTAAATTCAGGGGCATATATCTTCAGGAAAATGATATGATCAAACCAGTCTTTGAAGCATGGCTTAAGCCTTTCGAAGATATGGGCTGTTCCACTGTCACACTGAGAAATACAGGCGGTACAGATCACCTTGCATTTGACGCACTCGGACTTCCGGCTTTCCAGTTTATACAGGACAGGATTGAGTATGGCAGGACATACCATACAGTAATGGACACATATGAAAGGCTGCTGATGGACGACCTGAAACATAATGCTGTTATTGTTGCTACCCTGGCCTATCATGCAGCCATGCGGGATGAACCACTGGCACGTAAACCACAGCTCGAAAGTACAGAAGATCAGGACCGTCGCTGACAAGAATTATAGCGGTCACGGTTTGAAACACACAAAGGTGGTGCTGGTAGCATGGCAGGTCAACGATTATGCCTGAGGTTCTGAAAGCTTACATGTACAGGGTATGTGAACAGAACTCAGGGTTTAACATTTTGTTTATTAAATTTGTTAGTAAATAAAGTGTTATACGTTTAAACAAATCCAATATGAAGAATATCTTCATCTTTACTGCCCTGCTGCTGGCGACCAGCCACAGTACTGCCGCACAGGATACTGAGCTTCCGCTTATACCTCAGTCCTATTCCAATATCAGTTATGATACGGACGGCCGTCTGTATATAGAAATATCAGGTGAAAGAATATATGAGTACCAGTCTGAACCCTATTTTTCCCTTGCCAGGCTTACAGGAAGCCCTGAAGGTACTGACAGCGGTATACTTTTTGATTTTAGGGATGAAAGATTCAGCGGCACATTATATTACGGCTTCATCCCTTACGGCGATTCAAAGCACCCCCACCCCGTCTATTTCCGGTCAGCGGCAAGGATAATTAAGGGTAAAGCCTTTATAGAGATACTGAAATCCATGAGTGGCCGGTACGACATGACAGGCTGGGAAAAGCAGGAAAAAGGTACCATCGGATACAGGGTGGTTAGCTCCACCGGATATTTTCTCTATGACGGCATTGTATCATTCAGTGGTAAAGGGCCATTTGAAATAGCGCCAACAATTACAGAGGGCCCTTTTGTAAACCTTTTAAAACACGACGGGGCTACCATATCGTTAACGACCAACAGGGATATTGCTGTTGATATATCTGTCGGCGGGAATGAATATAAAGGGAAAAAAGGTAGCCATCATGAGATTAAGATAGACGGTCTTGATGCCTCCACGGAATACAAATACACTGTTAATTATGGTAATAACAGCCAGACTTACAGTTTTATCACTGCACCCAGACCAGGCTCAAGGTCTGCATTCACATTTGCCTATGCTTCAGATTCCCGCAGTGGCCAGGGAGGAGGTGAGCGGGATATGTATGGTGCCAATTTCTATATTATGAAAAAGATAATGGCCCTGGCGCGTTACCGTGATGTATCATTCTTCCAGTTCTCTGGCGACCTGATCAACGGGTACCAGCAGAATCCGGAACACATGGAACTGGAATATGCCAACTGGAAAAGGGCAGTACAGCCTTTCGGAGCTTACTTTCCCATTTATGTAAGCATGGGCAATCACGAAGCCCTTACAAGGGAGTTTGCTGAAGAGAACAGGTGGAGCATATCTGTTGATCGATTCCCATTTAAAACTGAGTCATCGGAAGCCATCTTCGCAGATAATTTTGTTATGCCGCAGAATGGTCCTCTATCGGAAGACGGAGCAAGCTACGATCCGTCACCTCAAACAAACGATTTCCCTTCCTATAAGGAAAATGTATACTATTATACACATGATAATGTTGCAGTGCTGGTGCTTAATTCCGACTATTTCTATGCGCCAAGCACAAATATGATCAGATACAGCAGCGGTGGCCTGCACGGGTATATAATGGACCGCCAGCTTCAATGGGTGGAAAAAACAATAGACAGGTTTGAATCGGATCAGGATATAGACCATATATTCATTACCCAGCATACCCCTGTTTTTCCCAATGGCGGGCATGTAGGCGACGATATGTGGTATAATGGTGATAACGGATACCGCCCGTATGTTGCAGGCACGCCACTGGTCAAAGGCATAATAGAAAGAAGGGATGAACTGCTGGATATAATAGTCAATAAAAGCTCAAAAGTCATAGCCGTCCTGACAGGTGATGAACATAATTATGCCCGGACAGAGATAAGTCCGGATATGAAAAGATACCCTGAGAATTATTATTTTGAAAAAACTGATCTGCAACGTACAATATACCAGATAAATAACGGGGCTGCCGGAGCTCCGTACTACGCTCAGGAGGAGACACCATGGACGCCATGGGTGAGTGGTTTTACCACCCAGAATGCACTGGTGCTGTTTCATATTGAAGGTAAAGAGGTGCTTATGGAAGTTATCAACCCGGACACCCTGGAAGAAGTTGACCGCCTGAAATTAAGATAATGCATATTTATTCATAATAATTGACACCATAATATATATCTTTAATAATAAAATAATTAACCCATAAACCACGATAATGATGAAAATCTCAAAGACTCTCATTCTTATTATCCTGTTAACGGCTTTTGCTGCCAGCGGATACAGCCAGCAGAAAGGTTATTACAGGTCCCCCACAATCCATGGGGATAATATTGTTTTTACAGCAGAGGGTGATCTATGGAAATATAACCTCATTTCCGGAAAGTCACAACGCCTGACCACACATCATGGCATGGAAACACAGGCCAGCTTTTCGCCTGACGGCAATTATATTGCGTTTACCGGCGAGTATGAAGGTCCTACCGAGGTATATATAATACCTGCCAGCGGAGGTAAACCTGAAAGACTGACTTATGAGGAGAACAGTCCGCTTATCAGCCAGTGGACAAGTGACGGTAAGATACTTTATTCAACAAATTATTATTCCACCATACCAAATGCCCAGCTGCTCAAGCTCGATCCCGAAACATCATATTCCACACTTATACCCCTTTTCCAGGCCGACCAGGGCACTTATTCAGACGAAGGAGAATTATTTTTTACCAGGCTCAGAAAACAGTCGAGTCATACAAAAAGATACATGGGTGGCACGGCACAGTCCATATGGAAATTTGACGGCAAGGGCGAAGCTGTTCACCTGACAGGCGATTATGATGGCACAAGCAAGGATCCTATGTATTAT
>JBNJHQ010000104.1:0-9657 GCA_051748705.1 Bacteroidota bacterium | reverse complement strand
CCCAGTTCCTTCAGTGGGTCAACAGCGCCGTTATTGGTTGTTCCTGCTATACCTATTATGCATGCAGGCATGAGTCCTGCCTCTTTGTCTTTGATGATTGTCTCCTCAAGCACTCTGGTATCTATCCGCATATCACCGTCCACCCGTATCTTTCTCAGGTAATTCTTGCCAAGACCAAGCATGTCCATTGCTTTGTCTATGCTTGAGTGGCCCTGTTCTGAAACATAAACGCTCATGGGTGTTCCGCCGTACAGTCCCTCATTGGATATATCACCGGGGCACATTGTTTTGCGCATAACTGCCAGATTCAGGAAATTGGCTACCGATCCTCCACTGACCAGTACACCACCGGCATCCTCCGGGTAGTTAATGAACTGGCATATCCATTTGATGACTATCTTCTCGATCTCTGAATTGGCAGGTGCGCTGTGCCATTTTAGATTGTTCTGGTTGAGGCTTACCCGTAACAGCTCTGCTACTATTGATGCATGGTTGCCACCCCCTGTAATATAGCCGTAGTAATTGGGGCTGGGATTGAAATTGGATGTTTTGAAAACATCCTTCCTGATTATTTCAAGCAGATGCTCAGGATCTGCTCCTTCAAGGGGCATTTCTTCGTCAAAAAGACTGCGTATTTCCCGCGGTGAATAGTCCCGGTAGATCTTGCTGTTCCTGAGGCCTGAGGCATACCATTCCTCAATTATGCCGGCTGACCTTATTATTAGTTTTTTCAGTAATTCAGGCGAGAAATCGAGTGAGCTGTCAGGTCTCATTTTACTTATTGTATTAGGTCTAAGAATATTTTACTTACTATCCTGGCTTTATTTATTACACAACCGTAATCCTGCCTTTCCCTTTGCCACTGAATTCACCTATGATGGCTGCGCCTGTTATGCCTTTGACAGTCAGTTGCTCCAGGTATGACGATGCATCCTTATTGTTTATGGCAATAAGCAGGCCCCCGGATGTCTGGGCGTCACATAAAAGAAGCTTCATTGTCCTGCTTTGGCCCCTGAAGAGAACATCCTTAGCTACATATTCAAGGTTATTATATGTACCCCCGGGGATTATGCCTGCGGCTGCCATGTTAAGGGCCTGATCAATCAGGGGTACCTTATCAGCGTAAATCGTAACATCGCATTGCGAAGCCACACTCATTTCCCTCAGGTGGCCCGTTAAGCCAAATCCCGTTACGTCGGTGCAGGCATGAACATCATATTCCTGCATCAGTTCAGATGGTATTTTATTAAGGCCCGCCATTATACTGATCAATAGTTGCTCCGTTTTAACGCTTATAAGTCCTCTTTTCATTGCCGTGGTAAGAATGCCTGTGCCTATGGGCTTGGTAAGGATCAGTTTATCTCCCGGCAGGGCTCCCTTGTTTTTTACTATTCTGCCGGGGTGAACCATGCCCGTAACAACAAGGCCGTATTTTGGTTCGGCATCTTCTATGGTATGCCCACCCAGTATGCCTATTCCTGCTTCGCCGGCCTTGTCTGCAGCTCCTTTCAGTATTTGCTCAAGTATGTGCAGTGGCAGGGTATCTTCGGGAAAGGCCGCTATATTGAGCGCAAACAGGGGTTTTGCTCCCATGGCATAGATATCGCTCAGGGCATTGGCAGCAGCTATTGCACCGAAAGAGTAGGGGTCGTCCACCACCGGTGTAAAAAAATCCAGTGTCTGCACAATAGCCTGGTCTTTATTGATTTTATATACACTTGCATCATCCGATGTTTCAGTGCCTACAAGCACACGGGGATCATTAAAAACAGGGATGGAAGCCAGTACTTTTTCGAGGTTCTGTGGCCGTATCTTACAGGCGCAACCCAGGCCATGAGTGTAATGTGTAAGTTTGATGGGGCCTGTGTTTTCTTTTCTTTTTCCCTCCGGACTGCTCTTACTGGACATAAGTGATGAAACGGTAGCTATTATTTCCCCGGAAGCTCTTTTTATGTCATCCATGGTCGTTTCCCTTCCTGTGGAGAACCTTATGGTTCCCATGGCATATTCAAGGGGTACCTTCATTGCCTTAAGCACCTCCGACACATCAATGCTCTCTGCATGGCATGCTGCTCCGGCTGATGCTGCCACTTTCTCCAGCCTTGAAATAAGTGTATTTGCTTCCACTCCGGGAAAAGAAACACTCAAAGTATTGGGAAGGCGCTTGTCGGGGTGACCGTTTAACCTGATTACAGGAATAGCTTCCTTCAGCAGGCTGTATAAATAATCTCTGGTCTTTTTGTAATGCTCATGATATTCATCAAGCTTATTCCTTGCAAGTTCACAGGCTTTACCCAGACCTGCTATTTCCAGCACATTCTCTGTACCGGCTCTTAAGTTTTGTTCATGGTCGGCACCATGGAGGAGCTTTTCAAGTGTTATCCCACTCCTGATATAAAGAGCTCCCACACCTTTCGGGGCATATATTTTATGTCCTGCAATGCTCATAAGGTCAACGCCCAGTTCCCTGACATCTGTTTTTATTTTAGCCACTGACTGAGCAGCATCAGTATGTAAATATACATTTTTTGCCCTGGCTATGCTGGCGATCTCTTCTATCGGCTGTATGGTTCCTACCTCGTTATTTGCATGCATTATTGATATCAGGATGGTAGTATCCTTTATTGCATCCTCAACCAATTCAGGGTTAACCCGTCCATGTTCATCAACGGGAAGGTAACTTATTTCAAAACCTGCTTTTTCAAGGAACCTGCAGACCTCGTGGACAGCCGGGTGTTCGACAGATGAAGTAATAATATGATTTCCCCTGTCGCGGTACCTGTAGGCTATGCCCTTTATTGCATAGTTGTTTGACTCGGTGCCACCGCTGGTAAACACTATCTCTGCCGGCTGGCAATTTAACAGTTCAGCAACCTGGCGCCGGGCATTTTCTATTGCTTTCTTTGTTTCAATTCCATATGAATGTATGCTCGATGGATTGCCGAAATATTCCGAGATATAGGGCATCATCACCTCTGCCACTTCAGGAGCAACAGGTGTGGTGGCATTATAATCCAGGTAAATAGCTTTCATATTCTTGTTTGAGACTCCCAAATTACTTTTTTAATATTCCATATACAAAGATATAGGAATCGAAAAAACCAAGCAGCCTTCAATGGGATTCGCCAGCCCTTTACCTGTATAATGTAAGCGGACCGGTCAGTCCCATTGAAACAGGGGGCTGATTCTTCCTGTCAAGATTGGTCCAGTACTGTGCAACGGGATTGTCTTTTAAGGATTTCATATAGTTACCCATCAGGGTGATCACCCTGATCTCCAAATCGTTCTCACCCCTGCGAACAAGATCGCTTACCTCATATATATGATCGCCGTACCATCTCAGTCCGGCCGGCTTCCCATTAATGTAAAGCTCCGAGATATCATATACACTGCCAAGATTCATCCAGGCGGGTAAAGGATCGTTAAGTATTATGCGTTTCCTGTATATAATCGTACCTGAAAAATCACTGTAGGCGGGCATATCTCTGAGATCACGCAGGATTTCAAGCTGCAGTGCTTTTGTTGTTTCTCCCCGGCAATGAATAAACTCAAGACCCCAGGGGCCCTCTACACTGATGCTTTCCTTGCCCTGAGCAGGTATATCCCTCCATTTTCTTCCTGCCCTGGTCTTATCAAAAACGAATATTCTTGATTCAGCGGGTCCCAGGCTTAAGCTATAAGAGCCCCTGGTATCCGCATCTATCCTGTAGCGCTCACCACTTTCAGGATCCCATATCCAGGCATTCTTCCCGGCCGTAATTTCTACAGAGAATTTTACTCCTGTATCCTGCCTCTTTGTGATACTGGAATTTGAGAAGAAGATTATCTCCCTGCCATCATCAGTCCTGTAGCGCGTTTGCATCAGGAAAGGGTCGGTTTTTGCAATGCTCATGTAGCGGGGCACAGTCTTTTTCCTGACCAGGTCTGCCATCCACTCCAGGTATGTGTTCTCTTCAGGATTTGCGATGAGTATAAAGTTTTCCCTGAATGTTCTGAGTTTGGAAACAAGGTCCTTCACCTTCCTGTCATTTTCCCTGTAATTGATATAAGCCAATGATTTTTCAGGGAATTTCTCAATACAGATTACTTTTCCCCCGCCGGAAACAAATTCCAGTATCCTGTCCAGTGTGCCGGGATTGATACCCGAAACTCCCGGCAGTATCAGCAGGCTGTATTTTTTTGGGCCGTAGCATATACAGCCGTCTTTTATATTTGCCCGGTTGATTATGATCTCAGTGATGTAATCAGCCGCACCGCCATTCTTGTTTATTGATTCCCATATCAGCGATGTATACGGGACATTCAGCCGTTCAGGGAAGGGGTCGGTCTGCACTCCCAGCTCACCCCACAGATCATAATTGGCAGGCATTATTGCTATGTCGGTATACATATCTGCATTTTGCAGTAAGGCAGATATTCTTGCCTTATAAGCGTTGAGGTATTTGAAGTAAGGCCACCAGTTATTATTCTCATTGTAGTATGAACCGTACTGTATCCATCCGGGGTAAGGTGCTTCAGGTGGTGAATAATTAAAACCGTGCCATACGGAATGTGTTATACCCGACATTATGCTCTGGTCTGATCCTGTTTTAAGCAATTCAAGGGAAGTGTTGAATACCTTGTAGGTGTTGGTCATCTCCTCGCAGCTCACTATTCTTTTCCCTTCCAGGTGGGCAGCCGAAGATACATACTTGTTTATCATGGTATATGCCCTTCCACGGCGGTAATCATCATCGGGCATCTCTTCGCCCACTTTGTGCTTCAACCAGTTGGTTGTCCATGATTCACCTTCCGGGATATCATAGCCCAGGCTGCTTTCAAGCGGGAAAAAACCACGGCCGTATGATTGTGCACGTGACATGACCCCGTTATCCCTGCACCATTCGAGGTAGGTAGTGTTGAAGCGTTCATTAAGCAGTTCCGCCTTTGTTAATTCAAAATCGAAGCGAACACGTTTCACTTCCTCTTCGAATTCATCGGTCTTTGTTGCACCGTATTTGAAGTCGACCACACCACCAAGCCGTCCCACCCTGAACATGATATAAGGAAGCCAGGGCATTATATCATAGCCTCTTTTTTCCATGAATGCTTCAGGGAAGTCATCCGTCCAGTTACAGCCCTCCAGTTCCATCGAATCAGTGAAAAATGCCCTGAGGTGTTTTGAAAGAGGACCCGTCTGCTTCTGTATGCTGTCGGACATATGATCGAGATACTTTCGTACAGCCTTCCTGTCCATATGGTTGAGGATAGGACCGGCTGCCCCGGGTGCACCATTGATCACCGATGCAAATGAACTGACACGGACCAGGGCATACAGGTAATGCCTGCCTTCAGGTATCCTGAAGGTAATAAGCTCATCATTAATCTTATCATTTAAATCTATTGCTTCATCGGTACTGTTTACGGGATCGGGGACCAGCTTCAGCGAGATAAGGTCAAAGGTACGGCCGGGGTAGGGGACCGTCACACCCGGATCGGCTCCTTTGAATATTGTGAAACGGGAAATTTCATAATCTGCCGGCCCCTCAAGTTCGATGGCGTTGAGCAGCATTACCTGTGCCCTTTCATCGCGACTGAGTGTTTCCGAGCCAAAAGGCCAGCCCGAGCCTACGATCAGGTCGCAGGTCATACCCTGGCGACTGGCTTCATCAAAGCTGACCTGGAGCATTTCTATCCATTCCCTGCTCAGCCATCTCAATGACGGAATGCCGGGGTCATCGCCCTCCTGCCTTGACGGAAATTCAATGGGGTTAATCTCAACTCCCCCTATACCGGCTTCTTTCAGTAAGCGTAGTTCACGTATCAGCTCATCTTCTTTAATCTTATTACCGTTCCACCACCATCTGACAAAGGGGTGAAACTGCAGGTCAGGATCCTTAAAAACATTAAACAGGTCCCTTTCTTCCTTCTTCCGCGGAGATATAAACCCGGCAGCAAGCGAAGGAAGACCCGGGGATAATAGCCCGCCTCCCGTAATAAGCATTGAATTGATAAGAAAAGCTCTCCGCTTCATCATTATTTTACCTGATCTGTATGCCTGATGACCTGTACTGGAATACCGCTTCTTTCTCATCTCCGGGCTCTTCCACTTTAAGGTCTTTAAAAAGAGCCTTATGTACATTATCAAGGACTATTGCTGTACGGTAGTCTTCTTCCCTGCACTTCAGTGTGACATTTTCGAATTCAATATTCTCGGCATGCCTTATATAAAAGCCCCAGGCCGGCAGTTCCTTGAACATCGAAAATTCCGGGTATTTGTCGGCCAGTTCAGGAACCTTATCCAGTTCATCAAGTCCCACCCTGGCATAAAAAGGATCTCCACCCCCGGGCATGACAATTTCAATATTCTTCAGTTTGACATTTTTTATCGGGACATCGGGCATGCCCACTATGGAAGAGGGTGATATATTGCGCGGATTTTCTTCAACAGGCCCTTCATAGTTATAGCCCGCATCCGGTTTGGTGGCAGGCACCTCGGCATAGAGATTCGAGATACTGATATTTTCCATCCTTCCCTTGAGACCTTCCCGGCGTTCACCTATACGCAGGAAGATCACATTGCCGTTATTTATCGATTGCAGGCTGTCAACAATAATATTTTCAACAAAACCCCCATCAACTGCGGCAAAGGTAAGAGCCGAACGGTAAGTATCATAAACGGTATTGTTGATTATTTTAATGTTCCGGAATCCGCCGCGGGATGCCGTGCCGAATTTTATGCCATTGGCACTGGTGCGTACGGTGTTGTTATATATATACACATTCTGGCAAACAAAATCAGCACTGTGTGATTTCAGGCATATACCGTCATCTGCAGCGTCGATATAACAATTTCTTACAATCACGCTGTCACAGTCCACAATATCCACTCCATCATTATTCCAGTATGATTTACTGTCGATCAGAAGATCCTCAACAATAAGGTTCGTACACTGGTCATACTGCTGGTTCCAGCTTGCCGGATCCTTAAGCATTATACCCTGGATGTGGACGTTCTTACAGCCCTTGAAATAGATATTCTGCGGACGAATGCCCTCCCTGGGCCTGTCCCACAGCAGGCCGCTGGGATCTTTGATGATCCCTTTGTGTACCATTGAAAGAATATTATTGGCCACAAGGTATCCCCGGCCATCAATAACTCCCTTCCCTGTTATAGCAATATTTTCCTGGTCATGGGCAAAGATGAGCGCCATCCATGATCCTATCCGCTCATAATCGAAGGGATTGGCCGATCCAACAAGTATGGCTCCTTCTTCCAGCTGTATGGTTACATTGGATTTCATGTGAATGGTACCTGTAAGGTAGCGGCCCACATAAAATACGAGCCTTCCTCCGCCATTCTCATGGATATGATCAATGGCCTTCTGTATGGAGGTGGTATTCAGGGTAGTGCCGTTTGACTCAATCCCGAACAGGGATGCTTTGTAATCCTGGGATTGAAGGCTAAGCGGGGTGACAATAAGCAGCAGCAAAAAAATCCTGGTGAATTTCATGATAAGGGTTTTAGGGTTTGAATCCCTAAATTAGTAAATATTTCTTATGCCTGTGTCTGTTGCCGGGATATAAAGTAATGTCACACCGCAAAAAAGATAAGCTGCCGGGTCCGGGGAGATTATTTAGCCTGCGTCTTAATATCTTCGTCCAGCTCCTGGAGTTTTTCCAGTATCTGCTTGTTTGTCTGGCTGCATTTAAAGTTCATCATTATGATTTTTACCGAGACAAGCAGTACACCTGCCTCCAGCAGGAGGGCATTGGTAAAACCTTTTGTGAAAAGGGCAGCCGCAAAAAGAACAAAGGTAATTGCTATAACAGCAATATCGGCGGTTGAAAAATACTTTTTCATTTAATTATGCTATTATTTTAGTTTATAGGCCTTTCTTAACTCCAGCTGTATTTTACTGTCCCACAGTCGCTCCAGTATTATATCCACTTTTTGCCGGTAACTCTCAGCCAGCTTTTCCTGCCCTGTTAATTCATATAGTTGGATCAATTCATTCAGGGACGGGATATGAAGATCGTTCACCTGGAGGGATATTTTTAACTGCTTGATTGCTTCTTCGTAAAAACCTGTCTCCTTGAGCTTCATTGCCTGGGAGTAGTGTTTCTCAAGGCTTTCGATATCAGAGTCGATCCTGAGATTAAGCATATTCTCCGATTTCATTGTAACAATGGAGCAGGGTAATTCCCTTACCACTTTTTCAGTCACACTGCCCAGTAATAAGCGCTGCAGGGCCGATTTGCCGGTTGCCCCCATGAACAGAAGGTCTATTTTTTTTGTCCCGGCATACTCCACTATCACATCCGAGGGATTGCCCCTGGTGCTTTCAATCGTATGTTTGGTACCCGCCAGGTTGAATGAAGTAAGGAACTTATCAAACTGCTCCTTGTTCTCCTTTTCAAGACGTGAGTTCTCTTTTTCATAATCTATCCTGAGCCTGTTTGAGAAATTTTCCTGCATGGGCTCAAAGACATTGATAATGAAAAGCTCAGATGAAAAAGTACGTGCTATCTTGGTGGCATTATTGAGTGCCCTGGCAGAAGCATCCGAAAAATCAACCGGGCAAAGTATTCTTTTTGGAATATTCCTGGAGCCCTCCTTGATCAGCCATACCGGTTTCTGGGATTTGCGAATGAGTTTCTCCGCAACAATGCTAATGCTGTACCGGCCTTTTTCTGCCGGGCAACCGTCACAGGCAAGTATGAGGTTCACATCATTATCCTGGGCAACGGTAAAGATCTTATCGAACACATTCCCGTACCTGATAAGCTTACGGTAAGCTATACCCTTCTTTTTGAATATTGCTCCTATAGTATTAAGCTCTTTATCCAGGAATTCTGAAATCATTGATTTTACTGGAGCGACTTCGGCTTCCGGGGGCAGGACATAAAGGAGTAATACTTCGGAATTGAAGTTCGAAGCAATAATCCCGGCAATCTCAACCTGCTTGTTGTAATCGCTGTTAAAATCCAGTGGCACTAATATTTTCTCAAGTAATTTCATTTGTTTAAAAAATTTTATTTTACTATAAATGAAGAAAATAAAAATTTTCTTCACTCTGTAAGCGCTTCGCTCTCCCATCAACTTTTTTAATCATTTCCTTTTGTGAAATTTTGATTAAAAAAGTTAATGTTCGTTTCATGGCTTTAAAACCGTTTTATGATTTTGAAATTAAACTATTTTTCTCTTTCACCCAAATATACATTTATCGCTTTTTCCCTGTATGAGAAAATCTGTATGAGTCTCTTTTTAATGAACAGGTAATGAAAAATACGGCCTGCTAAGCCAAGGGGTATCCTGTATGATACCCTGTCATACATTTCGATTCCGTTTTCAGTTTTCCTGAAATGGTGCTCATGGTGCCATATTTTATAAGGTCCCGATCTTTGTTCATCTATAAAATATGAACCTTTCTTAATCCGGGTAATTTCAGTTACCCAGTTCGATTTTATTAAGGGCAGTATCCCTATCCTGTAACTTATAATCTGACCTTCATACATCGGTCCCGGCTTGCCGGATGTTATTTTGAAACCCATGAAGGAAGGGGTGATACGTGAAAGATTGGCAGGGTCACTGAAAAAGGACCATGCTTCATCCATTCCGGTATCAAGAGTCTGCCAGGCTTCAAGGGTATAAATACCCGGGTGATAGCTAATATT
>JBNJHQ010000103.1:0-9669 GCA_051748705.1 Bacteroidota bacterium | reverse complement strand
CCTTGAAGACGGATACATACGGGAACAAGAGACCTTCTTCTGGGAGATACGTAAACGAAAAAAACAACGATAAGTCATTTAAAACCAATAGTTATCTTTTGTCTAACCCAAATTTGGCCAATGATAAACATCCGCTAAAATACATACAATATGAAAAGTAAATGTTTCCCTTCTGTCCTGTTCTTTTGTTTTCTTCTCCTGGGAATAAGTATTCCAGACAAGGTTTTCAGTCAGTGGGAAAAGCAGCCGCTCGGTGTTGGAGCCGGTGGCTCCATTGCATATGATGCTGAAGGAGATATTCATCTGTGCTACCTTACAGGTCCCTATGAAGGCGATCTTGTATATGCTTTGCAGCAGGAAAATCAATGGGCCAGGGATACCATTGTAAGATCCGGTATAGTGATACAATGTAAACTCGTTGTTGATGAAGGCGGTAAACTACATCTGGCTTATGTGGAAGCAGACTGGTATGCAAATGAATTCACTTTGAAATATGTTTTCAATGAAGGCACAGGCTGGTCAAGCCCTGATGCTATAACATCAGATAACCTTGGTATTTCATCACTTTCCTTTGATGTTGATACGGCAGGATATCTCCATCTGGGATATATACAGACAAACAGCATAGGATCACCGGGACCTTTAATATATTTCCATAATAGTTCAGGAACATGGCAGGAAGAAGCCGTTTCTGTTCACTATGATGACTATGCCTACAGTGATGCTTCACTGGCGGTAGATGATAATGGCTATGTCCATTTTGCCTTTTATAATATGCCGGACGGGCCTGTATACCAGACCAATGTTCCTGATGGGAACTGGTCTGACCTTATTCCCGTTCAGAACAACTGGACCGGCGGACAGATGGAAGGCATGGTTATAGACATTGCCGTGGATTCTGAAGGCACTCCTAATGTCAGTTATGTGGGTTCGGATAACGGTGAGCCGTATGAAAATCATCGATATGCAACCAAATCAGGGACTGATTGGGTTACAGAACAGGTGGACGATGGCAGTGAGTACAGTGGAGCCCATGCCATTACTGTGGATACAGCCGGGAAAAGCCAGATTGTCTATTACCATATGGCAAGCAACGAGCTACGCTATGCATATTACAACGGTACATGGTCGCATGAAACACTGGATGTGTGTGAAAGTACTGAAGGATCTGTTGATATTATTGTGGATGCAGAAGGCTATGCCCATATTTGTTACCAGGCAGATCCGGAACATATCTGGTACGTCACCAACAATGTGGAAATGCCGGCGCCGCAGATCGTACTGTCACATGATACCCTCTCATTTGGCGTCATTGACACCGGATATGTCACCATAGACTCGCTCTACATACTGAATGATGGCGTGGTGGACCTGCATATCACGGACATTCAATTAAGCGGTGCAGATTCGGCTGAATTTTCAATAGAGCATTCCTGTGGAACCATCGAGCCGGGGGATTCCTGTAAGGTCCGACTTACCTTTGCCCCGGATTCACCGGGGTCCAAACAGGTCACCCTGGAAATCACGTCAGACGATCCGGAAACTCCGGTGGCGGAAGCAGTTATTACCGGCCGGACACCGGCGCCGGTTATCCGTGCCACCCCTGATGAGCTGGTGTTCGAGCTCACGGAAGTCGGAGCGACGGATACACGTTGGCTGACTATAAAAAACGCAGGGGATCGGGACCTGGAAATTTATTCGTTTGAATTATTCGGCGATAATTCCGGGGAATTCGATTACCAGTCTGCATGTGGGACAATATCACCGGATGACTCCTGTGACATCGAGGTTATTTTTCTCCCGGCATCTCAAGGAACCAAAACCGCCACTCTTGTCATTTACTCAAATGATCCGGATAATCCGGAGGCGACTGTGACGCTTGAAGGCCGGACACCAGGCCCACATATCGAGAGTCCAAACGAGGTTCTTGATTTCGGGATTGTTCCGGTTGGCAGTCTTGTGACAGAGCAACTCATCATTGAAAATACCGGCGAACGCCAGCTGAACATTTCGGATCTCTCTATTACCGGTATGAATGAATCACTGTTCCACGCATCAAATACCTGTGGAGCCATTTCGCCAGAGGGGTTTTGTTACTTAAACGTCACTTTTCGCCCCATGTCCACGGGTCCTAAAAATGCTGAACTGACCATCACCTCCAATGATCCGGATCAGTCGGTATTCAGTGTTAGACTCCGGGGATCGGGAGGTAAAGGTTATAGTAACGCGTTTACCTATGGCACAGAAGGCGACGAACGGTTTCTTTGTATGGATGATTTGTCTGCAGGTGGTAGTGTTGTCGGAGGGCGAAGTGCCGGCTATGCATATCTGGCGGCAATCTCACCGACAGGTGATTTTATCTGGCAGAAGAAATACTCCACCGGTGCTTACGGAGATGCAATATACAGCGTTAAGGAACTCTGGGACGGAGGATTTATTGTTGCAGGTACATTACACTGGCGATATCGCTGGATCGCCAGACTGAATTCGCAGGGCGAGGTTCTCTGGGATAAAAAGCCGGAATTCGATTACGGCGGTAAAATTTATGATATAAAGATAACGTCCGGTTTGGATTTTATTGCTGTGGGTGAGACTGTGCCCGACTGGAGCCCAGATTCGGATAACGATGATGGAGATATGTGGATTGCCAAGTTTGATTCTACCGGGGCACTGCTCTGGCAAAAAACCATTGGAAAGAAGAGTATGGAAGACATGGAATCTGGCATGAATGTGCTTGAGGTTGCTGGAGGCGATTTTATTGTATCCGGGGGACCCCTTCAAATCACTAACATTGAAGTTCCTGAATCTGCTTTAATAAACCATCCGGATGGTGGCTATGTATATGGAGGGCAGAGCACGAAACTATGGAAGATATCATCAACCGGTGAGATCCGCTGGCAGAAAGAATTGAACCTCTCGGATCCATATGAGTTCGCTTTGACCTGTTTTAGCCCGGAGGATACCATCCAGTGGCAATATAGATATCCATTGCCTGACAGCAGCGTTGTTTATGATCTTGCCCTGACTCCTGAAGGAGATATTATTGCTGCAGGTCTAACTATACACCCTGACAACAAGGACATGCGAGTTATGCGACTGAAAAAAACCGGTGATATTGTCTGGCAGAAACAATTCAGCGCATCCGGGAGGCAGGAAGGCTATAAAGTACAAATGTCCTCCGTTGGCTCGATCACCATCGCAGGGTTTTATGATACGGAAAATCAAAGGCTAGATGGATGGCTGTGCCAGCTCACCCCCACAGGTCATCTGGATGGATGCGCTTCCAGTTCCTTGATCAATACCTATTCCATAAACGAAGCGGGGAGCAGTGAGATAACAACTCTTTCTCTACCATATCAAAATCCATCTGTCAGGTTCATAGACGCAGAGCTCGAAATCTCAGAAGCATATGCAACATCACAGAACCTATGTACCGGAGTGACCAAAGATATCGATTATGATGGTGTTGATGATACCGAAGAATCAGGCCCGGATGGTCAGGATGAAAATTATGACGGTAACAACGATGGACTGCCAGACCGGTTACAAAAAAGCGTGGCCTCACTGCATACCACCGATGGGGTTGCGTATGTCACGCTTGTGGCAGGACCTGGTTCACAGTTACAGGATGTGTTTGCAGCAGATAATCCCAGCCCGGAGGATCAACCGGAGGATTTCGAATTTCCTATTGGTTTTTTTGACTTTGCCATTACCGGTTTGGAAGCCGGGGGAGTAACATCTTTGAGTTTGCTAATACCCGATGACATGATTCCGGAAACATACTACAAATACGCCCAAACACTTGAAGATCCGGACCCCCACTGGTACGAATTTCTTTACGATGATGAAACCGGTGCAGAAATAGAAAATGAACGCATCATTCTCCATTTTGTGGATGGGGCAAGGGGAGATGAAGACCTTGCTGAAAATGGCGCAATCAAAGATATAGGCGGACCGGCCATTCAAAAGGAGTTTACCGGGATAGTACAGGCGGATTATTTATCTGATACAACCAGGGCAAGCAATTATCCGAACCCATTCAGTGTATCCACTACCATTAGCTTCCTTATGCCTGAGTCAGAACATGTGAAAATCGAGATTTATGATGTACTGGGTCATAAAATCAAAACCCTTATCAATGAAATGATGCCCCCGGGATCACATGAAGTTGTATTCCGGCCCGGTTCACTTCCTGATGGGCTATATTTTTTCCGTATAGAATCGGGTGCATATACAGAAACCCAAAAGATGATATTGATGAGGTAGGAATCGATACAATTTTATAAACTTTCAAAACACAGAATTATGAAACGCATTAAAACCATTTTCCTAAGCATTGCAGGATTAATATTATTTTCAGGTTCATACGGTCAGGATATATCCGAGGCCATGAGACACATCTTAATGCACCAGTACGATTCAGCCAAAACCGTCATCAATAATGGTGTTGATGTGAACCAAAGGGAACGCGACAGCTACCTGATCAACACGGCCTGTTACCGGGGAAACCCGGATATGGTTCAATTTCTTATTGATAAAGGTGCACGTGTCGACGTGGTTGCCGGAGATGGCGCCACTCCGTTGGTATGGGCAGGCAAAGGCGATAAGACCGGTGATATTGTGAAACTGCTGCTGGAAAAAGGAGCAGATGTAAATGCAGAAAATAAGCTGGGAACCTCCGCTTTTGACAATGCTGTGCGCAGCTATTGTACGTCACAGGAGCCACCCGCTCTAAGGGTACTGGAAATACTGGCCTCTCACGGGGCTGATGTGGATAATCCTATTCCCGAAGGAGAGGCAGCGGGTTATACCAATCTGAATATTGCCATCATCTGGGAAAAGCCCGAATTAAGTAAATTCCTCATTGATCATGGTGCAGATGTGAACAATGTAGCCGCTGATGGCAATACACCCCTGATGGTTGCCTGCCGGGAAGGACATATTGACCAGGTCAAATTATTACTTGATGCCGGCGCCAGAACAGGTGTTGAGAATAAAGAAGGAAAAACCGCCCTGCAACTGGCAAAAGAGAATGAGCACCAGGAGATTGTTGACTACCTGGACGAACTTTAAGTTCAATTGCCATTCTTAATGTTGATGTCATTAGTTGAAACCTGAAACCCGGCACCCGTGCCCGGGAAACGGAACCTGTTACCTGTTACTTTCCTGATTGCCGTAACATTAATTTTTTGTATATTGCAGTGTCTCACTGCAAATATTAAGGTATGAATTTCAGAAAGTTCCTGAAGCAATGGCTTGGCTATTCCAGGAGGGAAAGGACAGGGTCAATGGTCCTGATCGTGATCCTGGTGGTGGTGCTGGGCGTAAGGATGTTGCGGGAAAGGAGTGCCGGAAGGCTCGAAGCTGAGGCTTTACCTGTGCTTGCGAACGGCGACAGCACGCCCGGCGACAGTGTACCCGCAGAAAATGTGAATGCTGCTCACGCCGGCGTGGATCCCCGCCTGGGCCTGGACAAAGGGCAGGGACAGTCGAAGTACAGCAGGGGAGGAAAATCTCATAGTGCTGCGGCAGGAAACAGAAACGGACAGGATGGAATGGCCCATGCACTTCCGGGTCAGGATAATCATAAAGCATACCTCAAGAGCAATCAGGAGACGCCCAGCAATGACACAGGGAGGTCGTCCCGGACAAACACCGGGTGGTCCCCCGCAGTCATAGATTCCCCGGTTGCAGAACTTATAGACCTGAACAGGGCCGATTCGGCTCAGCTGGAGGCACTGCCGGGTATAGGTCCGGTGCTCTCGGTGAGGATAATCAAATACCGCTACCTGCTCGGATACTATTACACTCCCGACCAGCTGAAGGATGTTTACGGGCTTGATGAGGAAGTGATAGAAATGAACCGCCACAGGTTCATATGCGATACGGGACTGATAAGAAAAATATACATCAACTCGGCATCATACCGCGATCTGTTAAGACACCCCTATATAGAAGAGAGGCAGGTGGAGGCGATAATAAGTCACAGGCAACTGTATGGTCCCCTGGCAGGAAGATCGGATCTTATCACTAACAGGATATTTACACCCGAAGAAATGAGCAGGCTCAAACCCTACCTGGTGTTCAGGTGAGAAAAGGCCGGCCACCAATGTAGTATTGTTTGCTTTTGTCTTAAATTTTACTTATATTTAGAGTTGCCCCGGTTCATATATATTAAGGGGTGATATGAGGGTCTGTCCACATTTTAAGGCATTATTGTTTGATAATGTTTTGAAAAAATGATTACACTTTCTATCTTTGCGGCTCAAATTTTAAAAATAATAGAGAGATTATGATAATTGTACCGGTAAAGGAAGGCGAAAATATTGACAGGGCACTTAAGAAGTTCAAGCGCAAGTTTGAAAAAACTGGTGTTGTGCGTGAGCTGAGGAGTCGTCAGGCCTATATTAAGCCTTCGGTGCGTCGCAGGGAAGAAGTTAAGAAAGCGATTTACATACAGAAATTACAGGAAGACGAAGAGTAGTTCTGTTATTTTTTAACCTGGAGGTTCCTTTTATGGTTAATAAGGAATCATTTCTTGATTACCTGCGTATTGAGAAGCATTATTCTCAGCATACTGTTCGTTCGTATGAAAACGATATCGGGCAGTTTTTTTCGTTTATAAGTATCCACAGAGGTTCTGATGACCTGGATGGTATAGGTTCCCAGGATGTGCGCTCATGGATAATCACAATGCTCGATAAGGGTTATTCGGCGGTAAGCGTTCACAGGAAGATTTCTTCATTGAGGACCTATTTCCGCTACAATATGAGGACCGGTTCAATGAATATAAACCCGGCAGAAAATATAGTCCTGCCAAAGACGCGTAAACGCCTGCCTGTTTTTGTTGAGGAGTTATCGCTTGACAGGCTGCTTGATGCTTACAGTTTTGGTGAGGGCTACGGTGGCATAAGGGACCGTATGATCATTGAAATGTTGTATACCACGGGGATGAGGAAGGCAGAGCTTATAGGCATTGGACTGGATGATGTAGACATAGAAGGCCGTAGCGTCAAGGTACTGGGAAAGCGCAACAAGGAAAGGATAATACCCCTGCTTGACAGTTTTACAGCTAAGCTGAAAGAATATATTGACACCAGGAAAGAGTGCTTTCCGGACAATGACGAGAAATGGCTGTTCCTGACCGACAGGGGAAGGAAGTTATATGATAAATTCGTCTACAATACTGTAAAGCGCTACCTTGAAATGGTAACCACCATTGAGAAAAAGAGTCCGCACGTCCTGAGGCACACCTTTGCCACACACATGCTTAACCACGGTGCTGACCTCAACTCGGTAAAGGAAATACTGGGACACGCCAATCTTTCGGCCACCCAGGTTTATACCCATAATACATTTGAGAAATTAAAAAAAGTATATAAACAGGCTCATCCCAGAGCAAATAAAAATTGAGGAGGACAAAAAAATGAATATCCAGATCCATTCGGTAAAGTTTGATGCAGACAAGAAATTACTGGACTTTATTAACCAGAAGGTCAATAAGCTGAGCCAGTTCAGCAATGAAATCATAGCTGTTGAGGTATATTTACGTCTGATCAAGGACCAGGAGAAGGAGAACAAGCTTGTTGAGATAAGGGTGGAATATCCGCGCGGACCCTTGTTTGCAAAAAAGCAGACGAAGACATTTGAAGAGGCAACAGATAACGTTATAGAAGCACTAAAAAAACAGATTACCAGGCAGAAAGATAAAATGAGGGGGAAGTAATATTTTCTTCTTAAAAATATTATCCTTATAGTTTGCTGTTTAAATTAAATATTTCTACATTTGCAAACCGATTTTCAAGGGTAGAAGTCCTTAATTATTAGCGTTCTTTAAAATTGCCGATGTAGCTCAGCTGGTCAGAGCAGCTGATTTGTAATCAGCAGGCCGGGGGTTCGAATCCCTTCATCGGCTCGTTTGGAATGATGCAAGTGTATGTCTTACCGGGACATCATTGTTTATAGGGGAGATACCAAAGTGGCCAACTGGGGCAGACTGTAAATCTGCTGTCGAATGACTTCGTAGGTTCGAATCCTGCTCTCCCCACTGAACAAGGATTATAGGGCTGGCACTTTTGCAGATGGTGATTGGATATATGACCTCTGTTAGGGAAATAAGCGGGAGTAGCTCAGTTGGTAGAGCATCAGCCTTCCAAGCTGAGGGTCGCGGATTCGAGCTCCGTCTCCCGCTCTATATCTTCGCCGATGTAGCTCAGGGGTAGAGCGTTTCCTTGGTAAGGAAGAGGTCATGGGTTCAATTCCCATCATCGGCTCAGAAAAATGAATATTAATTAACGAATAAATTTTTAATACTAATACGTTGGAGTTATGGCTAAACAAAAATTTGACAGGTCGAAGCCGCACGTAAATATCGGAACCATCGGTCACGTTGACCATGGAAAGACAACTTTGACTGCTGCTATTACGATGGTGCTGGCAAAAAAAGGTCTCTCAGAGATAAGAGACTTTGATTCAATTGATAACGCCCCTGAGGAAAAGGAAAGGGGTATTACAATTAATACAGCGCACGTTGA
Organism: Bacteroidota bacterium; assembly: GCA_051748705.1. Taxonomy (GTDB): domain Bacteria; phylum Bacteroidota; class Bacteroidia; order Bacteroidales; family VadinHA17; genus UBA9300. The sequence goes on along the minus strand of JBNJHQ010000103.1, from coordinate 1,135 downwards.
ATACCAGACAGAGAACCGTCACTATGCACACGTCGATTGTCCCGGTCACGCTGACTATGTTAAGAACATGGTAACAGGTGCTGCCCAGATGGACGGAGCAATCCTCGTTGTTGCAGCAACCGATGGACCAATGCCCCAGACACGTGAGCATATCCTGCTTGCGCGCCAGGTAAACGTGCCAAAGATCGTTGTATTCCTCAATAAGGTTGATATGGTGGATGACCCCGAGCTTCTTGAACTCGTGGAAATGGAAGTGCGTGAACTTCTTGATTTTTACGAATTTGACGGAGATAACGTGCCTGTGATCCTCGGATCTGCACTGGGTGCACTGAATGGTGACCCCAAGGAGGAAGAAATTATAATGGAACTCATGCAGGCAGTTGATGAGTATATTCCTATACCTCCCCGTGATAATGAAAAGCCATTCCTGCTGCCCGTTGAGGATATTTTCTCAATAACAGGTCGCGGAACAGTGGCCACAGGACGAATTGAAACAGGCGTGGTAAATACAGGTGATGAACTCGAAATGATAGGCCTTGGTGCCCAGAAGAGGAAGACTGTATGTACCGGTGTTGAGATGTTCCGTAAGATACTCGACCGTGGTGAGGCAGGTGATAACGTGGGACTGTTGCTGCGTGGCGTTGACAAGAAGGAGATCAAGAGAGGTATGGTTCTGGCCAAGCCGGGATCAATAACACCACATACAAAGTTTAAGGCTGAGGTATATGTGCTGAAGAAAGAAGAAGGTGGACGCCATACTCCTTTCCACAATAAGTACCGTCCCCAGTTCTACCTCAGGACACTTGACGTTACGGGTGAAGTTATGCTTCCCGAAGGAACCGAAATGGTTATGCCCGGTGATAATGTGACTATTGAAGTACAGCTCATTACACCTGTTGCCATCAACAAGGGACTACGTTTCGCTATCCGTGAAGGTGGCAGGACAGTAGGTGCAGGCCAGGTTATTGACATTGTTGAGTAAGATAGTTTTTAAAGCTTTATCTGCAGGGAGTGATAAGCTCCCTGCTTCAAGGTTTACGGGTGTAGCTCAGTTGGTAGAGCACTGGTCTCCAAAACCAGGTGTCGGGAGTTCGAGCCTCTCCTCCCGTGCAAACTGATTATGAAATGAAAAAAA
>JBNJHQ010000102.1:0-9717 GCA_051748705.1 Bacteroidota bacterium | reverse complement strand
CGATCACCGCGTTCCAGTTCTTCCAGCATCTGTTGATTGACCTCGTAAACACCTGATTCAATAGGTTTAAGAAGCCCTCCCCTTCCAACAACAGCAGCAATATTGTCAATGTTTATTTCATGTTTTTTCAGTTCCTCCATTATCAGATTTTTTCTGAAGGAAAGCTGCTCACCTATTCTCCCATAAGCTGATAATTCGTCAGAACTGTGTCTTATTGTGGCATCAAAAACTAATTTATCGTCACCATAAAGGCCGAATTTGCTCGATGTTGAACCGGGGTTTATTGCCAGTACCAGTTTCTCCATAATAATATACTATTTATCTGTGCCTGCCATCAGGCATGACAATGCAATGCAATAGAATTTTGATTTTTCACTTTCGCTCCTGGACATAAGCACCACCGGGGCTTCTGTTCCCATCAGCATACCTGCCAGTTCTCCCTTTCCAAAGAGCATCAGTCCCTTATAGAAAGGGTTACAGGCCTCGAGAGAAGGAAACAGCAGTATGTCTGCATCCCCGCCAACGGGTGTATCAACCCCTTTAATTTCGGCACTTTTCCTGTCACATGCCAGGAAAACATCCAGTGGTCCGTCCATTATACATGAACTTATCTGGCCTCTTTCAGCCATCTTGCACATGATGGCATAATCCACTGAATTCTGGAAATGCCTGCTCACTTTTTCGGTAGCACCTATGAGTGCCACTTTGGGTTTACTGATTCCGAATCTTGCTGCCATTCCAATGGCATATTCGGCCATTGCCACTTTCTGGTCAAGGTCGGGAAATGGAAGGACAGCGGTATCGGTAATAAATAGCAGTTTATGATAATCAGGTACATCCACCGCACACACATAGCTAAGCACAGCACCGGGTTTCATCAGGCCTTTTTCCTTGTCAAGCACGGCTTTCAGGAACTTATCTGTTCCAACGAGCCCTTTCATAAGTATATCGGCCTCACCCGTCTTTACCATTCGCACTGATTCCAATGCGGCCTCCTTCTCATTATCAATATGTTTTATAACGAAGAGACCTGTATCAAGACCAAGTTTAGCTGAAACGGCTTCAATCTTTTGTCTGTCTCCAAACAGGTATGCTTCTATCATATTTTCGCGGACAGCTTTTTCGACTGCCCCGAGTGTATTTTCATCCTGGGCCCATGTAACAGCTAATTTTGGTTTATCCCTTTTATTCTTTACCAGTTCAGCGAGCTGTTCAAGTGAAGTAATCATATAATAGTTATTTTACTGTTGCTGCTGCAAGAAGCAGGCTGTCATATTTTGCCTGTTCGCTGTCGGACCGGGAAGTCAGAACGATAGGTGCTGCGGCTCCGAGAATGACCGATGCCACTTTAGCCCTGGCGAAGAATACAAGTGATTTATAAAGCACATTACCCACTTCAATATCGGGCATAAGCAGCAGGTCTGTATCGCCGGCCACTTCAGATCTTATTCCCTTATGTATGGCACTTTCCAGGCTAATGGCATTATCAAAGGCAAGGGGACCGTCTATGATACAGTTTTTGATCTGGTCACGCTGGTTCATCTTCGACAGCAGGGCTGCATCCATTGTTGCCTGCATACTTTCATGAACCATTTCAACGGCACCCAGAACTGCTATTTTGGGCATATTGATCCCAAGCATATTGAGGCAGCTAACCGAATTATTGATAATTGATATTTTTTCCTGGAGGTTAGGTGCGATATTCATTGCAACATCAGTAACCGAAATAAGCTTATGGTAGGTACTGACCTCAAAAATAGCAAAATGCGAAAGCAGTTTTCCGTCTCTCAAACCCCAGCTTTTATTAAGCACATGCTTCAGCAATGTAGAAGTGCCCACTTTCCCCTTCATCAGCACGTCAGCCTCTCCGTCGTGAACCATTCTCACTGCCATTTCGGAGGTTTTCTCAATAACAGGTTCATTAATGAGCTTTATTCCTTCAAGCTTATAATTCCCTTCCCCGGCCAGTCTTCTTATTTCCTTTTCATCACCTATCAGGATGGGGATGATAATTTTATTTTCTGCCGCCTTGAGCACGGCTCCCAGTGACTGGCTGTCATGTGCAGCGGCCAGGACAAGTCTCTTAACGGGTTTATTGTCAAGTAATTTTCTCAGTTCACTTAACTTCTTCAGGGTCATTTTTGTAGGGATTAAATTCTTACTTTTTTCTTGGCGGTCACAATATTTTTGGTGTCTGTTGCAATTACCAGTTCCTCGTTTGTGGTAACGACCATAACCGTTGCCCTGGACGAGGGTCTGGATATGATCAAATCCTGTCCTTTCTTACCATGGTTTATTTCATTATCAAACTCGATGCCCATATATTCCATTTCCGAGCATATCATTTTTCTCACGTTGAAATCATTTTCACCCACTCCTCCCGTAAACACGAGTAAATCGAGACCGTTAAGAGCAGCAATATAGGCACCTATGAATTTTTTTACTTTATAGGCATACATTTCCAGGGCCAGTATTGCTCTCTTATTACCCGAGTTTGCTGCCAGCTCCAGGTCGCGCATATCCGATGAAATATTACTTATTCCCATCACGCCGCTTTTCTTATTTATCATGTTGCTCACCCCCTGCACATTAAGCTCTTCCTTATCAGCTATATAGATAAGTACGCCCGGATCAATCTCACCTGTTCGTGTCCCCATGATCAGTCCATCCACAGGAGTAAATCCCATTGATGTATCAATTGATTTGCCATCCTTTATTGCAGCTACCGAGGCACCGTTACCAAGGTGGCAGGTAATTATTTTAAGGTCCTTATAGTCCCTGCCCATAATTCCGGCGGCTTTCCGGGCAACATACTTATGGCTTGTGCCATGGAACCCGTATTTACGGATCTTATATTTTTTATAATACTCATAGGGAATGGCATACATATATGCATAGTCAGGCATTGCCTGGTGGAAGGATGTATCGAAAACCGCCACCTGGGGCACTCCGGGGACAAGCTTTTCAACAGAAAGTATACCTTTCAGGTTGGCCGGGTTATGCAGCGGGGCAAGCTCTCCGCACCTTTCTATGTCCTTTTTGACGTTGCTGTCTATCAGTACACTTTCTGTAAAATTTTCTCCTCCGTGGGCTACCCTGTGACCAACGGCAACAATCTCCTTAACATCACTTATAACACCCCATTTCTCATGTGTAAGTGCTTCTATCACCAGGTTTATACCCACTGTATGGTCGGGGATATCAGTAATAGTTTTATAAGGGTCTTTACCGCTTGGCTTATGGGTAAGTATACTTTCGTTTAAACCTATTCGTTCAACGAGACCTTTAGCCATTACATCAGCACCATTCTCCACATTAAAGACCTGGTATTTAATAGAGGAACTCCCACAATTCAGAACAAGGATTACCATAATAATTTTTGAATTTTATAAATGAAACTTAAATATTACAATATACTAATAAAGTATTAAAATACAGGGTATGTAAACATATATATCCAATTTATCCAGGCAGCTATTCAGACTGTGTGGCTGTAATGGCAACGAGGCTTACAATATCGTCAACGGAGCAGCCTCTTGACAGGTCATTTATTGGGGCAGCCATACCCTGCAATACCGGTCCCACCGCTTCAGCATTACCCAGCCGCTGCACAAGCTTATAAGCTATATTACCTGCCTCCAGTGTCGGGAATACCAGAACATTTGCCCTGCCGGCTATTTTGCTTCCGGGTGCTTTTTTCTTCCCAATAGATTCTATTATTGCAGCATCTGCCTGCAATTCCCCGTCGAGCTCTATATCGGGCGCCATTTCCCTGGCCAGTTTTGTGGCATTGACAACCTTATCAACCATCTCATGACTTGCACTGCCTTTTGTACTGAAGCTCAGCATTGCCACTCTTGGCTCCATCCCGAGTATCGACTGTGTTGTCCTTGCTGTGGCAACTGCTATTTCAGCCAGCTCGCGATCCGTGGGATTGGGATGCACGGCACAATCGGCAAAGACAATAATACCATTATCACCAAAAGAAGGATCGGGGTGGATCATGATAAAAGCACCTGAGACAACTGATATCCCGGGTTTTGTCTTAACATATTGAAAAGCCGGCCTCAGTACATCGCCTGTTGAATTGGCCGCACCTGCCACCTCTCCGTCAGCATCTCCATTCTTAATCATCAGCACTGACAGGTACAGGGGGTCTTCGATCAGTTTCAGGGCCTCATCCCGGGTCAGTCCTTTCTTTTTCCTTATGTCAACCATCATATCAACATAATGATCTTTCATCCCGTGTGATACTGGGTTTATTATCTCCGCTTTCCCGATATTTTTAAGATTCCACCCGGCTGCCAGCTCTTTTATCTCATCAGGATTACCTATAAGTATTATCCTTGCAAGTCCTTCCTCCAGTATCCTGTCAGCAGCTTTAAGTGTTCTTTCTTCAGTGCCTTCAGGTAAGACTATCCTTTTATTCAGTTTCCTGGCTTTGGATTTTATATCATCTATTAATTTCATTGTGAATCAGTTATTTATGCAAAAAAAATTAATTCCCCAAAAGTAGAAAAAAATGCTCATATCTTCAAATGCAAATAACATGTTTAATATCAGTAAAAACAGCTTTTAGTATATTCATCCTGCTTTACATTTTTTGTTTCATCAGCTTAATAATAATATATATTTTTACGGCTCAATATTCTATTTTTTGGATTTATATTAATTCACAGATATGGACCGGTATGCAACTCTAGACAGGCTGGCAGACACCCTTAAGGGAAACTTGAAATATGATAATATCTCAAAAGCTATTTACAGCACCGATGCTTCAATGTACCGGGAAGAGCCCATGGCTGTAGCATGGCCTGCCGATGAAGGTGACCTGGAGCTCCTCGTGGAATATGCGAACAGTCATGACACGAGCCTTATAATGCGTGGTGCGGGCACTTCTCTTGCAGGCCAGGTTGTTGGTCCGGGCATTGTGGTGGACATAAGCCGGCACATGAACAGGATACTGGAGATCAATGCCGGGGAGAAGTGGGTAAGGGTACAGCCAGGGGTCGTTCTGGAGGAGCTGAATAAGCGGCTTGCCTCGGAGGGATTATTCTTTGGTCCCGAAACATCCACTGCCAACAGGTGTACCCTTTCCGGAATGCTGGGAAACAATGCCTGTGGTTTGCATTCGCTCAGGTACGGGAGCACGCGTGAGCATACCCTGGAAGTAAAGACCATACTCAGTGATGGCAGTAAAGCAGTTTTCAAGGCTCTTTCGGTTGGTGAGTTCAGGGACAAATGTGCCCTGGATAGCCTGGAAGGTGCTATTTACAGGAAAATAAATGACATTTTATCTGACGAACAAACAGCGCAGGAGATAAAGGATGAATACCCCGATCCTTCGGTACCCCGGAGGAATACCGGGTACGCCCTTGATCTTCTTCTGCAGACATCTGTTTTCAGCAGTCAGAGTGATGATGATCTCAACCTTGCCAGGCTCATTGCAGGCTCTGAGGGCACTCTTGCAATAATCACTGATATAAAGCTCAACCTTGTGGATCTTCCACCTTCAGAAAAGGTTTTATGCTGTGTGCACCTGGAAGAAAGGAATGAGGCTTATGCTGCCAACCTGATTGCCCTTGATTTTGATCCTGATGCAGTAGAGATGATGGATGACAAAATACTGGATCTTACCGCTGACAATATTGAGCAGAGAAAGAACAGGTTTTTTCTTCAGGGCAGTCCCGGAGCCATACTCATAGTGGAGTTTGCCCGCCACAGCCGTGAAGAGCTGGAAGATCTTTGCAACATGATGGAGGAGGCAATGAGATCAAAGGGTTTTGGTTATGCCTTTCCAAGGATATGGGGCAAGGATATTACCAGGGTATGGAACCTCAGAAAAGCAGGTGTTGGAGTGCTTGCAAATATGAAGGGTGATGGCAAGCCGGTAAGCCTGCTTGAAGATACAGCTGTCAGTGTAAAACTCCTTCCGGCTTATATGAAAGAATTTGACAGCATGCTGGCAAGATATAAGCGTGAATGTGTTTACCATGCACACATAGGCACGGGTGAGCTGCACCTGCGTCCCGTTTTAAACCTGAAGGATCCTGCCGACGTGGAACTATATCACATCCTTGGCAGGGAAACGGCCCGCCTGGTAAAGAAATTCAGGGGTTCCCTTAGCGGTGAGCATGGTGATGGCAGGCTCAGGGGTGAATTTATACCTCTCATGCTGGGTGACAGGATTTACAATATACTGCGTGAATTAAAGTACACCTGGGACCCGGGCGGCATATTAAATCCCGGGAAAATTGTGGATACGCCCCCGATGCACACATCACTGCGTTATATTCCCGGCCAGGAGGTGAAGGAGCCGGAGACCTGTTTCAGCTTCCACGAAACTGACGGCTATATAAGGGCCGCCGAGAAATGCAATGGTTCGGGCGATTGCAGGAAAAGTGAAATAATTGGAGGTACAATGTGTCCCAGTTACATGGCCACAAGGGATGAAATGCATACCACCAGGGCCAGGGCAAATGTCCTGAGGGAATTCCTCAGTGCTCCCGGGGAAAAGGGATGGGATCATCCGGAGATCTATGAGATACTCGATCTTTGTCTCTCATGCAAAGGATGCAAGAGTGAATGTCCCTCGAATATTGACATGGCAAAACTAAAGGCAGAATTCATGCAACACTGGTATGATAAGCACCACGTACCTCTGAGGACAAAGCTTATTGCATATATCAGCACCATAAACAGGATGGGTTCGCTAATGCCGTCGTTTTATAATTTCTTTCTGAAGAACAGATTCTTTTCAGGCATGATAAAAGGTCTTATAGGCTTTGCCAGGAAGCGTTCAATGCCATTGGTATACAGGATCACCCTTAAGAGATGGGCCAGAAAGAACCTGCCCCTCATTAACCCGGAGCATCCCAAAAAGAAAGTTTATCTGTTTGCAGATGAGTTCACCAATTACAATGACACTCTCATTGGCATAGAAGGCATTAAGCTCTTAACATCTCTGGGCTACAGCGTAAGCATCCCCGACCATAACCTGAGCGGCAGGTCCTTCCTCTCGAAAGGGCTCATACGCAAAGCCGGCCGTATAGCTACTGACAATGTAAGCAAGCTTTCATCCATGGTCAGCAGCGACTCTCCCCTGCTGGGTATTGAACCATCGGCCATACTGGGTTTCAGGGATGAATTCCCGGAGCTTGTCCCTGAAGAGTACCGTGACAGGGCACTCAAGCTTGCAGAGAATGCACTCCTGATGGATGAGTTTATCTGCGATGAGTTCAGGGCAGGCAATATCAGTTCATCCTTATTCAGTACTGAAGCCAGGAAGGTATTGTTGCACGGACACTGTCAGCAGAAGGCTGTTGCAAGCACTGCAAGCACAATTGAGATGCTTTCCATACCCGAAAATTACACTGTTGATGAGATCCCTTCAGGGTGCTGCGGCATGGCAGGATCGTTCGGCTATGAGAAGGAGCATTATGATCTTTCGATGAAAGTTGGTGAACTGGTTTTATTCCCGGCTGTAAGAAATTCATCAGGGGAAGACATTGTTGCAGCTGCAGGCACCAGTTGCAGGCACCAGATAAAGGATGGCACGGGACGCCAGGCCCTGCACCCCATACAGGTACTGTACAGGGCTTTATTATTGTCCTGACAGTAGTTCAAAGGGATCAGCGTCGAGCCATACGGGGAACTTTTCCCTGAATTTTTTCAGTTCGTCAAGTGATATTTCGTGTGTTATCACCTCCTGTTTATCAAGCTGTGCCTGTGCTATTATGTTTCCCCTGGGGTCGATCAGTGCTGAATCGCCGCAGTATTCAATACCGTTGCCATCTGTCCCTATCCTGTTCACACCCAGTACAAAGCACTGGTTTTCAATAGCCCTGGCTTTCAGCAGGGTATTCCAGACATTACGCCTGGAAGCGGGCCAGTTAGCCACATAGACTAAAATATCATAGGCATTATTGATATTCCGGCTCCACACCGGGAACCTGAGGTCATAGCAAATCTGCAGTGAGAAGTTCCAGTTTCTGAATGAATCAATAACCCTTCTGTCCCCTTTGGTATAAAACATATTTTCCTTTTCCATTCTGAAAAGATGCCCTTTATCATAGCTCGTGTAGCTCCCGTCTGGCTTCATAAAAACGAGCCTGTTATAATAACGTCCTTTCACTGTGGCAATAAAGCTTCCAAGCAGTGCAAATCCTCCCCTGGCACTCATTTCAGCCATCCATCTCATGGTTTCACCTTTCATATCCTCCGCCAGCTCCCGGGAGTTCATTGAAAACCCGGTATTGAACATTTCCGGGAGAACAAGCACATCGGTATCACTATCCAGGTTCCTGATCAATGATTGACAGCTACTGAAGTTTGCCTTTTTATTTTCCCACTCAATATCAGTTTGTATAAATGTTATTTTCATCTGTATATTTTTTAGTTTCAAACAGGTCAGTCCGGGCTTGTATTCAGTCAGTAAACTGTGCCGGTATCATGATGCGGGCATCAAAAAAAACAGGCTGTCCGAAGCAGCCTGTCTACAGTCAATCAACAATATATAACTATTCCAATTCCAGTCTCATATAATAATCATTGAGCATCCCTGCAAGCAGGGGCCTGTAATATTTCCAGAAGAAGCGCCTGGGGTCATTCACATCATCACTTTTATAAAGTAATCCTTTTAAAACATTAAGAGAACCCAGGCAGGCGGTCCATGGGGGCATATTACTGGTGGCGAAATCGCCGCAGAAATAAACTGACTCCAGGTCACCCTGATTCACTATTACAGCAGGGAACTCATCTGTCAGGAAATGTTTGTCGAGCAGCAGCTTACCTTCATCGGTAGTCATCAGTTTATAGCTTGAAAGCACTTTGTTTTCAAGGGGATCAATTATATCGAAAGCTTTATCAAAGGCTACCTGCACGGCAAGGTTATAGTCAGCTGCCAACTGCCCTTCTGTCATAATAAAAGGCAGGGCATTCTCAAGGTGTGTACCCTCTTCAAGTACAAGGATCTCATTTTCTCCCTTCAGCAATACAATACCTGCATTCTTAAATGGCCATGGTTCTCTTGTTTTTTTCTTATAGAGCTCAACGATCCATGATGGCAGGCCGGCACTTGTAGAATCAAGGGAAGGATAATATTGTCCGGACCATCCGGTTGATTTAAATCCCAGCAGCTCCTCAACCCGGTACCTTTCGTATGCATCGGTAGGATAGTCAAAGCTATTATATTCCAGTATGGTGAGCTTGTTTCGTCTTTTCATCTCCGAAAGGAGGAGATAATCATTATTATTCAATCCGCCATATAGTTTCCTTGAATGGCGGCTCCTGTTTATACCCGGGTACCAGTCATTAAAGAAAACACCGTAAGTATCGGCATAATACAGGGCATCACAGCTGTCCGCAATATTTATCACTTCAGCAAGCCTGTAATCATTTATGCCGAATTGTTTCGCTCGCAGCGGCCTCATAGGGAAAAACCCGTAATAGTCTTTCCTCAGTGAATATTTACTATTGTTCTCCTTGACGAATCTTTCATTTGCCAGTACCCAGTTCAGTGCCCGGTGTTTAACCCTGTCAAGGGAATGAACAGTTTTATCGAGTATTACGATATTCAGAGGCTTTTTTTCTTTAAAGAACCATCCAAAAAATCCAATTGCCGGAAGTATTAGGATGATAACCAGAATGATGAGGGTAATTATCAGAGATTTTTTCATATTACAGCTATTTGAACCAATCAAATATTTATCTGGTCAA
>JBNJHQ010000101.1:0-9740 GCA_051748705.1 Bacteroidota bacterium | reverse complement strand
ACACGGTTAACGGCAGGTGCGGAGGCCTTTACGGCTTCGTTTCCTCACATGCCGCCAATTCTTTTGCTGCTGCCTTTCTCAGCCTGGGCCTTATGAAAAAGAGATGGTTCACCATACTCATTATTTTCTGGGCCACCCTGGTTTCTTACAGCAGGATCTACCTTGGCGTACACTACCCCGGTGATGTGATCGGGGGAGCAATACTGGGTGCACTTATTGGCTATGCATTCTATTCAGTCTTCCGCCTGATGGATGAGAGAATAGTCAATAATTCAAATTTCTTCAGGACAGGAAAGGAAAAAGATGCTGATAATTGAAAATAGTAGCACTGATCCCTGGTTTAACCTTGCTGCCGAGGAGTATCTTTTCAGGGAGTTCGAAGCTGACATCTTCATGGTATATATCAATGCCAGGTCTGTTATCATCGGGAAACACCAGAATCCACTCGGGGAAGTAAATGCCAGGTGCCTGGAAGAAAAAAATATACCCCTGATTAGAAGGATATCCGGGGGAGGGACGGTATACCACGACGAGGGAAATATTAATTATACCCTTATAAGAAACACGGAAGACGGTAAGCAGGTTAATTTTTCAGAATATACCTTACCTGTCATTTCATTTTTGAAAAAAGAGGGGGTGGATGCTTACCGGGGTAATAAGAACGAGATACGAACAGGTGATTATAAAGTATCGGGTAATGCAGAACATGTTTTTAAGAACAGGGTCCTTCACCATGGAACGCTCCTTTTCTCAGCCGATCTTGAACTGATGTCGCGCTGCCTGCAGCAGCCGGATGCTGAAATATTAAGCAGGGCCGTTAAATCAAACAGGAGCAGGGTTGCCAACCTGGAGGGGTATATGAAAGGCATAAATAGCACCGGACATCTCGGGAGGAAGTTGATTGAACATATCAAAACCGTCTTCCCCGGGAGTGAGTATTATGAATTAAGTGAAGGCGATGTAAAAAATATCAATGATATTAAGGAAAATAAATTCATGAGCTGGGAATGGAATTATGCCTGGGGTCCTGATTATACATTCGCAAAAACTTTCAGGATAGGTCAGGAAGAGGCCACAGTGAGGCTGGAGGTGTCAAAGGGGATGATCAGGACATGCAAATTTACAGGACCCGGTTCATGGAAGAAAGTTGAAAGCTTACTGCCCGGCATAAGGCATTCCTATGATAATATTGCTGCCTTGCTGAACGAGAATATGACTGTAGCGGACAGGGATCTTATTTATAATTTTATCATGTAGGCACTATGGATATTCTAAAATCGATATTTACCTGGGTTTTCAGTGTACTCTACATTGTACTTATGTTTCCCTTTACAATACTTTTCTGGCTCATTGGTCTGCCCTTCGGCAAGGGTCCACTGCTTGTTCACCGCTGGCTTTCTGTGCAGGGAAGGGTGCTTATAAGGGTCAGCCCCCTGTGGAAACTGGAGACAGACGGGATGGAGAACTATGTTCCCGGAACAAATTATGTTATGATCTCCAATCACCAGTCCCTGCTCGACATCCCTGTGGTAAAAGCACTGGGACTTGATTTCAGGTGGGTCTCCAAGGTTGAAAATTTCCGGGTACCCATACTGGGACAGTCAATGCAGATGGCCGGATATATATCCCTGGCAAGGGGTAGTAAGGAGAGTGTGATGAAGATGATGGAAAAGTCCGGTGATGCCCTGGATCGGGGCGAGTCGCTCTTTATTTTCCCTGAAGGCACACGTTCACCCGATGGTGAGATTCACAGGTTCAAGAGCGGTGCGTTCAGGCTGGCACTGGAGAAGAATGTGCCTGTCCTGCCGGTTCTTCTGGATGGCACCGGTGAGGTACTGCCCAGGAAAGGAATTATTTTCAGTTCAGGATACAGGTTGAGAATGAGGGTCCTTAAACCGATTTTCCCCCCTGAATTTAATACTGATGATCCTGATAAGCTGGCCGTCCAGGTCCAGAAAATGATGGAGCTGGCACTGGAAGACCTAAGAGGGGAGGCGCAGGTGTAAAAGAGAGACATTAATTACGCGAGCGCTACACCCGAAGTTCTGCTTCGGGGTAAGCGAGCACAAATAGAATAAAACAATCAATCGATGATTGGCTTCGCCGAGCTAAAGGTTTCTTGCAGCTTGATGCGAAGAGAGTCAATATATTAAAGAGCGAAATGGAGAGTATAAAAAAATTATATGAAGAGAGGGCAGAAAAGTACAGGGGCATGGCAGAGCATACAGGGAAGAAGCTCCTGTATCTTTCCCTGATGAGGCTCTTTGTATTTATCGCCGGCGTAACGTTGCTTATTTTATTGTGGAATGTAAACCAGGCAGCTGCCGTGGCAATATTTATTGCTGCACTCATCATTTTCATTTTCCTGCTCCGTATGTTTGCTTATCAGAGCTTCAGGAAATCCTTTTATGAAAACCTGCAGGGCATCAATGAAAAGGAACTGAGGGGCCTGGATAACGACCATAGCTCTTTTGACGGAGGAGACGAATATATTGATCCCCACCATGATTTCTCACATGATATTGATCTTTTCGGGGATCATTCCCTCTACCAGTACCTGAATAGGACATGCACCGGCAGGGGCAGGGACCTGCTTGCACTCTGGCTTTTGTCGCCCTCCGGACTGAGCGGCGACATAGAGGAGAGGCAGGAAGCTGTCAGGGAGCTGGCACCCATGGTGGCATGGCGACAGGAATTCAATGCCTACGGGATGATGGGTACAACAGGACAGAAGGATGTGGATGACCTCAGTGCATGGCTCAGGGAGAAGCCCTATTACCTGCATAATATGAAATACAAAATATTGAGGGTGCTGATGCCCGCTCTTGCCCTTTCAACGCTTATACTGGCGATAGCAGGTATTCTTCACTACTCAATATTTGTAATGGTCTTCCTTGTTAACCTGGCAATAATATCAATAAACATGCGCGTTATAAGCCATAAGCATGCCATGGTTACAAGGAAACATAACATGCTTAAAACAGTGCAGAACCTGGTAAGTCATTTCGAGGACCAGGATTTTAAATCCTCATATATATGCCTGTTGCAAAAGTCCTTGTCTGCCGGTTCGGAGTCTGCCTCCCTGAGCATAAAGCGCCTGTCCAGGATAATACAGGCTTTTGACAGCAGGCTGAATATGCTGATGGCCGTACCCCTGAGCGGTTTTTTATTATGGGATATACAGTGCATTTTCAGGCTTGAGTCGTGGCAACAATCAGCCAGCGATCTCCTTTCGGAATGGTTTGAGAACCTGGGGCACACAGATGCCCTCTGCAGCCTTGCCAATTTTGCCGGGAATAACGAACATTTCTGTTACCCGCTGAAATCCCAGGGAGATGTCTACCTCCGGGCAACTGCTTTGGGTCACCCGCTCATACCCCTGGAAACAAGGGTAAATAACGATTTTATTGTGGCCGGCAGGGGAGAGATAAATATCATTACAGGTGCCAATATGGCCGGGAAGAGCACCTTCCTGCGTACCGTGGCAGTTAACCTGGTACTGGCCATGGCGGGAGCACCCGTATGTGCGGCAGGCTTTAAATTTACACCCTGCGATATTTATTCAAGCATGCGAACGACTGACTCATTGTCGGACAGTGAATCGTATTTCTACGCCGAGCTGAAGAGGCTGAGGGAACTGAAGGAAAGGCTGGAACGGAAAGAGAATATTTTCTTCCTACTTGATGAGATACTTAAAGGCACCAATTCAAAGGATAAGAGTGAAGGTGCAAGAATATTCATTGAAAAGATAACAGAATACCAGGCAACAGGTGTTATTGCCACCCATGATATACTTCTGGGCAGGCTGGAGCAGGATTATGCAGGTGTAAAGAACAGGTGTTTTGAAATTGAGATTGAGGGTGACGAGGTGAAGTTTGACTATATCCTGAGGGATGGGCTTGCAGAAAAGATGAATGCTGCTATACTTATGAAGCAAATGGGGATCATTTGATTCCTTCTTCCACCTTTTTTTAAACAGGGATAGAAATTTTTAACATCCAGTAAAACAAGCATTAAGCTCATTTTCAATAGATTTTATACAATAAGAGCTCTTTTTCCTGCGTTTTTTTGTTGAAAAATCGCTTACAAAGCAGTTCCGCTTTTGATTATATTTGCGCAAAATCCGTAATACATGGTTGAGAATTACTCGGAAGAGAACATAAAGACTCTTGAATGGAGAGAACATATAAGGCTGAGGCCCGGTATGTACATTGGCAAGCTCGGTGATGGCTCATCACAGGATGATGGTATATATGTTCTGATTAAGGAGGTGACAGATAACTCGATTGACGAGTTCATGATGGGTAATGGCAGGAAGATAGATATTGGTATTGTCGATCATGAGGTTTCGGTACGTGACTATGGGAGGGGAATACCGCTTGGTAAGCTTCTCGATGTGGCTTCAAGGATGAACACGGGGGCCAAGTACGACTCCAAGGCCTTTAAGAAATCAGTGGGTCTTAATGGTGTGGGTATAAAAGCTGTCAATGCACTTAGCAGTAAATTTTTAGTACGCTCAGTAAGGGACGGGCAGGCAAGGGAGGTAGAGTTTGAAAAGGGCAACCTGGTGAGGGAGACAGATATTTTCAAGACTGAAGAACCCAACGGTGTGCTCACTGTCTTTGTGCCTGATGAGGAACTGTTCAATTCCTATCATTACATTTCAGAGAATGTTGAGGCCATGATAAGGAATTATGTATACCTCAATGTTGGTCTTACAATTAACTTCAACGGTGAAAAATTCCAGTCAAAGAACGGCCTGCTGGACCTTTTGAATGAGAACATGGCCAGGGAAGGGCTCTACCCCATTATCCACGTGAAGGGGGAGGATATTGAATTGGCACTGACCCATGGCAACCAGTATGGCGAGGATTACTACAGTTTTGTGAACGGGCAGCATACCACGCAGGGAGGCACTCACCTGTTGGCCTTCAGGGAGTCCCTTGTTAAGACTATAAAGGATTTTTACAGGAAAGATTTTGATGCCTCTGATATCAGGACATCCATAATTGCAGCTATAAGCATAAAGGTTGAGGAACCTGTTTTTGAATCGCAGACAAAAACCAAGCTGGGATCGAAGAATATGGCACCCGGGGGTCCTTCCGTAAGGAATTTCATAGGTGAGTTTGTCAGGAAATCGATTGACGATTACCTGCATAAGAACCCTGAGGTGGCACAGGCCCTCATGAATAAGATTCTGGAATCAGAGAAAGAGAGAAAGGCTATCTCTTCGATAAAAAAGCTTGCAAAAGAGAGGTCCAAAAAGGCAAATCTTCATAACAAGAAGCTGAGGGATTGCCGTATTCATTATGACAGCAACCATGATCACCGCCTCAACTCAACAATTTTCATCACCGAGGGTGATTCTGCCAGCGGATCGATAACCAAATCAAGGAATGTTGAAACACAGGCTGTGTTCAGTCTCAGGGGCAAGCCTCTCAATACCTATGGCCTGACAAAGAAGATAGTATATGAAAACGAAGAGTTCAACCTGCTGCAGGCTGCTCTTAATATAGAGGAAGGAATAGATAACCTCAGGTATAATAATGTGGTAATTGCAACCGATGCCGATGTAGACGGCATGCATATACGCCTGTTATTGCTGACCTTCTTCCTGCAGTTCTTTCCCGATCTTATAAGGAAGGGACACCTGTATATACTGCAGACCCCGTTATGGCGCATAAGGAACAAGAAAAATACAAGATATATTTATACCGAGAAAGAAAAGGAAAAAGCCATGAGAGAGCTGGGTGCCAATCCTGAAATAACCCGCTTCAAGGGCCTCGGGGAAATATCACCGGATGAGTTCGGTCATTTTATCGGTAAGAATATGAAACTCGAACCCGTCAGGCTGAAAGGTAATGAATCGGTAAAGGATTTCCTTAATTTCTACATGGGTAAAAATACACCCGACAGGCAGGAGTTTATAATTGAAAACCTCAGGTTCGAGGAAGACCTGATAGAGGAAGAAGCACAACTGCTTGAAGAAAGTTAATTTTATTGACGGTAAAGAATTGTGTGGTATGGGCAAGCAAACACCCGGGAAGGGCAGAACAGATATTGAATACGATAAGGATAACATCGATGAAGGCAGGCCGGCCGATGAAATGATAAAGGTAACTGCCCTCTCGGGTATGTACCAGGACTGGTTCCTCGACTATGCTTCCTATGTCATCCTGGAAAGGGCGGTGCCCCATATTACAGACGGCCTCAAACCGGTGCAGAGAAGAATACTGCATTCGATGCGGAGGATGGATGACGGCAGGTTTAACAAGGTGGCCAATATAATAGGGCACACAATGCAGTTCCACCCTCATGGAGATGCTTCAATAGGTGATGCCCTGGTCCAGCTGGGGCAGAAAAACCTGCTCGTTGAGACACAGGGTAACTGGGGTAATGTGCTCACGGGCGACGGATCAGCAGCACCCCGTTATATAGAGGCACGCCTGTCAAAGTTTGCCCTCGACGTGGTATTTAATCCCAAAACAACAGAATGGAAACAATCCTATGACGGCAGGAACAAGGAACCCCTGACACTGCCTGTTAAATTCCCTCTCTTACTGGCCCAGGGAGTGGAAGGCATAGCTGTTGGACTGGCTTCCAAGATACTTCCACATAATTTCATTGAGATTATTGATGCCTCCGTCCTTTACCTCCAGGGAAAGGATTTTGAACTGTTCCCTGATTTTCCCACTGGCGGAATGATTGATGTGTCAAGATATAACGACGGGATAAGAGGAGGTAATGTCAAGGTAAGGGCTAAAATTGAAAAACTCGACAAGAAGACACTGGTAATTACTGAGATACCCTTTTCAAGAACAACAGGCAGCCTTATTGATTCTATAATAAAAGCCAACGATAAAGGGCAGATCAAGGTTAAAAAGATAGATGACAATACGGCAAGGGATGTTGAGATAGTTATTCAACTGGCAGGGGGAGTATCGCCTGATAAGACGATCGATGCGCTCTATGCCTTCACCGATTGTGAAATATCCTTATCCCCCAATGCCTGTGTGATCTTCAATAATAAACCCGAATTCATTGGGGTGAGTGATATCCTCAGGCGTACGGTCGACAATACCGTGGGATTGCTCCAGAAAGAGCTGGAGATCAGACTGACAGAGCTCGAGGAAGAATGGCACATGTCATCACTTGAAAAGATTTTTATAGAAGAAAGAATATACCGCGATATAGAAGAGTGTGAAACATGGGAAGCAGTGATCGAAGCCATAGATAAAGGCCTTGAACCCTTCAAAGCAAAATTGAGAAGGGAAGTGACCAGGGATGACATCATCAGGCTTACTGAAATAAAGATAAAGAGGATATCAAAATATGACGTAAAAAAAGCTGACAGTCATATCAAAGGCCTTGAAACAGAGATAGAGGAAGTAAAAACTCATCTGGCCAACATTATACCATTTACCATCAATTATTTCAGGCAGATAAAGAAAAAATACAGCAAGGGAAAAGAAAGAAAAACGGAAATAAAGAGTTTCGACCAGATTGAAGCCACCAAGGTTGCTGCAAATAATGCCAGGCTGTATATGAACAGTGAGGAGGGTTTTATCGGTACAGGACTGAAAAAGGATGAATATGTTTGTGACTGTTCGGATATAGATGATATAATAGTTTTTCTGAAAGACGGCACCTATATTGTTACCAAAGTGGCGGAAAAACAATTTGTGGGGAAGAACATAATACATGCCGGGGTCTTCAGGCGCAACGACAGCAGGACGATCTACAATATCGTTTACCAGGATGGCCGGGGAGGCAATATTATGGTGAAAAGATGCGCCGTGACGAGTGTTACACGCGACAGGGAATATGATATTACCCGGGGCTCCAAAGAATCCAGGATATTGTATTTCAGTGCCAATCCAAATGGCGAAGCAGAAGTGATCAGGATACATCACCGCCCGCGCCCGAGGCTGAAAAAGCTGTCTTTTGAGTTTGATTTCAGTGAGCTTGCCATAAAGGGAAAAGGCTCAATGGGTAATATACTCACAAAATATGCCGTGCAGAAGATTACACTCAAGGAAAAAGGGGTGTCAACCCTCGGGGGAAGGAAGATATGGTTTGATGATACTGTAGGCAGGCTCAATGCCGATGCACGCGGCAAATACCTGGGAGAATTCAGTGCCGATGATAAGATCATGGTGATAACTAAAGACGGCAGGATGCGGCTCACCAATTTCGACCTCACAAATCATTTTGAGGAAAATCTTCTTATCATTGAGAAATTCCGCCCGGGAGTGGTCTTCTCGGCTGTTTACTGGGATGCCGAAGCCGAATATTACTATGTAAAAAGATTTACTATCGAGGAGACAGAAAAACCCTTGTGTTTTATCAGTGAACATCCTGATTCAAGGCTTATAAGCCTTACGGAAGTGGAATATCCACGCCTGGAGATCGAATTCGGGGGTAAGCATAAGGAAAGGGACAATGAAATTATTGAAGTGGCTGAATTCATAGGGATAAAGAGCTACAAGGCAAAAGGGAAGCGCCTGACCAATTACAGCGTTGAAAATATTAAGGAGATAGAACCTGTTGTCCGGAAAGAATCAGAACAGAGGCAGGAAGTGGAGGAAGAAGACGACGAAAGGCAGTCACCCGACAGCAAGGAAAGCGGAAACAACTCACAGATGAAACTGGAACTTTAGTGCCGCGGTAAAACGAGCCACAGATAAAATATCTACTATGACAGTCTACCTGCTGGGCTTTATGGGTTCAGGCAAATCAACCTTTGGGAAAAGACTGGCTTCAGGGGCCGGGTGGGAATTTATCGACCTTGACAGTCTCATCGAAGATGCTGAAGATAAAAGTGTTGAAGAGATATTTGCGGTATCAGGTGAAGACTATTTCAGGGATGTGGAGGCCGCTACCCTGAGACAGATCCCCCTGGATAGGGATATGGTAGTTGCCTGCGGCGGAGGTACACCATGCCACAGGGATAATATGGAATATATGAACAGAACCGGTATAACTGTTTATATCAGTCATAATCCCAGAACGCTGACGCACCGACTGGTAAATGCAAAGAAAACACGACCCCTTCTGAAAGATATGAATGATCAGGACCTTGAGGAATATGTCACGGCAAAACTGGCAGAAAGGGAAAAGTATTACACTAAAGCCCGGATTATCGTTGATGGCCTGAAGGCTGATCCCGGGAAGCTGATGGAAATAATTTTAGATTATCCTGCTAATAATCAAGAGCTTCGCAACTAATATCTTTTGTCTCAAATAGGATCTGTAACCTTCCCGCGGCTAAGCCGTAATATTATTTAACCTGATATTGTTTATTATATGATGTAATATGTTGGTAAATAAATTATTTATCAAAAATTGTCCTTGTAATTAATGGCTAAATTAGTGTGTTGAAAAGATGCCGGAATGGGATTAGCTATATTTAAACTCTTTAGAACAGGAAGGGATGGGCGCAGCATAATTGCCTTGCTGTTAATTCAATCGGTATTCATCGGTATTTTCTATGCCATTTTCAATGTTATTGCTCATGCTGCCTTTCTTTCCATCTACGATGAAACTGCCCTGGCCCGGGCCTGGATTCTCAGTGGTATTTCAGGCATTGGCTTAACGGGACTGTACTCCTTACTGAGGCCCAGAATGAAGTTTTCCCTATTCTCGGTCCTGACCCTTACCTTTATTCTGCTTCTTACACTGGCTCTCTGGATATTGCTTCGCAGCAGTACTGACACCAGGGTTCTGTATTTGTTCTTCAT
>JBNJHQ010000100.1:0-9815 GCA_051748705.1 Bacteroidota bacterium | reverse complement strand
GGTAACATAATTTACGCCGACTACCTGAATATTATGTACATACCCTATACAGGTGAGCTGGTGATATTTGCCAGTGCCTTTGTCGGGGCTACCATAGGTTTCCTTTGGTATAATTCATACCCTGCCCAGGTTTTCATGGGCGATACAGGCAGCCTTGCCATTGGGGGTATAATAGCAGTTTTTGCCATCGTCATAAGAAAAGAACTGCTCATCCCCATATTATGCGGAATATTCCTGGCAGAGAGCCTTTCGGTAATGATACAGGTGACCTGGTTCAGGCGAACACGAAGAAGAAGCGGTGTGGGCAGGCGGATTTTCCTGATGGCACCCCTGCATCATCATTACCAGATGAAGGGATATCCTGAACCAAAAATTGTAACAAGGTTCTGGATAGTGGCCATCCTGCTTGCAGTGCTGAGTGTGGTAACATTGAAGATAAGATAATGAGAAAGAAAATAGTCATACTGGGAGCAGGTGAAAGTGGTACAGGATCAGCTATCCTGGCCACCAGGAATGACTATGATGTGTTTGTTTCTGATATTGGAAAAATAAAGGATAAATACAGGGATGAACTGCTGGCCAATGATATTGAGTTCGAGGAAGGCAGGCACAGTCCTGAAAGAATCCTTGAAGCAGACCTGGTGGTTAAGAGTCCCGGCATACCCGACGATAAGGAAGCTGTAAGGAAGATTATTGATGCCGGTATCCCGGTAATTTCAGAAATTGAATTTGCAGGCAGGTTCACCGGGGCAAAGAAAATTTGTGTTAGCGGAAGCAACGGGAAAACAACCACATCGAATCTTATCTATGACTTACTCAAAAGGGCAGGCTTAAATGTGGCATTGTCGGGTAATGTGGGACATTCATTTGCACGGCAGGTAGCAGAGGGGGATTATGAATATTTTGTTATCGAGCTGAGCAGCTTCCAGCTTGACGGTATGTTTGAATTCAAAGCCGATATAGCTGTTCTTTTAAATATAACACCTGATCACCTCGACAGGTACTCTAATAACTTCAGTGAATATACAGACTCAAAATTCAGGATAATAAACAATCAGACAGCTGATGATTATTTCATTTACTGGGCAGATGACCAGGTGATCAGTAAAGAACTGTTATCCCGTTCTCCAAAGGCTCAGCTGCTCCCCTTCTCTGCTGAGAGATCAGAGGGAATGGCAGCATACATAGCCAATAACAATCTAAGCCTTTCCATTCACAAAAAAACCGATACCATTATGACAATTCATGACCTGGCACTTAAAGGCCGCCATAACACCTTTAACTCTATGGCAGCAGCAATAGCGGGCAAGATACTGAACATAAGAAAGGAAATTATCAGGGACTGCCTGAGCGACTTCCAGGGTGTTGAGCACAGGCTCGAAACAGTTATAACCGTGCACGGTATAAATTTTATCAACGATTCCAAGGCAACCAATGTGAATTCAACATGGTACGCACTTGAATGTATGACCTCAAGGGTTGTCTGGATAGCCGGGGGAATCGATAAGGGCAATGATTATACCGAGTTGCATAAGCTGGCCAGGGACAAGGTGAAAGCCATTGTATGCCTTGGCAGCGATAACAGTAAGATAATTGAAGGCTTTAAGGAGCTGATACCGACTATTGTAGAGACAAAATCAATGCCTGAGGCAGTAAAGTCTGCCTATTACCTTGCTTCCACAGGCGACACTGTTTTGTTGTCACCCGCCTGTGCAAGCTTTGATCTTTTTGACAATTATGAGGATAGGGGATGGCAGTTCAAGGAAGCCGTTAGAAACCTGTAATATGTAAGAGAATGAAAACAGTTTTTGGTGGATTATTCAGAGGCGACAGGGTTGTGTGGGGATTAATAGTAGTATTCATGATCTATTCCCTTCTGGCTGTTTACAGCTCTTCGGTGAGTGTGGCATTTTCCCGCCATGGTGGCAATACAACCTTTTTTCTTAAATCACAGGGAATGATGCTTGTTTTTTGCCTTTTTATTATCACAGTAACCCACCAGCTGCCATACAGGATATATTCATCCCTGGCAGGTTTTCTGCTCTTTGTTGCAATAATACTGCTGATAGTGACACTCCTGTTCCCGGTTCGGATAAATGAAGCTTCACGCTGGATAATGATACCGGGCACCGGATTCATGATCCAGACATCAGACCTGGCAAAGGTGGCACTTGTAATCTACCTTGCCCGTATGCTATCCCAAAACCAGCATAATCTGAAAGATTTCAGGCTCATGACAAGGATTATGATAGTACCGGTGGCTATTGTATGTGCATTAATAATGCCTGAGAATCTGTCTACAGCCCTTATGATCTTTGCAATGGCCCTGGTAATAATGTTTATTGGCAGGATGCCTCTTAAATATTTGCTTGCCTGGATGGGAATGGCCCTGGCAGCGGTAGTTCTTTTTGCATTGCTGCTTGACATGGTAAGCGATACAAACCGTGTTTCAGTGTGGAAGAGCAGGATAGAGAATTATGTAAAGGGGGATGGCGGAAACAGTGATGCTGATTATCAGTCAAACCAGGCAAAAATAGCCATTGCCACCGGTGGCCTTATTGGCAAAGCACCCGGTAACAGCGTCCAGAGGAATATGTTGCCTCAATCAAATTCTGATTTCATTTTTGCTATAATCATTGAAGAATATGGTTTGCTCTTCGGGGCTTTACCCGTACTCTTTGCCTACCTGATATTGCTTTTCAGGGGCATTTCAATAGCCCGGAAATGTGAGACCGCCTTCCCGGCCTTCCTCGTAATGGGCTTAACAGTTATGCTGGTAACACAGGCTGTATTGAATATGTCGGTTGCAGTGGGCCTGCTGCCGGTTACAGGTCAGACCCTGCCAATGATCAGCTGGGGAAGGACATCAATGGTTGTTTCCAGTTTCGCACTCGGGACAATACTTGGTGTAAGTCGCGTGGTGAACGCAAAAGCAATCCATCATGAGAATGATGAGATTGAAGAAGAAAACCCGGAGGATGGTGTAATATATGAAACGGCGAATGGGTAAAAGAATAATCATAAGCGGAGGAGGAACGGGAGGACATGTTTTCCCGGCTATAGCTATAGCTGATGCCCTTAAAAGCATTGACAGGAATATTATCATTCATTTTGTAGGTGCAAACGGCAGGCTTGAGATGACCCGGGTGCCGCGTGCCGGTTATGAGATCAGCGGCCTGCCTATCACAGGGTTTGAGCGCAGGATAAGCCTAAATAATATTTACCTTATTGTTAAACTTATTAAAAGCCTTAACAGGGCAAAACAAATACTATCCTCTTTTAAGCCCGACGTGGTTGTGGGAGTAGGTGGTTATGCCAGCGGGCCGGTGCTCAGGATAGCACAAAGGAAAGGCCTACCTACCCTTATACAGGAACAAAACAGTTATGCAGGTATGACAAACAAACTGCTGGCAAAGAAAGCCAGGGTAATTTGCGTGGCTTATGAAGGGATGGAGAAGTATTTTCCGGCTGAAAAAATTCGCTTAACGGGAAATCCTGTAAGAAAAGACCTGGCCGGGCTGGATGATAAGAAGATGGAGGCATATGAGTACTTCAATCTTGACCCGTCGACTCCCGTAGTGCTGGCACTGGGTGGCTCAGGGGGCAGCCGTACAATAAATGACAGCCTTGCCGCCTGCCTTCCCGAACTGGAAAAAAACAGTGTCCAGCTGATATGGCAGACGGGTAAATTTTATTATGAAAAGATGCAGCAGGTACATGAAAAATCAAAGGGCAGGATGGCACGGCTGCATGATTTTATCGACAGGATGGACCTTGCCTATGCTGCTGCCGATATTGTTGTTTCACGCGCCGGTGCATGTACGCTGTCAGAACTGAGTATGCTTGGCCTGCCTGCAATCCTGGTACCCTCGCCTAATGTTGCGGATGACCACCAGACGAAAAATGCGATGGCCCTGCTTCAAAGAAATGCAGCACTGATGCTCAGCGACAGTGAAGCAGGTGTAAAACTTGGGGATACAATTATTGAACTTGTCAATGATATTCAAAAACGGAAAAATCTGTCGGAGAATATTGCTTCGATGGCCTTTAATAATGCTGATCAGCTTATAGCTGAGGAAATATTGAAACTGGCTGAATGATTGATTTACAAAAAATATCGAATATATGGTTTATTGGCATCGGGGGCATCGGTATGAGCGCCCTTGCACGATATTTTGCTGAAGGAGGATTTGAAGTAGCAGGCTATGACAGGACTGAATCATCTTTGACACGCGAACTGGTTGCCGGGGGAATAAAGGTCATTTACAGTGATGATCCGGAAGCAATTCCGGGTGAATACCTCAACAGGGAGAAAACACTTGTAATATATACACCTGCCATATCCCCGGTGAACAGGATAGCAGCCTTTTTCAGGACATCAGGATACAGTATGTTTAAAAGGGCTGAAATACTCGGGCTTGTATCAAAGAAAGGACGTACAATTGCAATAGCAGGAACCCATGGAAAAACATCGCTTACATCCATGACGGCACACCTGCTGAAACAATCCGCTATTGATTGCAGTGCTTTCCTGGGAGGGATATCCAAAAATTACAGGACCAACCTGCTTACCGGCACCGGTGATATTATTGTTATGGAAGCCGATGAATTTGACAGGTCTTTTCACCATCTGAACCCGGAGATGGCTCTCATAACATCAATGGATGCCGATCATCTCGATATTTATGGCAGCTATGAGAATATGGTAAAAGCTTACCGGGAGTTTACGGAGAAAATAAAAGAGGGGGGTAAGCTTCTTGTTAATGAAAAAATTGCATCCAGGCTGTCCGGACCGCAAAATGTCCGGCTATATACCTACGGTATGAATCCACCGGCTGATTTTTATGCCGGGGAAATATCCCTTGAAAAGGGGGTATATCGTTTCAATATCCATACCCCCATGGGGATAATTGATGATCTGAGCCTGCTCATACCCGGGAAAATGAATATTGAAAATTCCGTCGGCGCGGTTGCACTGGCAAAACTGGCAGGAGCAAAGGATGATGAGATAAGGAAGGCACTTATTTATTACAGGGGCGTGACAAGACGCTTTGATGTGAGGATCAGCAGTGATGAACTAACCTACATAGATGACTATGCTCACCATCCGGCGGAAATTGATTATTGTATTGAATCGGTCAGGGAATTTTATGGTAAAAAGAAGATAAGCGGAATATTTCAACCTCACCTGTTTACACGGACAAGAGATCATGCTGATGCATTTGCAGCTGCCCTGGACAAACTTGACAGGCTAATCCTGTTACCCGTGTATCCGGCAAGGGAGGAGGAAATCAAAGGTGTTGATTCAAAGATGATATTTGACAGGATGAAACTGCAGGATAAAAGCCTGGTGGGCAATGATGAAGTGCTGGAAATGCTTCGTTCAATGAAGATCGAAATTTTACTTACAATGGGTGCCGGAGATATAGACAGGCTGGTTGAACCGATAGAAAATTTACTGAGAAAACGATTGTGATGAAAGTGCTTAAGAAAATATGGTGGATGCCGCTGATCGTGTATATGATCATCATGCCCTCATTTATGTCAGGAAAGGTTTACAGGGGCATATGCGGTGAGGTAAAGATTGCAATTAAAGATTCGTCGGAGTACAGGTTTATAACCGGTGCCGGTATACTTTCGATGATACAGGACAGTGACATAAAGTTCCTGGGTCAGGCACTCAATACAATAGACCTGGATGGCATTGAAGATATACTGTCAGAACTGCGGGAACTTGAATGTGTTGAAGTGTATACCACAGCCGACGGTGTTTTGCATATAGATGCTGATCAGCGCGATCCCATGATGCGTGTGATCACTTCCTACGGGAATAATTTCTATATCGATAAATACGGTCATGTCATCCCCCACAGTCAAACATATACACCACGGATGATTGTTGTTTCAGGAAATATTGAAGTGCCTGACAGCTGTATACTGGGGAAGAGTATACTTGATTACAATGATGACCTGTTGATAAGCAGAACTTTCAAGCTGATTGCTTTTATAAATGAGGATAAGTTCTGGCAGGAGCTCATAGAGCAGGTCTGGATAAATGAAAATGAAGAAATTGAATTGGTTCCCAGGCTTGGCGACCATATCGTCAAATTCGGTGAAGCAGGTAATTATGAATGGAAATTCAATGTGCTGAGGACTTTTTACAAAGAAGCGATGCCTTTGACCGGATGGGATAAATATGATGAGATCGATATGCGCTTTAACGGACAATTAGTATGCAGGAAAAGATAAACAAAATAGTTAAAAACAATTTCATATTGAATAAGTTATGAGCAATAATGAACAGTATGTAGCAGCAATTGACATTGGAACTACAAAAATAGTTTCCATTGTCGGAAAGAAGAATTCTAACGGTAAGATTGAGATCCTTGGATTGAGCAAGGCGCCATCAAACGGAGTAAAGAGAGGTGTGGTGCTTAATATAGAGGAAACAGTCAGTGCCATTGAGAGTACCGTGGCCGATGTACAACAGCGGTCAGGAATAGTATTCACTGACGTTTTTGTTGGTATTGCCGGCCAGCATATCAAAAGTATGAAAAGCAGGGGTTACATTAACCGGGATTCAATCGATGATGAAATCAACAAGGATGACGTGTTTAACCTTACACAGGATATGCATAAAATCCCTATTGAAATAGGGGAGGAGATAATACATGTCATTCCCCAGAATTTCATTGTTGATAATGAAACCGGTGTGAAAAACCCAATCGGCATGTGTGGTAGAAGGCTTGAAGCAAATTTCCATATTGTAATAGGACAGGTTGCTTCAGCCAAGAATATTGAAAAGTGTATCCGAAAGTCCGGCCTTAAGGTAAAGGACCTGATCCTTGAGCCCCTGGCCTCATCCGATGCTGTGCTTACTGACGATGAGAAGGAAGCGGGTGTTGTTCTCGTCGATATAGGCGGTGGAACAACCGATGTGGCTGTTTATTATGATAATATAATCAGGCACACAGCTGTTATACCCTTCGGGGGTAATGTGGTAACCAGGGATATTAAAGAGGGATGCTCTATTCTCCAGAGGTATGCCGAGCAGCTGAAGGTGCAATATGGCTCGGCGCTGGGTGATATAGCCCCGGAAGACAAGGTGGTATCGGTTCCCGGAATAAGTGGCCGCGATCCGAAAGAAATTTCATTTAAAAGCCTGGCATATATCATACAATCAAGAATGGAGGAGATAATTGATGCGGTGAATTTTGAAATTCAATCATCAGGCTATGCGGATAAAATTTCCGCGGGAGTGGTGATTACCGGAGGAGGAGCAATGCTCAAGCATCTGCCTCAGCTTGTCAGGTTCAAAACAGCTATGGATGTAAGAATAGGTTTTCCGAATGAGCACCTTGGCGGAAATTCAAAGGATGAAATAAACCAGCCCATGTTCGCAACAAGTGTTGGCCTGATCATGAGAGGACTGGATTACCTGGAGACTTATAAGAGCAACTTTAATGCAGGGGCAAAATCCGAAATGTCCGAAGAAGAAGAGAAAGCCCTCGAAGAACAGAAAATTGAGGCTGAGACAGCGGAACACGATGATTTTGATGACAAACTGAGCTGGACTGAAAAATTTAAGAAAAGTCTGAGTAAGATGTTTGAAACAGAAGACCAGAATATAAGCTAGCCGTTGAATAAAATGCTCATATACTCATTTAGATGAATATTAAACTATTATAACCATGTCTGAAGAACTAATAGATTTTGATCTCCCTGTTGAGAGATCTTCAATAATCAAAGTGCTGGGAATTGGAGGAGGTGGCAATAATGCCGTTAACCATATGTATAATGAAGGTATTACCGATGTAAACTTTGTCATCTGCAATACTGATGCCCAGGCTCTTGCCGGGAGCCATATACCTGTGAAGGTTCAGATTGGAGAGGATCTGACCGAGGGGAGGGGTGCCGGGAGCAAACCGGAAATCGGGCGCAGGGCAGCTGAAGAAAACATTGACCAGGTACTGGAAGCCCTGGGAGGCAATACCCGCATGGTCTTTATTACAACCGGCATGGGTGGAGGTACCGGTACAGGCGCCGCCCCGGTGATAGCCAGGGCCTGTAAGGAAGCAGGGCTGCTGACTATAGCAGTGGTAACAATACCTTTTAAGTCGGAAGGGAAAATAAGGATTAAAAATGCCGTACAGGGGATAAATGAACTTAAAGATCATGTGGATTCATTGCTGGTGATAAATAATGAAAAACTGAGGGAGATTTTCGGTGATCAGCCCGTTTCAACCGCCTTTGCCAAAGCCGATGATGTACTGACCATGGCTGTAAAAGGCATTGCTGAAATTATTACCGTGGCCGGCTACATCAATGTTGATTTTGCCGATGTCGAAACGGTTATGCATGATTCAGGTGCCGCAGTAATGGGAACAGGATCATCTGCAGGTGAAGACAGGGCATTGAAAGCAATAGAGGAAGCAATATCATCTCCCCTGCTGAATTCAAATGATATACATGGCGCCAGAAGCATACTCCTTAATATTACAACCGGCATGGGTGAACATGAACTCACTATGGATGAACTGGGTGAAATAACTGATTACGTATATGATGTTGCTTCCAGCGATGCTCTCATTATCCGGGGCCTCTCCAAAGATGAAAGCCTGGGGGATGAAATATGTGTAACGGTTATTGCAACAGGCTTTGAACCAAACAGTGTGCTGGAGCCTTACAGGACAAACACCAAAACTGAAAAAATAAACCTTGAAACAGGCCAGGTGAGCACCGGTGTACCTGAAAAGAAAAAGGAAGAACAGGATACCATAAGGGTGAAAACAAAGAAACCGGAACTCTTTGATGATTTTGAAAATGACCTGCAGAAAAAACTGGAATTCGATTTCGTGGCCAGGGACGATGAAGAGCAGGACGGCTTGACACAGGGAGATGGTACCCTGAGGAAGATAAAACATATGCAGAATATTCTGAAAAATGAAGGACTCTCAAATCAAACCATGAGAGAGAATGTGGATGAATTTGAAGATGTACCGGCCTTTATAAGGAAAAAAATAAAAATTGATAACGATAAAAGAAAGGATAATTCAGAGGTGTCAAAATTTACCCTTTCCGATGATGATGACGAACCATCACTCAGGGATGATAATGCCTATCTTAATGACAACGTAGATTAAGCACCTGCAGTTGCCTCTTACGTGAGATGCTGCTACATGCCCGGAGCAGAACAGTCCCGCACATTCCAGGCTATCTGGTGGCAGGCCTGGTCGACCTGCCTTTTTTCACTATATTTATTTATCTTTGGGGACCATGAAAAGGACATTAATATACATCATTTTATTAATTGTCTCATTAAATGCTTTTTCGCAAAGAAGCAATATACCTGAGAAGAACGATTCGATCACTCATGTTACCTACCAGTATAAATTAAACGAAAATTACACGGACACAGTTTATGTGCCCCTGGACACCCTGATAGATACATTCCACAGGTATAAAAAGACAGAAGAAGTTTCTCCCTTCTTCCAGAGACTGGGTAATTATGGCCTTTCCTATGTGGAAACCGACTTTTTTGACAGGCCTGTTAACCCGGAATATTTTATTTACAGGCACCTTAAGTACTATATGCATCATTCAGGCAACAAGATGTATGTGGATACACAGGTACCTTTCACCGAGCTTCAATGGACATTCGGGGGAGAAAGACAGGAGGCAGAGCAGACCCTCGAAGTAAGGCATTCACAGAATGTTAATCCCTTTCTTAACTTTGGCCTCGATCTTGATATTATCTACAGCCTTGGCCAGTACCATTACCAGAAGTCTGACAACAAGGCCTTTACACTGCACGG
>JBNJHQ010000099.1:0-9822 GCA_051748705.1 Bacteroidota bacterium | reverse complement strand
CCAGTCCATTACTTCTTCATGGCCCATCAGTGCATTTCGTATTTCTACTTCAAGCCTTTCCTTGAAACCAAAGCTCTGAGCAATCCCAAAAGCTATTGCAATAATGGGTATAATTGACAATAAAGTATTGAAGGTGAGGGCTGATGCCCTGAGCTGAACTTTGTCCTCCCGGAATCCCTTGAAAGCCAGCACAAGAATACGGATTTCCCTTACAAGGAATGTCTTTCGCCTGGGTAGCTCGCCCAGGGGAATATGCCAGATCTCTTCAGTAACATACTTTATTTTTCTCCTGATCCAGTCTTTTATCTTTTTCATTTGTTTAAAATGTTTAGACCTAACAAATATACTAATAGCTTAAGTAATTGTCTTTAGACTTAATTTATTAATTTTCGGGAAAAAGCATCTATTCATGGAAACAGACAGCATAAGAGGGCCCCGCCTGGTAATCGACGAAAAAAAATGCTCCGGTAACATTGACAGGATGGTCCGTAAAGCAAAGGAAAATAATTTATTATTCAGACCCCATTTCAAGACTCATCAATCGCTTGCCATAGGTAAGTGGTTCAGGTCCCGCGGGGTTGACAGGATTACCGTATCATCCCTTAAGATGGCATATTTTTTTGCCCGCGACGGGTGGGATGATATACTTATTGGCATAGCCTATAACCCCAGGGAATATGACCTTTATGAGAGATTGTCCGATAAATGCAGGCTGCAGGTGACCATCAGCTGCCCTGAAACAGCACTGATCCTTGCCGGTCAATGCCGTTTCCCTCTTGAAGCAATGATAAAAATTGATACAGGTTATAACCGTACAGGCATAAAATGGGATGATTATGCCAGCCTTGGCAGAACCATGGAATATCTTGGCAGAAACCAGTGGATAAAGATAAGAGGACTGATGACGCATGATGGCAGCACTTATGCTTTGAATAACAGGCAAAAGATCCTTGACCGGCATCTGAAATCTGCAGAAAGGATAAATATATGTCGTGATAAGATCAAAATGAAAGACCTGATAATATCGGAAGGAGATACTCCTTCGGCCTCACTGGCCAATAGTTTTGAAGGGATCGACGAGCTGAGGCCCGGAAATTTTGTCTTTTACGACCTCATGCAATATATGAACGGCTCCTGCAGATTTGAGGATATAGCACTTGCATTGATATGCCCTGTGATTGATATAAGGCCTGCCAGCGGAACAATTGTGGTACATGGAGGGGCTGTCCATTTTGCGAAGGAAAAGATCACTTTCAATGGTAAGGACGTATATGGCATGCTGGCCAGGCTTGACAGCGATGGCTGGCATGAGCCAGGCAATCAAATTTTCATGTCGTCCCTTTCCCAGGAACACGGGATAATAAACTACCCGGTGACTGCAGAGAAGATCAGGCCCGGGGACCTTTTAGGGGTGTTACCCGTACATTCATGTCTTACCGCTGATTGCATGAGAGGATATACCCTCACAGGCGGTGAAAGAATTGATCACATGCAGGGGCTTCCTCAGGATTCTGAGTTTGTTTTATTATAGCGATTATAGCTGAATAGACCCGGCTGATAGATAAAGAATTGATCACATGCAGGGGCTTCCTCAGGATTCTGAATATGTTTTATGATAGCGATTATAGCTGAAAAGACCCAGCTTATAGATCTTGAATATTCGCAGGGAGCATTTTGTTGAGCGGAGCATTATCTCTATCCTCCGCTGTCTTTTCTTATAAATATATGCCAGCAGTCGGGGAATACCGGTAGGCCGCAGGTAGAAAAAATATTTCAGGAGGCTTGCCACACTGGCAAAGGTTCGTTTATCCGTCACCTTGTCATAAAGTATATTGAGATTACTTATGCTGTCCCGTGTCTTAAGTACATAATCACGGTTCGATTCCAGTCCGTCATGTATCAGCCTGTTGTCAATGTGCCCGATGGGGATCCCTGCCTTCTTCAGCTGGTAGGCAAACAATGTATCCTCGTGACCATACTTTTTCAGTTCCTCATTAAATCTAAACTTTTTTAAAATCGAGCTTTCAATTAAAAAATTGAATCCTGAAAAGGTAGAATAGGGTTGCTTTCTTCTCTTTTTTAATGATTTTCTTTCATTATGATATCCCCAGTGCCATCTCAGGTACTT
The DNA here is from genome assembly GCA_051748705.1 of Bacteroidota bacterium. Taxonomy (GTDB): domain Bacteria; phylum Bacteroidota; class Bacteroidia; order Bacteroidales; family VadinHA17; genus UBA9300. Next base: position 7,694 of record JBNJHQ010000099.1, on the reverse strand, counting down.
ATCAGGGTTAGCAGGCGGTGTACTGTGATAATCAGTCCCGCCAAAGATTACAGGAGCTGTCTTGTAATGCTCAAGCCATCGTCTGAGATAATCCTTGGGATTGCCCTGTATAAGTGCATCAGCATCAATAAAAAGCAGGTAATCACCCACGGCCTTTTCTGCCAGCATATTCCTGATGCTTGCCCTGCCCACATTATTCTCACTGATAAGAAGCTTTACCTTGTCAAGCCTGGCCAGTGCTTCATACATACCAAGATAATCACCTGAACAGCCGTCGGCTCCAATTATTATTTCATCATACTCCTCTATATCTTTCACTCCCTGCTGAAGCCCGGTGATAAGTGAAGCAATGTCATAATCGTATACCGGGATTAGTATTGAAATCATACCCTCATTAATTGAACATCAAATATAGAAAATATTGCCGGATGAAACCAGAAAATTTGGAAAGGTATTTGTAACAATTACTTTTGTCATGTTAAAATAGAAAATTTTAAAAGATGTCAAGAGCCATAATATCATTCTTATTACTGATCCTCGGAATAAATCTGGCAGCCCGGGAAGCCGGCAAATGTAATATTTCATTTGAAATAAGAAACCATGAGGATAGTTTCCTGAGCCTTGCATATCACATGGGTGAACAACAATTTATAAAAGATACCATTTACACTGATAATGAGGGAAAAGCAACATTCAACAGTGATGAGAACCTGGAAAGGGGAATGTATATGATCGTTTTTCCTGATAACGATCTTTTTGAACTGATTATCTCCGATGACCAAAATTTTACTGTCAGCTGCAACAGGAATGATATAAGCAATACCCTTAAATTCGAGGGTTCAGAAGAAAATACGGCCTTCCTTGAGTACAGGAAAAAATGGATGAATTTCCAGGAGACAGCCACAAATAAAAGGCAAGAGCTTCAAAAACTCTCAAACAGTGATTCCATAAGCATACTACGGGAAGAGATCTCTTCCCTGGAGGAAGATATGCTCGGATACATCAGGTCTACTGCAAAAAAGCATCAAGGCAGTCTCCTTTCGTCAATATTGTATTCAATGCTGCCTGTTGAAGTTCCTGAATTTGAAATTCCCTTGAATGTTTCAAACAGGGACTCCATGCAATGGGTAATGGGATACCATTATAATAAAGAACATTTCTTTGATAACATCAGGCTGGATGACCCGGGACTTATACGCACTCCCATACTGCATGGCAAGCTTAAGACATTCTTTTCACGTACAATAATACAGGCCCCTGATTCCGTGATCCCGGCGATAAGGAAAGTTGTTGACCTGGCCAGCGCTAACAGGGAGACCTTTCAATATGTGACATCTTTCCTGTTCAATCATTTCAGGCAAAGCCAGATAATGGGACATGACGCCATCATCGTAATGCTCGCAGACGAGTACTATTTAAATGGCAAGGCTGACTGGGTAAGCAAAGAATTCCTGGAACAGCTTGAAAAAGATGTAGCCGGTATTCGTCCAAGCCTTATTGGGAAAAAAGCAACTGACCTTACCATGGAGACATATGCCGGCGTATTCAGGTCACTATATGATATCAGGTCAGATTTCACAATAGTCTATTTCTGGGAGCCGAACTGTGGCCACTGCAAGACCGTAACGCCGGCATTGAGGGATATTTACAGGGAACACAGGAACCGGGGCATTGAAGTCTTTGCAGTCTGCACCCAGAATAACCGGGAAGAGTGGGAGGAATATATTGCAGAATATGAACTTGACTGGATAAACGGGTGGGATCCGCTCAGAAGTACCGCTTATGATTTTTATTATAATGTCAGGGCAACACCCCTTATATATATACTGAATAAGGACAAAGAAATAATTGCAAAGAAATTGCCGGTTGAAAATATTGTGGATTTCATCAACACTTACAGGCGTATTAATAAACAGTGAGAATCATCCTTTCAGCACTTCTTTCATATAAAGGACGAGACTGTAAATATCGGTAAATTGTTTCCTGACTATAGCACTCTCATATAACCATGAAGTATGATCCTTATCCTGTATTATTGTCACTGATGGACTTACAGCATCAGGTCTGGCTTTGATACCCAGCCTGTTGAGTGCTCTTTCAGTCCAGTACCTCAGCAGACCTGAACCTTCAAGTTTAATGGTCATCCTTGTATGTACAGGACGGGTAAAGACCCCCTCATCCGGTTCAAAGCTGAGATCGGAAGAGGCAAAGAGCTTATTGAACGATCCATCAAGGGCAAGATCTTCAGGCCCGCCCGCTATTATCCCATCTTCTGTCGCTATCCAGGCCAGGTCAACCTCCCTGATGGCTATGTGTATGTCGTGAGAGGAAAAGATAACTGATTTATTTCTTTCCACTGATAGTTTCCTGAGCAGTGAAACCAGGTCATACCTGTTGGGCAGGTCAAGGAAAGCCGTTGGTTCATCCAGTATAATTAGTTCTGTATCCTGGGCCAGCGCCCTGGCTATCATTGTTCTTTGTTTTTCACCGTCGGACAATTCGCCAATATTTGTTCCCGAGTATTTTTCAAGCCCGACATTATATATTGACCTCTCCACCATTTCCCTGTCATCTGCACCAAGCCTGCCCAGCCAGTTTGTATGGGGAAAACGACCCAGGGAAACGACCTCATAAACTGACATGTTATAAGCACTGCGGGTGCCGGCGAAAACAAAACTTATTTTCCGGGCAAGCTCTGATTTTGAATAGGACTCAAGCCTCCTGCCTGCCAGGTATATTTCTCCTCTTATCTTATCCTGCAATCCGGCAATTGTCCGCAGGAGTGTGCTTTTACCTATCCCGTTCGAACCAAGCAAAGCAAGCATTTCCCCTCTCCTGACAGATAAATCCAGCGGTGCCATCAGTAACTTTTCACTACTCTTACCTGGATTATAACCTATCAGGAGAGACTCCAGCTTTACTATATTATCACCTGCTGAAATCATGAGAGCCTGATGAATTTGTTCCGACCGACAATAATCCATATTAAAACAGGTATGCCTATTAAGGCAGTTACTGAATTAACAGGCAATATTTTACCGCTTCCGGGTAACTGGCTTAAAATATCGCTGGCCAGTAAAACTATGCCTCCGAGGAGTATTGTCCCCGGTATCAGATAATTATGTGAGGATGTTGCAAAAATAAGCCGGCATATGTGGGGAACGGCTATACCAATAAAAGCAATTGGCCCGCAGAAGGCAGTTACACTGCCAGCCAGTATGCTTGTGCTGATGAAAATAAGCAGGCGTGAGCTTTTCACACTCAGTCCAAGGCTATGAGCATGCTCCTCGCCCAGCAACAGTGCATTAAGGTTCTTGGTGGTGCCAACACTGAGTGCCAGGCCTGCCAGGATACTTATCATCAACACGTTCAACTGCTTCCATGAAAGGTTTCCGAGACTTCCCATGGTCCAGATAACAAATGATTTCAGCATCGATTCATTACTGAAATACTGCATTATGCTTACAATGGCCGATACTGCACTGGCAAACATAATACCCAGTATGAGAACCGTCATTATATCCCTTACCCTGACCGATACAATCATAATCAGCAGCAGTACCAGTCCCGACCCCAGCCATGCCGCAGCAACAATGGCCCAGCTATTGAATAAGAGGGAAATATTGACGGAGATTACCGATGAGAGACCCAGAACGAGGATGGCAACACCAAGACTCGCTCCGGAACTGATGCCCAGCACATAAGGTCCTGCCAGGGGATTCTGAAAAACAGTTTGCATCTGTAAGCCGCTAAGCGATAATGCCATGCCTGCCAGTAGTGCCGTGAGTGCCCTGGGAAGCCTGAAATCGAGGAGTATCCTCTGTGTGCTTTCATCGAGGCTGCCGGCTAAGGCTTTCACCAGATCGCCCGGGGCTATGTTCACAGGTCCGGTTAGAAGATCAACGATGAACAAAAAGACAAGGACAATTCCAAGAAATATAAAAAGGTAGGAACGGTGCCCTGTTACCTTTCTTTCCGGTACGCCTGCTTTGCCTTCTGTCATCATTATCAGTCAGCTTCTTCTTTTTTCAGTTCAGTATAGTAAAAGAGCTCATAGCCCGGGAACAGATCAGGATTAAGGATACTGGCAATATCCTTGAGAAGGATATGAGGATTAACGGCACCTGATTCCCAGTAATCATTACCCCCGTGGGTATTTACCCTCTTATTGTTATTGAACACAGATCCTTCATAGCTCACAGGCAGGTCAACAAGCCTGTTATCCAGCATGTGGATATTATTGATTGACTGTGCGGTACCCGGATTTAGCCATATATCAGCCTCCCGTGCTTTAAGACATACAGCCTCAAGGCTCATTGGAATGGCTTCATCCGATCTTATCTCCGCCCATAGATATCTTCCACCAGCATCTTCAATAAGTTTCGATATATATGAATTACCCGGTGAGACAAACCATTTATCCTTGAAGGGCAGACCAAGTAGTACACGGGGACCGGTTAAACTTTCGCCTGGTATTTTATTAACCACAGCATTATATTCTTCTCTTACCGTGGTGAATATCTCCTCAGCCAGCTCCTCTTTTCCGAGCAACTCACCATAGACCCTTATCCACTCAGTCCTCGCCAGGGGATGATTCTCAAGGTAATCAGCAACAAAAACCACAGGTATGCCCATATCGGCCAGTCTTTTGAAAGTATGAGTGGTTTCACTTCCCACTCCGTATACAAGTACCAGATCGGGATTAAGACTGTATATCAACTCGGTGTTATAGCCGTTTTCATAACCAATGTCCTTTACACGGCCATCATCTATTGACTGCCTGAGTTCCTTATTGTAAACAAAGTCCGAACCCGAGACAGCTGTTATCAGATTAATTCCTCCCAGGGCATCCAGCATGGCAATGTGAGTGGTGGACGTGCAAACGATTTTCCGGGGGTTATGAAGGATTATCTTTGATCTTTCCACACCGGCAGGCAGTTCGGAAAGCTCATCTGTTATGTAATAATTATAATATACTTCTTCAGCACCCTGCCAGGGGTTCAATACGGTTAATTTGCTGTACCCTTCGTGCCGTTCAATGATGAAGTGTTCTGAATATTCATTATTTACGGTGCCTGGCCCGCTGTCAGTGCTTCTTTCCGACATACATGATGACATCAGCACAAGGGCAAAAAAGATAAAAGTCGGTGTATCTCTCATAAATTATTTCTTTACCAGTTTATGAGATGAATAGGAATCATAGCTTTCAAGAACCAGGTAGTAGACACCCGGTACTATACCTGACAGGTTGATTTCATATGTTGAACCGTAGCCACCTGAATAGAAGTAATCTTCTATAAGTTTAATTCCCATGCTATTGATCAAGGAATACTTAACCTCGCCGAATATATTGTCCAGCATCTTCATTATCAGTATGTCAGAGACGGGATTAGGGTATAGTTTAACCATCTCCGTACTGCCGAAAATGGTATCGAGTGAACTGCTTACCGTACTGTCAGCCGTAAGCACTTTAACACACATATTCAGTGGGTCGGGGAAGGAAGGATGATCATAAAAGGGATGCCAGCTAATATTGTCTTTGAACCAGGCAGTATTTTCGGACGCACTCACCGGGGAAGCATGAAAAACAGCAAACTGTTGTTGCTCATCGGCAGCATTTTCCTTATACCATAAATGCCAGCTGATAAAAAACACCTCCGGCAGGGGAATGGGTGAGAAAAAGTCAAAAGACACTTCAGTTAAATTCTCCGCTTCCCTGATGTAAAATGATTTCCTGGCTATAACAGATTCAGGTTCAGTAAGACCTGTCATTAAAAATACCGTAATACTGTCCAGGTCAGTGACCGTCCTGCTGTCACCTATTTCCATTATTACTTCCGTCAGTTCCTTACCCGGATCAACAATAAACTTCTCCGCATACATCACGGTGGAATCACTGTTAAAGCCTGTTGTGTACCCTGTTCCCGGAGCTTCGTAAGTTGTAAGCAATCTCACATCCCCCGCACAGTTACATATGGTATCAATAGCACTTCTTGTTTCCGCGTAGGGATCCCGTCCGTCCAGTACCAGAACACCCGTGCGGGCAGGATCAAGCCAGGGCTTAAGCCTTCCGTAGAAATCAGGATTAAGGTCATATGCTATGTCCATCCTTCCAAAATAATCATTGACGCTATTTCCGCAAACGGCTTCCCCCCCTGTCAGGTATCCAACCACCCTGTGGTCCTGGTTGAATAAAGGAGAGCCGGATGAGCCTCCTTCAGTGGTGCCTTCATCCCATCGCAGCACTTTCCAGAAACCGTTGTTGTACAGGTTCTGGAAAGTTGAAATAACAGGTGCATCCAGATCGGTGCTTATCTTTTTTACATCACCCGAAGGATGGTGTATGGTCACTGTGTTATCAGGAATGGTAGCCCTCACATCCCATCCTGCAAGATATGGCCTGTAGGTTATCGGTGGAAATGTTATCAACCTGACTATTGTAAAATCTGTATTTTCATCCTCGGCCATCATCTCTGCTCCTGACAGGCTGTATTCAGAGGGTCCGTCAGGGCCCGAGCAGAAAGGGCTTTCATACCTGAAGACATAAATGGAATTAATGGCAGCCTGGGCGTTCCTGATAACATGGTTGGCAGTGATGACAAAAGCTATATTTTCTTCTTTTGTATTATTTACGAGAAAGCCTGTTCCCAGTTCCGTACCGCCTGCTATTATACGCACCACTGAATTTTTTTCAAGCTGCCAGTTCATGCCCGAATTACAATTAATATCAACGTTACAAGGCTGTGAGGCCCCGAAGTAAATATCCTTTGAATAATAATCCCTGCCGGCAATACCTATAAAATCATGAGCTACCTGTCCCACCTCGAGACGCTCATCATTATAAGGAGGCTCCATATGATATTCGATGATCAGCTCTTCCCCTGCAACCGGCATTACGGCCAGTGTGGATGATTCCATATTGTTCCCGGAGGTAAATGGTCCACGGACCGTCTGCATGTTTTTATCGTAAACATACACTTTCTCCCCTTCGAGCACTTTGAATCTACTTAAAATAACATTAACGGATTGTGCACCTTCTGAGCGCAGGCGCAGGTACCATACCCTTTCTCCGGCTTCAGTAACTATTATTTTACCCGAGTTTCCCGGTCCGTACGAGACTTCTTTCCCGGCCGCAAAAGTTGAATTACCCGGTATTTCGTAAAAGGCAATACGCATACTGTCAAGCACTGAATGTTCGAAGTGAATCTCTTCAAGAATTAAATCAGAGCGGCTTATCTTATCAGCATCCGGTATACCACTGCTGTGGATCATCTGCGCAAAGGAATTCAATGATACCGCAAGCAACACAAGAGATATAAACCATACGGTCAGGAATTTATATATAAGATACTTTTTCAAATCATCTTGACTATTAAGAATTGCCTTTTTTAGCGGTCATCTCAAAAACCAGTGAACCACCCTGCATGATTTCATCATGCCTGATGTAGTTACGTTCAATATATTCTCCGTTTAAAATTATTTTATCGACATAAATGTTGTCCGGACTGTTATTTTCGGCCCTGATAACAAATTCCCTGTTTCCCGGCAGGGTGATGACTGCTTCGTCAATGACGGGGCTTCCGAAAATATACATTCCGTCTGCAGGATTAAGGGGATAAAAGCCCATGGCTGAAAATACATACCATGCTGACATCTGCCCGCAATCTTCATTACCACACAGACCATCCTTACCG
>JBNJHQ010000098.1:0-9831 GCA_051748705.1 Bacteroidota bacterium | reverse complement strand
GGCGGCCATTAAATTTCTTTCCACGCCAGGGCGGCGGCGCCGAGGACGGCGGCATTTGTTTCGGGGATGGCCGAGGGTAGTACTTTGAAGGTATTACGGAAGACAGGCTGAATGAATTCGTCGATATATTTTTCCAGGGGTTCAAAGAGCAGGTCACCTGCCTTTGCCAGTCCACCGAAGAGAAATATTGCCTCGGGGCTGGTGACGACAACTGCATTGACGATAGCCAGAGCGAGGATCCTGGCTGTGTAGTCAAAGGCATCCAGAGCCAGCTTATCGCCTTTGGCGGCGGCTTCGGCCACCATCCTGGAATCGATCACGGCAGGGTTTACGGCCCTGAGGATGCTGTCCTCCTTGCTTTCTTCCATGAAGATCTTTACGGTACGCACAATACCGGTAGCCGAGGCATATGTTTCGAGGCATCCTTTTCTTCCGCATCCACAATCGCGGCCTCCGGGTATCATTATCACATGACCGTATTCTCCGGCAAAGCCTGTGTGTCCGTAGACCACCTGGCCGTCAACCACAAAACCGCTGCCGAGTCCTGTTCCCAGTGTCAGTATTATAAAATCCCGCATCTCCCTGGCTCCCCCAAAAATCATTTCACCGACGGCTGCTGCCGTTGCATCATTGGTCAGGACAACGGGTTTTTGTATTTCTTTTTCCATCATGTCCCCGAAGGGCACGATCCCCTTCCATGCAAGATTGGGAGCCAGTTCAATGGTGCCTTTATGATAATTGCCGTTTGGTGCTCCTATACCTACACCTTTAAGAGTCAATTCCTTATGTTCTGCAAGCAGTTTATTTACCTGGCCTGCCAGTGTTTTTACAAAGCCATCGGCCTGTGGTGATTTATCTGTATCCACTGTTCCCCGGGCAAGAATATTACCCTGTCTGTCAACCAGGCCGTACGCCGTATTTGTACCACCGATATCAATCCCGGCAACTATTTCATTATCCATGCTGTACTATTTTGGTTACATGATTATCTTTTCCCCTTTTTTGCACCCCTTGTGCTGCTGATTGCTTCTTCTTTTTTTCTGATCCCATCCAGGTGCCAGTCTTCAATCATCTCCCATCCTGCTTTCACATCAATCTTTTTGGGCAGATAGCTTACAGGTTCGGGCTGTCTCTTTTTATCATAATCTCCCGTTGTCCACTTTCCGTCGCCGTTAAGATCAAAAATTGCCTTAACCAGGTATTCCTTACTGTCGAGGTAAGGAAATTCAACACTTCCTTCAGAGGGCAGGGATATTTTCTTTTCTATGACGATATTTTCACCGGCGTCAAGCAGCTGGAGAATAATATTACCGTTGAAACCGGTAATGTTCACCACAAGCTTGCCGAGCTGTTCAGGATTTCTTACCCTGAATTTATAGTTTAATGAATCATTGGTGAGTCCGTAGATATTTTCAAATGCCCCCTCATGGACAAGGAGCACATACATGCTGTCTGGATCCAGTCTGGTCCGGAAGATGAACTTTTTATTATTTACACTGTCGCGGTACACCCTGTAGTCCATAGCTTTTTCAAGGCTGTCATTCTGAAGGTAGAGCTTTATCCGTGAGGTATCGGGTTCCAGCATCGGTGTATCAAAAACAAAGACAGGATTTTGTTCAGGTTTCAGTCCTGATGCCTGTGAAATGTTGGTCTTCAGAGTGAGGGTGGCCGTCTGTTGCCTGGCCGGGGCTCTTGAGCGCCCGGCAGCCGGTGCCCTGTATCTCAGTCTTATGGTATCTGTAACCGCCTGCAGCTGTCCAAGCGAATCGGTCCGCGGATGACCGAGCAGCAGGGTGATACGTTCGCGTGAATAATAGCTGCTGTCGGTCAGCCAAAGCCTGCAGGTATCTTTGCCGGCAGAAAATTCCCTGATATAGTCAACATCAAGACCTGTATATTCTTCATCATTCCCGCTTTCGATAAAGTTTACTTCTATTGAGGAAGTATCAACGGGGATGGCGAATGTGAATTGCAGGAGGTAAGGCTGAGGGCGACTGCTGCCGGTGAGGTACTGTGTTTTCCTTTCCGCCACGAAATAGTAGAGTTCCACTTCCTTCCCCGGTATGCGTTCATATTTCATAGAGTCGGCCCGTGTTGCGGCGCTTACGGGCAGTTCTCCCCCCTGCGGATAGCCTTGCCGGGGATCTGTGGCTATTGGGTCTCTCCCGAGGGTGTCAATTGCAGGCCTGTCCTTCCGCAGGGAATCGGCAGGGGGTCCCGGCTCTTCAGCACCCACCCCGGCAGTATCTGCCGGTGCCAGTAGACCTGAATCAGCAGGAGCCACGAGGCTGTCAGGCCGCACCGGGATATAATTATTTTCCGGGCTCACATATATCGAGCTATCGAGAAAAGCAAAGGCTTCTCCAGGAAGATCGTAGAGTTTATTGTTATTATCATCTTTCAGGCCATATATCTTATACTCCCCGGCTGCAACGTTATCTATACGGTAGCTGCCGTTCTCACCTGCCCTGGTGATATAGTCGGGCAATGTGCTTTCAGGCATGCTGTCGGGCAAAGCCGCATGCAGCATAAGCAGTATCTCTTCACCCGCCTCCAGGTTATAGGCATCGTAAATATGGCCGGTGACCGAAAGTGAATCGATAACATCGCCTGTAGAGAACACATACTTGAAATTTTCCAGCGGGTTATTCTCATTAAGGTCCTTTATGGAATTCAAAAAATTGAATGCATAGGTCTTGTTCTCATTAAGCTCTTCTTCTTCATCCAGCTCAACGATCATTGTTTTACCACGGGTTTTAACCAGGGGCTTTTTCTCGAGGGGAGGCGATACCATCAGTGCCTGGTCTATATTATCAAGGACAAAATATTCATCAAAGGTTATTTTGAAAGACCGGCTGCTGAAGTTGACAGAGCCGTTCGGAGGCTGACTGTCCAGTACCCTGGGAGGTTCTTCATCAACGGGTCCCCCTGACGGCGAGCTGGTCTTGGCACATGAGGCTGCAAGCGACACAGAGAGCAGGAGAAGGTATATTTTAAGCTTCGATAATATCATGAGATAAAGAGATATGGGATTACAAACCTACATGAAATTTTTTATTTTTCATTCCCGGTCCTTTGTTAAAAAAATACCTGTTAGCATATAATAATTTAAATGATAAAACAATTTTTATAATTTTGATCCCTGTATCAAAGCTAATTATTATGGAACTGGCTATCATAACCTGGGATGTAAATCCCGAAATATTCAGGATAGGAAATTTTGCACCCAGGTGGTACGGTGTATTATTTGCTTCAGGCTTTCTTTTCGGATATTTTATCTTCAAGAAGATATTCAGGAACGAGGGACTGAAGGATGAGATGCTCGACAGGCTTACAATATACGTGGCCATTGGCACCATCATAGGAGCACGCCTCGGTCATTGCCTTTTCTATGAGCCTTCATATTACCTGAGCAATCCCATCGAGATACTTAAGATATGGCAGGGAGGACTGGCAAGTCACGGTGCCGCAATAGGTATACTGTTAGCCCTCTGGCTCTTTGTCAGAAAAGAGAAGAAACCATATATGTGGATACTCGACCGCATTGTGATCGTGGTTGCCCTGGGCGGTGCCATGATACGTCTGGGTAATCTTATGAATTCGGAAATATACGGGGTGGAAACAACCCTTCCCTGGGGCTTTGTCTTCCTGCGTAACGGGGAGACTGTCCCAAAGCATCCAACGCAGATATATGAAGCACTGGCATATTTAATTACCTTTATAATACTCCACAGGATATACTGGAGAAAGAAGGGCTCTTTTATCCAGGGATTGCCTTTCAGCCTGTTCCTGGTAATTGTCTTCTTATTCAGGTTCTTCGTCGAGTACGTCAAGGAAGACCAGGTTGACTTCGAATCGACTATGGCACTTAACATGGGCCAGTGGCTGAGTATACCCTTTGTAATTATAGGTGTTGCCGGCCTGGTGATCAGTTTGAGAAGGCACCGGCTGAAGGAAGCCAGGCTGTCGTGAGGTGTATAAACACCCATGAACTGTGTAAAGGATTCGAATAATCGACCATTTGATTCTAAAAAAGCTCCTTGCAGTTTCATTTAACGGATAATATCCATATCTTGCACCTTAAATGCAATACATCAACAAATGGTTGATAAAGATCAATTTAGGGAAAAGATAGTGCTGAGTGCAAGTAAGATATTCAGCAGGTATGGTTTCAAAAAGACCACCATGGAGGAGATTGCCGCAGCCCTGAATAAAGGAAAGAGTTCCATATATTATTATTTCGGGAGCAAGGAGGAGATCTTCGAAGCCGTGATTGACCACGAAGCCCAGGTGCTTAAGAATGTGCTTTCCAAGGTGGTTAAGAGTACTGACGATCCCGAAGACATACTGAGAAAATATGTGAAGGTCAGGATGGAGTCGTTCGAAAAACTCTCAAACTATTATAACGCCATATTCAACAGGGATCTCGATCATTTTGATTTCATTGATAAGCAGCGTGAAAAATACGACCTGATGGAGATTGCCTTTCTGAGGTACCTTTTATGGAGGGGTGTACGCAGCGGTCACTTCAATCTTGAAAATACCGGTCTCTCGGCACTGGCGGTGCAGACTGCCCTGAAGGGACTGGAATTGCCGCTCTTCTGGCAGAAGAGGAACTATGGCCTGGATGCACGGCTTGACGCTATAATTGATATTTTGTTTTACGGGATAGTAAGGAAGTAAGGCGCAGTCATTAAAGTAAGCATTGCTGAAGCTTACTGACAGGTATATTTATTTTTCGTTTTGCATCCATTTACAACAATCCATATTTTTATTAATTTTGAGCATCCAATGCTCACGAAATACAAGGAGGGAATGCTGATCGGAGAAAAACATTATGAATCCATCTGGCTCAATAAAGACGACAAGAGCGAGCTTATGATTATCGATCAGTCCAAATTACCTTTCAGATTTGAGGTAATCTCCCTGAGGACGGTAGAAGATGTATTCAATGCCATAAGTAATATGAACCTCAGGGGTGCTCCCCTGATCGGGGTGGCTGCTGCTTACGGCATGTACCTTGCATGCCTCGAGATAACAATCCACACCCGGACCCGGGATCACCTGGCCAATGCAGCCAAATATCTGAAATCGGCCCGCCCCACAGCCGTAAACCTTGCATGGGCTGTTGACAGGCAGGTGGATGTGCTTTCAGGATTATGCCGGCGCGACAGGCTTGTTGAGACAGCACGGAAGACAGCAGCGGAACTGGCTGAAGAAGAAAAGAGCAGGTGCAAAAAGATTGGTCTTGCAGGACTTGATATAATCAGGGAGTTGAGCAAAAAGAAAAAAGGAGAGACGGTGAACATCCTGACCCACTGCAATGCCGGCTGGCTGGCCTGTGTTGACTATGGAACGGCCACAGCCCCCATTTACCTGGCCCATGATAAGGGAATAAACATACATGTATGGGTTGATGAGACCCGCCCGCGCAACCAGGGCTCGCGACTCACAGCATGGGAGCTGGGCAATCATGGCGTACCCAATACCATCATTACGGATAATGCCGGAGGCTACCTGATGCAGACAGGCAGGGTGGATATGGTCATTACCGGGAGCGACCGGACAGCAGTCAACGGCGATACTGCGAACAAGAGCGGCACCTACCTCAAAGCACTGGCAGCCAGGGATAATAATATACCTTTTTATGTTGCACTGCCAACTTCATCCTTTGATCCGGGTGTTAAAAACGCTTTGAAAGAGATACCGGTTGAAGAAAGGGATGAAAAAGAAGTGCTCTATGCCGAAGGTTTATACAATGATGAGATAATCAATGTAAGAATAGGTCCGGAAAAGGCCAGGGCAGCAAATTATGGTTTCGACATAACACCTGCCGCCCTTATCTCAGGCTTAATCACCGAAAAAGGCATATGCAGCGCTGATGAAGAATCTGTTAGAAAAATGTTATCAGGAAAATAAAGATCGCATATGGAAGGAGTTATTAAATTCAATTGTTACTGGACGCAATCGGGGCCTGTCATCCCCGATGAACAATATAATATTATCAATTACTGGCGGGAGGTATTATTCAATATGGATCTGATAGGGGCTTACGAGAATGGTGTCGGTTTCGGCAATATGAGCCACCGTCATGGTGAGAGCAACAGGTTTTACATCACAGCGTCATCAACCGGGGAAATTCCCGTGCTGGAACCTGAACATTACGTCAGGGTGGATGGTTTTAATTTTGATGATAACGCCATCAAGTGCACCGGCCCTCTCAAAGCTTCCTCCGAATCACTTACCCATGCCGCCATTTACCAGGCTGATGCCGGGACAAACGCAATTATTCATGTTCATAACCTCGAACTGTGGAACCACCTGAAAGACAAAGTGCCCACAACAAAGGAAGAATTTGAATATGGCACTGCCGGACTGGCCGTGGATATATTCAGGCTTTTCCGCGAAAGCGATGTAATTGAGAAAAGGATAATAGTTATGGGAGGCGACCCTTCAGGTATTATTACATTCGGAAATGAAATGGATGAAGCCATTAATGTCCTTATGTCATATATAGGAGAAGATTAATGGGGCATATAGGAATTATAGGCGGTTCGGGACTTGAAAATCCGGACATACTCAAGGACCGGGAAGAAATAAGCTGCACCACACCCTGGGGCAAACCATCATCGACACTCATACGGGGTTTTATTGAAAATATACCTGTCATCCTCCTGTCGAGGCATGGCCGCGAACACACCATCCCTCCCAGCCAGGTCAATAACCGGGCTAACCTGTGGGCATTAAAGGAAAACGGATGCACTAAAATTATCTCCACAACAGCATGTGGAAGCCTGCGCGAACATATAGGCAGGGGCGATATCATACTGGCAGACCAGTTCATCGATTTTACACGAAGGAGGGATCTCAGTTTCCATGAAGCTTTTGATCCGGGCGACATGAAACATACGCCCATGGCCGACCCCTTTGATGCTTCAATGAGAAAAGCGCTTATGGCTGCGGCAAAAAGAACAGCTGTACCGGTACATGAAAAAGGATGCATAATAACAATCGAGGGCCCAAGGTTTTCCACACGTGCCGAATCAAAAATGTTCCGCATATGGGGTGCCGACCTGGTCAATATGTCGATAGCCCCGGAGGCAGCGCTGGCAAATGAGCTGGGCATACCCTATGTGACCATTGCCATGAGCACCGATTATGATTCCTGGCACGATGATGAAGAACCTGTATCATGGCAGGAAGTGATTAAAATATTCGAGATGAACGTTGGAAAGGTGATAAAGCTTATCACAGAAGCCGTAAACCATATTTAAGATAAACTGCCCGGGGCCGGCAGAACGCGGCACGAATCCCGCATATCAGTGCACGGGGCCGCCAGACCTCTCCCTCCCCCTGCGGATCATCCCCTTAAATGGGGCTGACATTCTTGACCGGGATCATCCCCTTAAATATTTTAGATTAAAAAATTAATGATTAAATTGCAGTTTAGCAATATGAATTCTTTAAGAGCTACCGTAACATGAAAAACCTCAACAAATCTCTGTTTATCTGCGTAATTATGCTCTTTACTGCCTGTGCAGCCAGCGCCCAGTTTTACAAGGTCTACGGCTATACAACACTGGATGCCAATGAAAAAGAGCTGGTGTACTGGACCTCCTTCATCCCCTCATCAGACCACAACTATTCCTTTTTTGGTGAAGAGGTCAGCCGGCAGGGACTGATGGCCCATTCGCTGGAACTGGAATACGGTATAACAAATAATTTTACCGTAGCCTTTTATGCCGACTTTGAACAACCCAAAGGGAATGACCTTAAATGGATACGGACAAAGGCGGTAATGATCTATTACAGTTTTGCCGAGAAGAACCTCCTGCCCGTTGACCTGGCTCTTTACGGTGAATACAAGCTGCCGAGGAGAGGATACAAGGTCTCAGAGGAAATTGAACTGAAGCTGATAATGGAAAAGGATATTGGTTTTCACAGGCTGATACTTAACCCCACACTGGAGAAGAAGATCAGTGGCATTGATGCAATAGAAGGTGTGGAATTTGCCCTGAACGGTGCCTATACCTATATGGCCAGCCTCGTTTTCCAGCCCCGCCTGGAATACTATTCAAAGATGGGTGAACTATATGATATGCCCTCTTTTGCTGAACAGCAAAACTATATCTTTCCATCCTTCGACCTGTTTTTCGGCAAGTACCAGCAGTTCAGGTGGCATGCGGGCGTCGGTTTCGGATTAACCGATCCCTCGGACAATATTATTATAAAAAGCATCCTTTCATGGGAATTCTTTTAATATAAATCAAACATTGACAGGCAGATATAAGGAGCATGAAGAAGATGCATCAATCGCATGTACAAATCGAAAAAAATTAAGCGTATGAAATTCCAGAAGATATTATTTCCGTCAGTATTACTACTAAGCCTTTTATTCCTTACAGGGATGGTTGTTCTTAACAACAAGGAGAATCAAAACAAGCAGTATTATTATTTTGAGGATCCCATTGATTGCTCGGGGTGCCACTGGGACAGGTTCGAGCGCTGGAGTGTTTCCCAGCATTCAAAGGCTTTTACGGGCGACTTTTTCCAGGCCCAGTTCTACGAGCTGGTCCTTCCGTCACTCTCACTTGATGAAAAACTGGCTGATGCCGCTGATGACTGCATAGGATGCCACTCTCCCTCAGCTTTCCTTTCCGGCGATATGGTCCCTCCCCGGACCAATGATCCGGATAACCACTGGGCTGCGGCTGAATTTACAAAGACAAGAGCCGACCGTGGTGTGTTCTGCGATTTTTGCCATACCCTCGACCGCTTTGAGCATGACCCTCCCTTTAACCACGACTATATTTCGCATGCCACAGCGGAGGTAGATCCCAAGCGGGCCGACCTTGAATTTCCATGGTCGCCCCACCACGAAACAGAAACATCGGAGATCTATGAGGATGTCCTGATCTGTGCCACCTGCCATAACGAACTTAATCCTTACGATGTATGGGTCAAAAGGACCGAGCATGAATATACGGAAAGCGTTTATTTCAAAAGGGGCATCCCCTGCCAGTCGTGCCACATGCAGCCCATGCAGGGCAAACCGGCCAAGATGGGCTTTATCAGGGAACATAATACCGATCACTGGTGGGGCGGAGGCTTTGCTGAATTCGTAGAAGGAGCAGCAGGTGTGTATTTCCAGGACGATTTTGAAAGCCTGGCGAAAGGACAGGAAGTTGATTTTGAAATTATGGTGAAAGCCCTGTCCACCGGGCATAACTTCCCTACCGGGTCAACGGAAGAAAGGGATGTGTGGCTGCATGTCAGCCTTAATGATGCTGAGGGAAGCGAGGTTCTCCATATACGGGTTCCCGAAAAGCCGGACGACCCGAATGACAAATATTTCATTACAAGCAATGAGAAAGTGGCTTACCCCTCGCACAGCACCCTCACGGGGCCAATAGAGAGAGATGGATTGATTGAAGGCAACAGGCTATATCACAGTGCTTTCATAGATTCAGAAGGGGAGTTTACCTACGCACAGTGGCTGGCCATTGAAGTGATTGAGAACCGTCTTGAGCCGCTGGAGGAAAGAATTGAAAAATATTCATTCACCGTACCCCCTGATTTACCCCCGGGTGAATATGAGCTGACCGCAGTGCTCTACTACCGCCGTATGCCTGATCCCCTGGCCGATTACCTGAAAATTGAAAGAAGGCCGGTTATCGAGGTATCCAGGGATGTGAGAAAGGTAATGGTGGAGTGAATCCAACCTTTCGGCCGCTTTTATCGTCTGAAGAATAGAGGAAAACGTATTGCCAGATGAAAAAGACACTCTTTCTATCCTGCATAATCTGTATTGCAGTAAGCACTGCATGTGAG
>JBNJHQ010000097.1:0-9868 GCA_051748705.1 Bacteroidota bacterium | reverse complement strand
AATTGTAAAACTTAAGATGCTATAACAAAAGTAAAAATAATGTTCGTATTTTTGTGAGCACTAAAAATGTAATAAACAGAATCTGAGATTAATGACAGGAAAGAGTGAAGAAGTATTACCATTGATTGACAACATAGTAAAGGGGATTTTTGAAAAGAAAGGGGAAAGAGTAGTAAAGCTTGACTTCAGGTCTATGGAGAATTCAATATGTGATTATTTCATTATCTGCCATGGTAACTCTGTGACACAGGTTGACTCCATAAGTGAATCTGTTGAACTGCAGGTAAAGAAAAACAGGGGAGAATATCCGCATCACAGGGAAGGACTTGATAACTGCCTGTGGGTATTACTTGATTACGGTGATGTTGTTGTACATATTTTCCAGGAGGAATACAGGGATTTTTACAACCTTGAGGCTTTATGGGCTGATGCTGTAATTGAGGAGCTCAGGGATAATTAAAATTACGGGTTGAAATGACAGAAAAAGACAGGAGAGATCAGAATACAAATAAACCAGGTGGTGGTTCTGGAAAGAACGACAAGCCAAAAATAAATCCGACATGGATTTATCTGGCTATAGGCGTAGGACTTATAGCTATAAATTTCATGTTCGGCGGCAACAAGATTGAGAAGGTTGAGCAGTGGGGCGAAGTTGAGAGAATGATAGAGAACAAGGATATCAGGAGAATTGTTGTTGTAAACAAGGAATACGCTGAAATATACCTTACTGCAGATGCCATTGAATCAGGGAGATATCCTGATGTATCAGGTTCGGGCAATTTCAGTTTTTCGGGGCCTTCCCCGAATTACACATATCATTTTGCTACCGTGGAACTATTTGATTCACGGCTTAATGAGATACAGGAGCAAAACAACTACTCAGAATCTGAATGGATACATCCCAGTTATGAGACCAGGAAGAACTATTTTGGGGAGATACTGGCCTGGATATTGCCGATGTTGCTGATACTGGCCTTGTGGCTTTTCATTTTCAGACGCATGGCAGGAGGTGGAGGTGCCGGTGGCGGGGCAGGTAATATTTTCTCTGTGGGAAAATCAAAGGCAAAGATATTTGACAGGGAATCGAATGTAAAGATTGACTTCAGCGATGTTGCCGGGCTTGAAGAAGCAAAGACTGAAGTAAAAGAAGTGGTTGATTTTCTTAAAAACCCGAAGAAATATACTGCTCTTGGGGGGAAAATACCTAAAGGAGCACTCCTTATAGGTCCTCCCGGAACAGGGAAAACCCTTCTGGCCAAGGCAGTGGCAGGTGAAGCAAATGTACCCTTCTTTTCGATTTCCGGATCCGATTTCGTGGAAATGTTTGTGGGTGTGGGGGCTTCCAGGGTACGCGACCTTTTCAAACAGGCCAAGGAAAAAGCACCCTGTATTGTTTTTATTGATGAGATTGATGCTGTTGGAAGGGCAAGGGGAAGAAATCCAAGTTTCGGCGCCAATGATGAACGTGAGAATACCCTGAACCAGTTACTTACCGAGATGGATGGTTTCGATAGTAATATAGGGGTCATTATCCTTGCCGCAACAAACAGGGCTGATGTCCTCGACAGGGCCCTTCTGCGGGCGGGAAGGTTTGACAGGCAGATACATGTTGAACTGCCTGACCTTAATGAGAGAAGGGATATTTTCAAGGTTCATTTAAAGCCACTGAAGCTCCCGAAATCCTTCGATATAGACTTCCTGGCAAAGCAAACGCCCGGCTTCTCGGGTGCTGACATAGCCAATGTATGTAATGAGGCTGCCCTTATAGCTGCAAGGAAAAACAGGAAAATGGTTGGAAAACAGGATTTCCTGGATGCGGTTGACAGGATTGTCGGAGGACTGGAGAGGAAAAATAAAATTATCTCTTCCGAAGAAAAGAATACCATTGCCTATCATGAAGCCGGACATGCAACCGTTAGCTGGCTGCTCGAATATGCCAGTCCACTCGTGAAAGTTACAATAATACCGCGCGGACGCGCCCTGGGTGCTGCATGGTACCTCCCTGAAGAAAGGCAACTTACCACAAGGGAACAAATACTTGATGAGATTGCTTATGCCCTCGGAGGAAGGGCAGCGGAAGAACTGGTGTTCGGCAAAATATCAACAGGGGCTCTCAATGATCTGGAGAAAGTAACCAAACAGGCCTACGCCATGGTTACATATTTCGGTATGAGTGACCAGATCGGTAACCTGAGCTTCTATGACTCTTCAGGGCAGAATGAATATGGATTTACCAAACCCTATAGTGATAAAACAGCAGAACTGATTGATAAAGAAGCCAAACGCATAGTGGATGAGGCTTACCGGAGAGCACTGGATGTTTTGAAGAAAAACAGGAAAGGCCTCGATAGCCTGGCATCACAGTTACTGGAAAAAGAGGTTATCTTCAGTGAAGACCTGGAAAAAATATTCGGCAAGAAGAAAGGTAACCGGCCAGCGATAGAAGAAACAGGACGACCGGCAAGGAAAAGACAGCCAAAAAAGAACCCATCAGGAGGGAAATCAGTAAATCAGGATATTAATAAGAAAGACAATACGGGTGAAAACGGGGGTGGGTCAGCTGCTGATATTCAGGCCGGTGATAAGGACCCGGAGAAGCAGTCCGGATAATTCAGATGGAGAAAGACTGGGTGATTATATATGAATCAAATAATGAGACAAAAATTGAGATAGCCCGTCAATTGCTCGAAGAAAGCGATATCGAGAGTGTTATAATAAACAAGAAAGACAGGGCATACGGCTTTGGTGAATACGAGCTGTACTGTATACGTGAAAATGTTATTAGGGCTAAAATGTTATTAAAAGAACTCTGATAGTGAGAAACTTATCCAGGCGAACACTTACAGGAATATTTCTGGTAATTATTGTCTTTGGCGGACTATGGCTTCATCCTCTCAGCTATCTCTCCATAGGCCTCCTCTTACTGGCCGGATCATTGTATGAGTATTACAGGCTTATAGCTGCCACCGGGACAGAGCCGCAGAGGATCGCCGGTATACTTACTGCAATTATTACCTACCTTATCTCGGTTTTTGTGGCTGCAGGAATGATTGATGCATTGTCATACCTCCTTGTGATGGCTGCATTTCTGTTTATAATTATTATCGAGCTTTACAGGAAAAAGTCCAAACCTTTTGACAGCCTTGCCCACACCATATTCGGAATCATATTCATCTCCTTGCCTTATTCACTTTTACCCTTCCTGGCTTTCGGCTTCAATGGAACATCCACAATTCTGCCAGGGATGTTTCCTGATTTTTCGCCGGGCATAATGCTGGGTTTCCTGCTTCTGTCATGGAGCTTTGACATAGCTGCCTACCTCTTTGGATCCTACCTGGGAAAGCATAAATTGTTAAAAAGGATTTCACCTGAAAAATCATGGGAAGGTTTTGCCTTTGGCCTCCTGGCAGCCCTGTTGATAGCATGGCCGGTATCAATATGGATTACAGAACCCGGCTTATTGTCGTGGATGATAATTGCATTACTGATATCCATTGCAGGCACTCTTGGCGACCTGGTGGAATCAATGCTTAAGAGAAGTGCAGGAGTAAAGGACTCCGGGACCATCCTTCCCGGTCACGGTGGATTACTCGACAGGTTTGACAGCCTTATTCTTTCCCTTCCCTTCGTTTATCTTTTTGTTGTGCTTTTTTGTTGATTATATCTTATATGATTAGCTTTATATCGCTATGAAGATTCACAGAGAAGGATACAATATAATATTTTACAGTATAATCATCCTGGCTACACTGAATATCATTATAGTATATTTATTTAGCGATTACAGGGCTTTATGGATTAGCCTGCTGGCACTGTCTGTTCTGGTACTGCTTTTTATACTCTATTTTTTCCGGAAGCCTGTGAGAAAGGTGGAGGAAGACCCGGGTAAGATAATCAGTGCCGCAGATGGAAGGGTTGTGGCCATCGAAGAAATGGAGGAGAATGAATATTTCGGTGACAGGAGGCTGCAGGTTTCAGTATTTATGACTGTCTTTAACGTCCATTTTAATACCTATCCCATATCAGGTACCGTAAAATATGTCAGGCATCATCCGGGTAAATTCTATCCTGCAAATCATCCCAAGTCGTCAGTCTTAAATGAAAGGCTGAGCCTGGTTATTGAAACTGAAGATGGAAGGGAAATAATGATCAGGCAGGTTGCCGGACTCATTGCCCGCAGGATTGTGTCATATGCAAAACCGGGATTGAAAGTGAAGCAGGGAGATGAGCTGGGATTCATTAAATTTGGTTCGAGGGTTGATATTTTCCTTCCACCCGGCACCAGGGTGAATGTTAATTTATTACAGGCTGTTCGTGCAAACAGGGATATACTGGCGGAAATCTGACGGACATGAGCCAGGGCTTGCTACTATGAACGAAGTGAGTTAAATTTTAATACAAAATTTTTAAGACCATGAGAGCAGGTAAAAAGAAAGAAGATAAAAAGGTGATAGAAATAACAAAAGATGTAAGCTGGATAGGAATTCTTGATTATGATATCGTTACTTTCGATATAGTGATGGAAACAGAATACGGGACAACGTATAATTCCTATTTTATCAATGCTGAAAAGAAAGCAATTATTGAAACAGCAAAGGAAAAATTTGCAACCAGCTATATTGATAAACTTAAACAGCTCGGTGATCCTTCCGAAATAGAATATATTATCTTCAATCATACTGAACCCGACCATTCGGGATCGCTGAAGCATGTTCTCGACCTGGCTCCAGGGGCAACCGTGGTAGGCAGCGGCAATGCCATAAGATACCTGAATGACATGTACGACTTTTCCTTTAAGAGCATGGTTGTGAAAGATGGTGATACACTTGACCTGGGGAATAAGACTCTCAGGTTCATTTCGGCTCCAAACCTTCACTGGCCGGATACCATGTATACTTACCTGCAGGAAGACAAACTGCTTTTTACCTGTGATTCATTCGGGGCACATTATTGTGATGATCGCCTTTTTGATGACCTTACGGGCGATTTTGATGATGCCTTCAAATATTATTTCGATGTTATTCTCAAACCTTACAGCAAATTCATGCTGAAGGCTATTGAGAAAATTCGCCCACTTGAAATTGATGCTATATGTACCGGTCATGGTGCGGTATTAAGGAAAAACTGGAAGAAATATGTAGACCTGAGTGAGAAATATGCCCTTGAATATATTGAAAATACAAAGGGGGAAAGAAAGAAGAGGGCCCTGATAACTTATGTTTCAGCATATGGATATACCAGGGAAATGGCTGAATCAATTGGCAGGGGGATCGAAAGCGGGGGAGATGTAGAGGTGAAGACACTTGATATTGAGATGATAGAGCTGGGCGACCTGGAAGCGGAAATTGTAAAGTCAGATGCTCTTCTGGTGGGATCACCAACAATTAACCAGAACACGCTCCTGCAGGTATACAAGCTTTTTTCGGTAATTAATCCCCTGAGGGACAAAGGAAAACCGGCTGCTGCGTTTGGTTCTTACGGGTGGAGCGGGGAAGCACCGGGCATTATAGCTTCAAACCTGAAAAGCCTCAAACTTAAAGTGATGGAGGAGGATGCAGCTTTCAAATTCAGGCCGGGTGAAGAAACAAGGAAAGAACTGGAAGCTTACGGTAAACGCTTCGCCGGGATTATGTAATTTCGGGTTTTTGTTTTTGACATTTTAATTTTATCCTTCGTCTTTATTATATTTACAGGCTAAAATGATGCTCAGACCTTAATTTTTTGAAGATGGGGTTCATAAGAAAGGCTATATCTGATGTATTCCGCTTTTACAGGAATGGTTTCCTTACAATGCCGGGCTGGGGTAAAAAAGTATGGCTGGTGATCCTCATTAAGCTCTTCATAATGTTTGTTGTTCTTAAAATATTCTTTTTCCCGGATATTCTTAAAAGAGATTTTGACAATGACCGGGAAAGGGGTGAGCATGTACTGGATGAATTAATAATTAAACCTGATAATGATGATTGAGAGTATCGACCCCTCCCTTGTCGATTGGTCCAGGGGGCAGTTTGCCCTGACAGCAATTTATCACTGGCTTTTTGTTCCCTTAACGCTTGGTTTGTCTTTCATCCTCGTCATCATGGAGACAAAATATGTGCGTACGGGTTCCGAAAAATGGAAAAAGACTACCAAGTTCTGGATGAAACTCTTCGGTATCAATTTCGCTATCGGTGTATCTACCGGCTTAATCCTTGAGTTTGAATTCGGCACCAACTGGTCGAATTATTCATGGTTTGTGGGCGATATTTTCGGTGCCCCACTTGCGGTTGAGGGCATTATGGCTTTTTTCCTGGAATCGACCTTTGTAGCCGTTATGTTCTTCGGATGGGATAAAGTAAGCAAGCGCTTTCACCTCGCCTCAACCTGGCTGGTGGCTATAGGAGCCAACCTTTCAGCCCTGTGGATCCTTGTTGCCAATGCCTGGATGGAAAATCCAGTCGGGATGATATTCAACCCTGACACAGCCAGGAATGAAATGCAAAATTTCTGGGAGGTATTGTTCAACCCTGTGGCAATTGATAAGTTTTTTCATACCATAACTTCGGGTTTTGTCCTGGCTTCATTTTTTGTTATGGGTATCAGTGCCTGGTTCCTTA
The DNA here is from genome assembly GCA_051748705.1 of Bacteroidota bacterium. Lineage (GTDB taxonomy): Bacteria > Bacteroidota > Bacteroidia > Bacteroidales > VadinHA17 > UBA9300. The sequence continues at coordinate 3,272 of JBNJHQ010000097.1, read as the reverse complement.
TCCATAACCGGGAAAAAGAGATGGCACTGAGGAGTATCAAAATAGCGGCAATCTTTGGTACCTTCTCATCACTTGCTCTGATATTTACGGGGGATACATCCTCACGTACAATAGCAAAAGTACAACCGGTGAAATTTGCAGCGATGGAAGCCCTGTTTGAGGGTCAGACAGATGCCGGTCTCACTGTTATAGGATTGCTTAAAGATATTGATCCGGCCGATGATGATGACCTGGACATGAAGGATATTATTGCATCAATAGAGATACCAGGGCTCCTATCCATAATGACAAATGGTGAAAGAATGTCCTATGTTGCCGGTTTAAGAGACCTTGTTTACGGGAATGAGGAGAGAGGCATAATGTCGGCGGCGGAAAAAATGGAGAGGGGCAGGGTGGCCAGGCAGCTCCTGTTCGATTACCGGGAAGCACGAAAGAACGGTAACACTGCTGAGACAGAGGCTTTGAAGCAGAACTTTGAAGACAAGGATTTCCAGGAGCAGTACTTCAGGTATTTCGGCTATTCTTATCTGAACAGGCCCTACGATATTTTGCCCAATGTGCCACTGATATTTTACAGTTTCCATATAATGGTAGGACTGGGATTTTTCTTTATCCTGGTGCAGGTTCTTGCCTGGCTTTTTACAGTTAGGGGAACAATGGGAAAAAGAAGGCTCTTTCAGTGGATACTTTTGCTGAGCATCCCCCTGCCTTACCTGGCTTCAGTGCTTGGGTGGCTGGTTACGGAGATGGGAAGGCAGCCGTGGATAATACAGGATCTTATGCCTGTTGGCATTGCAGTTTCAGACCTTAGCACTTCAACCGTCCAGACAACATTTTGGTTATTTGCCGCACTGTTCACGGCACTGGCGATAGCAGAGGTTTCAATAATGACCAGGCAAATAAAAATCGGACCTAAAATAGAGGAGGAATAATCATGTTACTAGCGATATCACATACATTTCTCCAGGAGTACTGGTGGCTGCTCGTTTCCCTGCTCGCCAGCCTGCTGGTATTTCTTATGTTCGTACAGGGTGGACAGTCATTTATTTTCACCCTTGCTTCGGATGAGGGACAGAAAACAATGATAGTAAATGCCATGGGGAGGAAATGGGAGTTTACTTTCACCACACTTGTAACCTTCGGCGGGGCATTTTTTGCTTCCTTCCCTCTTTTCTATGCAACAAGCTTCGGGGGAGCCTACTGGGTATGGATGGCTATTCTCTTCAGCTTTGTTATCCAGGCCATAGCCTATGAATACCGGTCCAAGCCTTCCAATGTGCTGGGCAAGAAAACATTTGATATCTTTCTTTTTATTAACGGAGCTCTCGGCCCCCTGCTTATAGGCATTGCCGTGGCCACCTTCTTTACCGGGGCCAATTACTCGCTCAACGAGATGAACAATGTGAAATGGGCTACCCCGTGGCATGGACTGGAAGCAGTGCTGAGCCTGAGGAATCTATCCCTTGGTATAGCGGTCCTTTTCCTGGCCCGCCTGCTGGGACTGATGTATATCATCAACAGCATAGACGATAGTGAACTGATAGCAAAAGCAAGGAAGAAGGCCGTGATTAACGTGGTTCCTTTCCTTGCCGGCTTCCTTTATTTTGTCATAAGCCTTTTTGTATCAGAAGGATTTGCAGTGGATCCGGCCAGTGGAGAAATTTTCATGGAGAAAGGAAAATACTTCCATAACCTGCTCCAGATGCCACTGGTAATGATTGCTTTCCTTGCAGGTACACTGCTGGTCCTTTTTGGCCTCTACCGGACTATGCTTAGCGATAAGACAGACCCGGTATGGTTTGGAGGCCCCGGCACGATACTGGTAGTATTGTCCCTCTTTATGCTGGCAGGCTATAATAACACAGCCTTCTATCCTTCACTGACCGACCTGCAAAGCTCGCTTACCATAAGGAATGCATCATCAAGCCATTTCACGCTGAAAACAATGTTTTATATCTCATTTATTATTCCTGTGGTATTTGCATATATCTGGTATGCATGGAGTGCTATAAACAGGAAAAAGATCGATAAGGAAGAGATGAGTGGTGACGGACACATGTACTAGTTAGTTTAAGCATATGAGCATTCTCCCGGTACAGCAATGGTTTAATGATATTGGTCACAGACCCGTTATGATAGCAGGACCCTGCAGTGCTGAATCGGAGGAACAGATAATGAAAACAGCCCTTGCTTTGGCAGGGCCCTGTAAACCTTCATTTTTCCGGGCAGGGATATGGAAACCCCGTACGCGCCCCGGCAGTTTCAGCGGTGTAGGATCAAAAGGCCTGCAATGGATGCTAAGGGCAAGGGAAGCCACAGGTATCAGGGTAATGGTCGAAGCAGCCAGCCCGCGACACATGGAAGCATGCCTGAAAGCTGGAATTGATGTGGTATGGCTGGGTGCACGTACTGTTTCAAACCCTTTCTCTGTACAGGAAATTGCCGAATCACTCAGGGGTGTGGATATCCCCGTAATGGTAAAAAACCCTCTCAATCCCGATATCGACCTGTGGCTTGGAGCTATCGAAAGAGTAAGCAGTGCGGGTATAAATAAGCTGGCTGCCGTTCACCGGGGCTTTTCCCCCTTTGAAAGAACGAGGTACAGGAATATGCCCAAATGGGAGATCGCTATAGAACTCAGAAGAAGGATAAAAGATATTCCCCTGATATGTGATCCGAGCCATATAGCAGGCGATTCCCTCCTGGTGCCCGGTCTGGCCCAGAAAGCAATGGACCTTAATATGGACGGACTGATGGTAGAGGTACACTATGACCCATCAGTTGCACTGAGCGATAGCAAGCAGCAACTGCTGCCCGAAGACTATTGTAAGCTCGTTAAAGACCTTGTTATCAGGAAAGCCAAGCCTGAAGACAGCGGCTTTTTGGACCAGCTGGAGGAATTGAGAAACCAGGTTGATTCGGTTGATCACCAATTAATTGAACTGCTTTCAAGACGCCTGGAAATAATTGATCTGATTGGAGATTACAAGTATCGCAATAATGTTGCAATACTGCAGATGGACAGGTGGCTGGAGATATTGAATACAAGACTGAAGCAGGCTGATTCACTGGGCCTTGACCATAATTTCACCGAGAAATACCTTAAACTCCTGCACCAGGAATCGATCCGCCTGCAGACGGAGATAATGGAAAGGATGAAAAATAATGGTGCAGATTCAGCTGATGATGGCCCAGATGACTGACACTATTATGTAAAGTATAATTATCAGGGGCAGTGAAGCCATGCCTGCTCCTGCTATCAACAGGGCTGA
>JBNJHQ010000096.1:0-10181 GCA_051748705.1 Bacteroidota bacterium | reverse complement strand
TTTCTGGAGATCAAGGACAGGAAAGTGATAGGTACGGGTGGCGTAATAAGGATAGTTAATTCCTGCGATGTGGAGAAGGGTTTTATACGTAAGATAAATATACCGGAAAAGATACTGCCCCGTCTCCAGGTGCTTGAATATACAAGGGCCTTCCTGCTGGGCCGGATGGCGTGGAGTCATCTCGACGGGCTGATGCTTATTTCCGGTGCCATGGGCATGTTCGACAGGGAGACACTGGTAGCGGCAGGTGGTTACAGCACTAAAACAGTGGGTGAGGACATGGAGCTGGTTTTGAGGATGAGGCGTCATATGGTTGAGCAGGGTGAGAAGTATGAAGTAACCTATATCCCGGATCCCCTTTGCTGGACCGAGGTGCCTTCTGATGTCAGTTCGCTTAAACGGCAACGTACCAGGTGGACCAGGGGTCTGATTGAGTCTCTCCAGGCTCACAGAAAACTATTTTTTAACAGGAAATATGGCAGGCTGGGACTTCTTGGCTATCCTTACTGGTTCTTTTTTGAATGGCTCTCGCCACTTATAGCCTTCGGAGGTATTGCCTATACTATTATCCTCGCCATACTGGGATTTCTTAACTGGCCATTTTTCCTTTTGCTCTTCCTTTTTATTTATTCCTTTGCCATCAGTTTGTCTACATGGTCAGTATTATTTGAAGAAATAACCTTCCATAAATATGAAAGGAGGCGTGATGTATTGCGCCTGCTTTTGGTTGCTTTCTTTGAACCTTTCTTCTATCCCGTGCATGCCACATATGCAGTAATAGGTAACATACAGTTTATCAGGGGAAAACAGGGCTGGGGACGCAGTGCCAGCAGGCGTGGATTCGCGATGGAGAATAATAAAAGAAGGAAGTTTAATAGTAATAATCAGGGATAAGAGACAGTCCTTCCCTTATTATGCCGAGGGATGCTTTCTCCCTCTCAACGGTTGGCGGAACAACCAGCCATGAGGGCCAGGTAAAACGGGTGAGTGTGCCGGTGACCTCACCATTGATAAGCACGTCCAGCGCTATACCATCGCTTTCACTTTCTTCAATGATCCAGTGGTAACCACCATCCCATGATGAAGCACCGTCAATGACAGTCAGCCTTGTGGGGTCATAGAAATGGAGCAGTGTCCATGGCAGTTCAATGTTGATCTCATTTTCATGCCAGCTTATCCCTTGCCCGTGGGCAGGGTCGGGCAGCTGCCCATATCCCGTGTGTATGTTGCCGGGTACGGTTTCATCTGCCGTGAATTCGTTATTTATCCATTCAACCCTTTTCCATGCTGCCCCGTCGCTTACAACAGACCTGAATTTTTGAATGTCAGGATCGGTCATGTTAAACCTCGGGGTCAGCCCTTTCATGTCATATGCCTGCGTTACATACAGTGTTGATGTATCCCTTCCCCTGGTGCCCCTTAAGAGAAACTCCGCCCTGTTACTTACGGTATATCCCCCGGGCAGCAGAGACTCGCCGAGGTCGGAGCGGTAAGTATCAAAAGAAATCATTATTGAGTCGCCAACAGGCACCGGATCACCGGTTTCCAGTGTTATTTTCAGCGAACGGATATTCCCGCCTGCACTGACGGAAAGGTTATTGGCCGAACCGTTATCAAGAACAAATTCGTGTGTGGGAAAATCTTCTTCCTGCTCATAGCCTATAAGTCCGAAGTTTTGTTCCGGTGAGGCCAGATTATGCCATAACTGTCGTGTCGTTATAAAATCCTCACCTGAATAGAAGCCTTTTGCTTCCAGGTATTCAACTATCCATGTTCTCTTAAACCATTCATCCATCCAGGCAAACATAAAACCCCCGCCGCAGCCCGCATTAAGAATATTTCGCATCAGTCTGATATTCATCTCACCCTGCTCTGTCTCCGTATTGCCACCATGGTTCATCCCGCTGAATGAGTTGTGGGCGTTCCCCCAGGAGGAGGGTACACCGAATTCTGCAATTATCAGTGGTATGTCGCCATAATAATCACGGAGATTAATTATATATCCATAATAGCTGTTCGGACCCACATCGTCACTATAGGTCTGGTATTCAGGTTCCTCGCTTACAAAGTCAGGATAGTAGGGATAGGCATGGTAGCTGGCAAAAAGAAGTTTCTCACTTCCCTGCTCACTGATTATTTTTATGTCTATTGATTCTTTATCCTCATCTGTATATATCTCCGTTGGATGGCTGAGAGGATCAAGAGTGGGCCAGCTTGACATACTTACCGGTCTTTCCACTGAATAATGTGACTGCTCATAGCTGACAGTCTCATCAAGCATCCTGGTAAAGAAAACTTCTGAAGCGTCTGCTCCTGTTACTGAAAAGCGGTAACCGTCGTAAGCACTTATGTTATTATTAAAGGTGTTTGTTGAGTCAATCTCCTGCGGAGCTACTTCCCTCCCTATGATATAGCCTGCCACCCATGGTGATACATCGCTGAGGTACTCCCCATAAGCCCTTCCGGGTCTGAAAGGAACATTCCTGTTGCCATGTATACAGTCTATTACCTCGTGAATACTTTCGCTGAACTGTTGTTCCCTGTTAAAAAGATCGTATTCTTCCGGGTCACTTCCATCAGTTATCTCATCGAGCCATACCCCCTGGAAAAGAAAAAGCGGGTCGGAAGGATTTGCCATATTGTATTCAGCCAGCTTTTCATAAAAAACAGGAGGGTGAAGTGTATAGACCCTCAGGGCATTAAAGCCTGTTCCGGCCATCATCTCAATCCATCTCTCGTATGTTTCACCCGGTATGGCATAAGCTATCTCGCCTGGGAAGTAGCCCGGGGGTGATGATCCCAGGTTTATTCCTTTAATGATAACCGGCTGGTAACCCTGGCCGTCCCTTTTGCCTATATGGTCGCCCGTAATGGCAAAAGGCATATCGTCCAGCGGCTCAAGGGTAAAATTAATTACTGTATCAGAGCTGAAATGAATGCCGGTATGTCGCAGGTCGTGATAACCCGCGGCCGTAACCTTTGCGAGTGATTCAAATGCCTGTTGCCCTGTCTCACCCGTTTCACCGCTTCCGGGCACCATGAAAGGTTCAAGATATGCCTGTCCCGATCCCGCATTTTTGTTACCGCTTATTATGATGCGACCTGATACCGTTCTGCCATTATATGTGAGTGCGTAGATGTAAAAATTTGCCCCTGTACTTTTACCTGATGAGGCAGAGCCGTCCCATACTACCTTGTAACTGCCTGCGAGCACCGTATTAAATTCTCTTTCAAAAACTTTAGAGCCGCTAAGGGTATACACGGAAAACCTGACATCACCTGTGGCAGGTACGGAGATTGGTATGTTTACTGTTCCGGTGGAAGGGTTGGGAAAGGGTGGCCAGTGTTTGAACCCGGCTTCTTCGCCCTGGTAAGTGCCATTTATGGTAATGGTATAGTGTCCGTCAATGCCCGACCGGGCTGCAAAATGCCTTGAGTAAATCTCATAATCAACAAGTGCATTTTCAATGCCCTTTCCCGCGGGGTCGGTAATCCTGCCGCTTATACTTATATCCTGTCCGCTGACCTCAGGAAACAGTATCAGCAGGAAGATATGGAAAAATAATAATAGCCTGTATTCAGTCATGCATTACATAATTATCGATACCAGGTACAGGGCTGGCTATTGCTTCAAATATAGTTTATTTGATTTTGCCTTTATACATGGTGAAGGGCTATTGTGTTCAAATTCTTCCAAGTTATTAACAAAATATGCCTTCTTTGATAATTAGTGCTTAATTGGTATATTCGTTGCAAACTGATTATTAATGGTCCTTAACTATATCTGGATAGCTTTTTTCCTGCTGGCTTTTATTTTCGCCCTCGGGCAGCTTATCTTTACAGGTAATACCCAGGTTTTCACCGATATGGTTAATGAAACATTTTCCAGTGCAAAGACGGCTTTTGAAATATCCCTGGGGCTTACCGGTGTTCTTACCCTGTGGATGGGACTGATGAAGATAGGTGAAAAGGGGGGTATGGTGAAGATGCTTTCAAGGATTATAGGACCATTTTTCAGCCGTATATTTCCCGATCTGCCAAAGGAACATCCTGCTTATGGATCCATTACAATGAACCTTGCAGCCAATATGCTGGGACTCGACAATGCAGCCACACCCATGGGGCTCAAAGCAATGGGAGAGATGCAGGAGGTCAACAAAAAGAAGGATACAGCTTCCAATGCCCAGATAATGTTTCTTGTTCTCAATACTTCCGGTCTTACAATTATACCTGTTAGTGTTATGGTCTTCAGGGCACAGCTGGGAGCCGCCAACCCGGCCGACATATTCATTCCTATCCTGCTGGCTACCTTCTTCTCCACTATCGTAGGACTGGTGTCAGTGTCGATAATGCAAAAAATAAAACTCTATGACAGGGTGATTCTTGCTTACCTGGGGGGAATGACATTATTTATTGTAGGAGTAATATGGTATTTCAGCTCCCTGCCAAAAGAAGATATTACACGGATCTCCACTTTTGCCGCCAACTTTATTCTTTTTGCAGTGATAGTATCCTTTATAATGCTGGGACTGCTTAAGCGGATCAATGTTTACGATACTTTTATTGAAGGGGCCAAAGACGGTTTTAAGATTGCCGTAAGGATCATTCCTTTTCTTGTGGCAATACTTGTTGCAATTGGTGTATTCAGGGCTTCCGGGGCAATGGACATGCTGATCAGCGGGTTGAAGTATCTTCTTGACAGCGCGGGAATAGACAGCAGTTTTACAGGTGCACTGCCAACGGCCTTGATGAAACCTCTCAGCGGTGCCGGTGCAAGGGGTATGATGGTTGATGCCATGAGCACCCACGGGGCCGATTCCTTTGTGGGCCGGCTGGCATCTACCGTACAGGGAGCAACAGATACCACATTTTATATCATAGCGGTTTACTTCGGATCAGTTGGTATAAAAAATACACGATATGCCGTAACCTGCGGCTTGATAGCCGATATAGCGGGCATAGTTGCAGCCATATTTATAGCTTATTTGTTTTTTGCGTGACTTAGATATAGGGATGCCCTATCAGGGCCGGTTAAAAGCAGCATTTAAACAGCTTGACAGATAGCACGAAATGAATACAGAATACAGGAATTTCTTCTCAATGGGAACCAGGCTGGATGCCGTATTCATTAATGTTGACTCCGCCAGGGTTGATTTACTCGCTGGAGGTATCAAAAATGATCTTGACCGAATCGAGGCCACTCTGAGTATTTACAGGAAAGACAGCGAGTTGTCTGTACTTAATGCAACTGCATATGAGAAGGATATTGTAGTGAGCCCTTTCCTGTTTGAAACAATCCGGTCGTGCCTTGATTATTATAAATTGACCGGTGGTGTTTTCGATGCCGGTAAAGGTAAGCTTACCGGGTTTGCACAAAGGAAAGACAGACGGGAAAAAGCTAATGCGGATTCATTGATTGAGCAATCAGGTATGAAACTCGTAGAAATAAATGAGCACAAGAGAAGCGTGAGGTATCACGGGAAAAATGTTTTGATTGACCCTGGAGGCTTTGGCAAAGGGTTGGCTATGAGAGATATAAAGACAGTGATGCTGTCGGAGGGAATTGATAATGCCCTGGTCAGTTTTGGTGAGAGCACAGTACTGGCCATGGGGACACATCCCCATGGTAAGCACTGGCCCATTGCGGTGACCGATATTTATAATAAGCAGGCAATAGTACGGCTTGCAAGGCTTAGCGATAATTGCCTCTCAACCTCTGGGACCGGTTTTGTTGATGAAGGAGGTGTATTCAGGTCGTCAGGAAATATTATCGATCCCCTTACAGGTGAAAGCATGGATGAAGCACTTACGGTATCGCTAATTTCAGATGATCCCCTTGAAGCCGAGGTTCTGTCAACCGCCCTTCTGATTGATTTTGACTGCCTGCCGGATGACTTTGACAGAACGGGCAGGGAAGCTTTTGCTGTAATTTATGACAAGGGGAAAAATTTTGTTGTAAAGGAAATTTTTTAAATCTGCCCTCCAGGGTTTATATTTACATCTTAACTTAAAGATAGGCAAATGACTTATAAACAATCCAGGCGTGAGTTTCTCCAGAAGACAGCTCTTGTTACAGGTGGACTTTTCCTGGGTGCTCATTTTCCTGACCCGGTGATCCTGGCCAGGGATCCGGTGAATGCGGCCGACAGGGTGAGGCTGGGCCTTATTGGCAGCGGGTCAAGGGGTCAGTACCTGATGGACCATATCAGTCTTATACCGGGCGTGGATGTGGTGGCAGTGTGCGATAACTACCAGCCGAATCTTGATATGGGCATTCAAAAGACAGGTGGTAAGGCGGAAGCCTTCAGCGATTACAGGCAGCTGCTTGAAGCAAAAGGTATGGATGGGGTTATTATAGCCACGCCCCTGCACCTGCATTCAGTGATGTCAATTGATGCCCTGAAGGCAGGCATGCATGTATTCTGTGAGAAAGCCATGGCCAAAACACCCGGCGAATGCCTGGATATGTACCGGGTACAGGAGGAAACAGGTAAGATCCTTCTCATCGGTCACCAGAGGATGTTCAACCCGAGGTACCTGAAGGCCTTCGAGATGATAAACAGGGGACAACTGGGGAATATAACACAGATAAGGGCTTACTGGCACAGGAATAATGACTGGAGAAGGGCAGTGCCTGCCCCGGAGCTCGAAAGAATGATTAACTGGCGCCTGTACTGGGAATATTCAGAAGGACTCATGACCGAGCTGGGAAGCCACCAGATACAGGTGGCAAATTTTATTAAAAAGGATTTCCCCCGCAGGGTGGCAGGAACAGGAAGTATAAACCACTGGCACGATGGCAGGGAGGTGTTTGATAATGTGAACCTGGTATATGAATACCCTGACGGATCAACACTTATATATGATTCGATGATAAGCAATGCCCATTACGGGCTGGAAGAGCAGATTATGGGCCCGAAAGGGACCATGGAGCTTGAGGCGGGAAAGATGTATTCCGAGAATCCTCCACCGGCACCGGGAATATTGCAGCTTCTTAATAATATTGAACATAAGATATTTGATCCCCTGCCGCTGGGAGGAAAAAGCTGGATACCCGAAACGGCAAAGGAATATAAGGGCGAATATATTTACGAGGTGGACCTTGATGATGATGGTACAGCTCTTGAGATGGAAGGTTTTGCACAGATGATAAGGGAAAAACGTCACAGTGATATTCTGCTGAGGGAAGCATATTATGGGGCAATTGCTGCCGTACTCGGCAATGAAGCCATTAAGAAGGGTGCTTTGATATCTTTTCCTGAAGAGTATATTTTGTGATAACCCGTTCAGCAGGAGTAGATGTAACTTTTTTGCATAAGTTTTCCGGATAAAGTACCGGCTCCGCCGGCAAAACAAAAATCGGTGATTAAAATTAAAAATGTATGAAAGACCTGGTAATAAAAGGAAGCCGTATAAGAAGAGAGCTTATCATCCTGGCAGCACTATTCACCTTCTCATTTATACTTAATATTATCGGTATAATTAAGCATGATACCAACTGGCTTGAATTGCTCAGCCAGTTACACGTGGTGCTTATCCTGACACTGGTATTATATGTACTGCTCTGGATCGTGCGCTTAATAATTTATTTTGTGGTATGGCCCTTCAGGAAAAAAAGAAATGATTAAAAAAGTTAATGGGAAAGCCTAGCGCTTACAGAGTGAAGAAAATTTTTATTTTCTTCATTTATAGTAAAATAAAATTTTTAAACGAATGAAAAAATCTCTAATTGTATTAATTTTTGTAGCCCTAACTGTGATTTCCTGCAAGGAGAAAAATCCGTGGACAGATCTTATCGGTGATAATCTTGATAACTGGGAACAGCTTAACGGCACAGCAGAATACAGGCTTGTGAACGGGAGCATTGAAGGAATAAGCGTGGCTGATTCGCCAAATTCCTTTTTATGTACGAAGGAGCATTACGGCGATTTTATACTTGAGTACGATGTGATGGTGGACCCGGTAATGAATTCAGGTGTCCAGATACGCAGCCACAGCCTGCCTGAATATGATAATGGCAGGGTTCATGGTTACCAGGTTGAGATCGACCCGGAGCCAAGAGCATGGTCGGGAGGTATATATGACGAGGCAAGGCGTATGTGGCTCTACCCGCTCGACCGTAACCAGGAAGGCAGGAAAGCCTTTGTGAACGGTCAGTTTAATCACTTCAGGGTGGAGGCTATTGGTAACAGTATACGTACCTGGTGCAATGGTGTTCCCTGTGCTGATCTTATTGACGATATGACAGCTTCCGGTTTTATAGCACTGCAGGTACATGGTATTGGTAATGACAGCACAAAGGTGGGTAAGAAGGTTATTTTTAAAAATATGAGGATAATTACTGATGATCCGGGAGCATATGCCACTCCATATAAAAAGGAGATACCGCAGAACAGCTACCTTGTCAATGCACTGAGTTCAAGGGAGAGGGAAGAGGGATGGATCTTACTTTTTGACGGTAGCACGAACGAGGGTTGGCGCTCTGTTGACGACAGTTCTTTTCCCGGTGAAGGATGGCTGATTGAGGGAGGAGAGATCAGTAGAACAGGCCCGGGGAAAGATATAATTACAAGAGATATTTTCAACGATTTCGAGCTTATCCTTGATTTTAAATATGCGCGTAGGGCTAACAGCGGCGTTAAATATTTTGTTAGCGGCGACAGGGAAAACGATCCGCATTACAACCTGGGCTGCGAGTACCAGATTGTTGATGGCAGGGCCTTTCCCTCCTTACGCGACAATGAAAGGATAGGAGGCTTGTATGATCTTATCAGCCCTGCCAGTCCCAGGGATAATGGTCCGGGCATATGGAACAGGGCAAGGATAGTGGTGAAAGGGAGTCATGTTGAGCACTGGCTGAATAACCAGATGACCCTTGAGTATGAAAGGGAAGGTGAAGGATGGAAAGAACTGGTTTCCGGGAGCAAGTTCAGGGATGTGCCGGGCTTTGGTGAGGCGGAGGAAGGGCACATACTCCTGCAGAACCATGAGGGCACTGAAGTGTCCTTCAGAAGCATCAAGATAAAGGAACTTTAAAATATTGAACCAATGAAAACAGGCAGAAGGGAATTTATTAAGAAAAGCACCCTCGCAGGAGCGGGTCTCACTATCGGGGGAATGGGTATGAGTGCGGCGAGCTATCGCCGTATTGTTGGTGCAAACAACACGGTGGTTTTTGCTGCCGTTGGTGTAAACAGCAGGGGCCTTGATAATATCAGGGCTGTCCTTTCATGTACCGGTGTTGCCCTGTCTCATATATGTGATGTAGACAGCAGGGCAGTTAAAAAGGGTGTGGAAGAGGTGGAAAATATCACCGGAAGCAAGCCTGTGGGTGAGGAAGATATAAGAAGAATTATTGAAAATAAATCCATTGATGCCATCACCGTTGCCACGCCCGATCACTGGCACGCCCCGATGGCAATAATGGCAGCAAGGGCAGGCAAGCATGTTTACCTTGAAAAACCCTCAAGTCATAATATCCGTGAGAATGAAATACTTGTAAATGTTTACAGGCAGACGGGCAGGGTGATACAGATGGGTAACCAGCAGCGTTCAGCACCCACGAGCATTGAGGCTGTTGAAAGGATAAAGAAAGGAGACATTGGCAGGCCTTATTTCGGAAAGGCCTGGTATGATAATACACGGGGACCCATAGGAAGGGGAAAAACTGCACCGGTGCCCGGCTGGCTTAACTGGGATCTCTGGCAGGGTCCGGCACCACGGACTGAATACCGTGATAATATAGTGCATTATAACTGGCACTGGTTCTGGCGGTGGGGCACGGGTGAACTGCTCAATAATGCAACTCATGAAATTGATGTATGCCGCTGGGCACTGGGGGTTGACTATCCCGATAAAGTATCCGCCATGGGTGGCAGGTTTCATTTCCTGGATGATGACTGGGAATTTTATGACACGCAGGTGGTTAACTACCAGTTTGGTGATGATAAGCTGATAACATGGGAAGGAAAGAGCTGTAATGGTATGAAGGAATATAATATGGGAAGGGGCTCACTGATACAGGGCACTGAAGGTTCATTCATACTTCACAGAAATGGTTATGAGATGTATGATCTTGCAGGTAAGCTTGTTGAAAAGAAGGAGGAGACGGGTAAGAGTGAAACAACAGGCACCAGGGGATCGGGAAGCCTTGATGTGCTTCATATGTATAATTTCCTGGA
>JBNJHQ010000095.1:0-10185 GCA_051748705.1 Bacteroidota bacterium | reverse complement strand
CATATTCCAGTGAACCGCCACCGGGATGACAAACACCGCATGAGACGACAAAATCGAATGAAGTCATGTCAACCATCGCTTCTTCGCTGTTCTCTTTTGACGAGAGGTACCTGTACAGTGGAGCAGGGGAGCACCATGGCCCACCATAATTACCGGGGCTTGACACCCATTGCATCCTTTCTGCCTGCAGCTCCAGGGGCTCTTCGTCCTTCCCCTGCTGAAAATGATATCCCTGTGTTATAAGTTCATAGTCATGGCACCTTCCACATGTCTGCTTTGGGGAATAGGGCTTATCACTATTCAGTCCGCGCACCGGATCAATTGTATCACCTTCTTCGGTAAGGAGGTGAAAGGGAGGGCAAACACCTTCCGTTGATATGCTTTCTGCACGATGGGGCAAAAGCACCTCGTCCTGTTTGCCAGACTTCAGTGACACGAAAGCTATCACCAGTGCAAATAATATTATGATGAAAATAATGGGGCTCAGATATTGCGTCTTCATAATAAGTATGTTAATAATTATTCTTCAGAATAAACCTCCGTAAATCAAGCCTGATATAGTTGCCATAATAACCACGAGCACGAGGTAAACAATGGTTTTCTGGGTACCAATCACACCGCGTATCACAAGCAGGTTAGGCAGGGACAGGGAAGGACCTGCCAGCAGCAATGCCAGCGCGGGACCCTTGCCCATACCGGCAGCCATGAGTCCCTGTAAGATGGGTACTTCGGTGAGTGTGGCAAAATACATGAAGGCACCCACTACTGAGGCAAAGAAATTTGAAAACACTGAATTGCCACCAACCAGTCCGCTTACCCATTCATTGGGGATAATACCTGCCATGGCAGTGTCATCATGTGTTGATCCAAGCAAAAAACCGGCAATAAGTACTCCAATTGCCAGAAGTGGCATAATCTGTTTTGTAAAATCCCATGAAGCCAGGGTCCATTCCCTGTTATCAGGATCTCTTCTGTCAAGTAGTGTGATAAGGCTGAGGCCTGCAATACCCACCAGTACGGGAACCATAGGAGAGGAGCTTAAAAAGGCTGAAAAAGCAGTGGCCACTGCAGCAATCACTACCCATTGCCACTTTATTTTGAGAATGTAGATCAGGGAGAAAACAAGCATTATGGCAAAAAAAGATGTGATATACCACTTATTTGCCCATATCCAGTACCATGTTCCGCTGGTGACACCCTCTGCCGGCTTTCCCCAGTTGGCAAAGACCAGAATTAATACCAGTGTAAAGAAATGAAAAGCAGTTTGCCACATGGGCCTTTTTTCAGGGCTATCCGGAAAATTGAGCTGTTCATCCCTTTTTGCTCTTTCCTCTTTCCTGTAAATTAGAGACATAAGCGAACCTATAACTATAGCAAAAATCACAGCTCCTATAATTCTTGCAAGCCCCATTTCAAATCCCAGTATTCGTGCTGTAAGGATGATTGCCAGTATATTGATAGCGGGACCGGAATACAGGAAAGCAATAGCAGGTCCAAGCCCGGCACCGCGCTTATGAATGCTGGAGAACAGGGGCAGTATGGTGCAGCTGCATACGGCGAGGATGGTCCCTGAAACGGATGCAACAGTGTAAGCCAGCCATTTTTTTGCCTTTGCACCAAAATATTTCATTACGGCACCCTGGCTGACAAAGACGGCAATTACGCCTGCAATGAAAAAGGCAGGCAGCAGACATAATATCACATGTTCTCTTGCATACCACTTCGCCAGGTCGAACATTGCCATAACTGCCTCCCTGAACCTGTCAGCTTCAAGCGGCATAAAATATGCTAGTATGAAGATTGCAGCAATCCAGAATAATATCTTTATTTCCCTTTTGAAATCCATTATATATTTTTATAACTGATCTTAAATAATACTTTAAATATATTTTATATATGCCTGTATATCATAAATATATTATAACAATATAGTATATGCCAACACCTATAAAAACCACTGCAATTATCCTTCGGAACCATCTTTCGAAAAGTTTTAGCCTGTTGTAAAGCTTGCCAACGCCTGATACCGTATAGGCAATAAGCCAGGCAAAAACGAGTACAGGTATTCCGGTTGCAACAGCAAAAACTACCGGTAGATAAAGTCCCGATGCACTGCTTATTGTAATAGGAATGAGCATGCCGAAATAAAGGACCCCGCTATAGGGACAAAAAGCCAGGGCAAATACTATTCCCAGGAGGAGAGCATCCCAGTACCTATTCTTCTGCTTATCTTTGAACCCCTTGCTTAAGGCACTCGCGCCACCTGAAAAATTTACTTTAAGGATGCCGAGCATCAGGAAACCAATTATAATCAGCAGCGGTCCAATTATTTTTTCGCCATACTTCTGGAATACTCCTGAAATCCTGAACTGATCGGCACCAATAAATATAATTACCGCGATCAGCGTATAGGATACAGCCCTACCCAGTGTATATACCACTCCATTGATAAACACCTTCCTTTTGTTTTCTACATCTTTGCTTATATAGCCAACGGCTGTAATGTTTGTTGCAAGAGGGCAGGGGCTGATGGCTGTCATAAGTCCAAGCAAGGCTGCAGTCAGGAAGGGCGTTGTACTGTTGCTTATGAGTGAGTTCAAAAATTCGCTCATAAAATCACTGTCTTAGCGGACTAAAGGATCAATTTTTTCCTTCAGGATTTTCTTTAACTCTTCAGGTTTGGTTGTGGCACTCATGAAGGCTTCAGCAGTGAGGTCAATCCTTTCATCTCCTTTTACAATCAGAAGAGACTGGCTTGAAACCCCAATCTTTCTGGCTGTTTCCTTTCCCTCTTCGTCATCCAGGTTAACAGACCTGAAAGGTACAGTCCCGCTATACATCTCTGAAATAGCTTCTTCTGTTACACTCTCAACAGCCTTGCATGTAACGCACCTCCTTTCAAAATGAAAATAATAAACAGTCACTTCATCTTCAGAGATAGTCGTCTGATCTTTTTGATTGGCATTGTTTTGGGATGAGCATGACATATACAGGCTTATGCTTACCACTACTAATACTAATAACTTTAATGTTTTCATGCTTGTTTTATGTTTTATATATTTCGACTAATCAGATCTGCTAATTCCTTCTTACCGGGCAGTCTTCCTGAAAGTATAACTGTACCGTCTATTACCAGGCCTGGGGTATGAAGGATCCCATATTCCATGATCTTCACTATATCCTCCTCTTTGCTTATTGATGCATCAATACCCATTTCTTCTGAGGTTTCACGTACTAGCTTTTCAAGCCTCTTGCATTTTGGGCAGCCTGTGCCCAGAATTTTTATTTCCATATCTTCTCTCTTTTATTTGTATTAATTTCGTAGTTCGCAAAACGACGAACTATAGTAATAAAAAAATATCAGTCTCTCATAAATTGTTCAAATAATTCTTTCGCTTCGTTCCAGTTCTCCCTGTTTAAACAGTATTTTATCCTTGGAGCTTCAATCTCCCCCTGTATGAGACCGGCCTCCTTGAGTTCCTTCAGATGCTGCGACAGGGTAGATTTTGCTATGGGAAGTATCTCAGTCAGATCCCCGCTGTAGCAACAACTCTGTCGAGCCAGTAATTCGAGGACATACATACGAATTGGATGACCCATAGCTTTGGCATACCTGGCAATTTTCTTCTGCTTTTCCGATATGTATTCTTCGTAATTCAAATCATTCGTAATTTACCGAACAAATGTATTAATAATTTTATATATTTAGCTAAATATCTTCAAAAAATTCCTTAAGGTTTCAACTTCTTTCATTTATATAACAAAAGGGATCCTTATAAGCATAACCGTAAAAAAAATGGCAAATATGGCTTCAGAGTTCTTGAGAACTTCACCTATAATAAAAAATGGTTTACAGATTTACTGTGGATAAAGATATGATATTAAGGTCATCTGACAGAAATCAGCGCTAAGCATAGCCTTTGATCAGACTTGCGGCATTAATGTCTGTCAGCCAGATAAGATAGCCATTTGCGGGGTTTACAAGGGAGGCAGGATATTCTGAATAATCATCACCGCTTATCAATGCCCTGACAATATCCGCCTTTTCCTGTCCTTTAACAAGGAATACAACATTTGCTGCATTGTTTATCACTCTGCCGGTTAGGGTGATTCTTTTCTGACCGCTTATCGGGTGTGTTGAAACGGCACAATTGTCTTCTGAAGAGAAAAGGAAGATGTTACTTGGAAAAATTGAAGCTGTGTGTCCGTCAGTTCCCAATCCGAGGATTACCAGGTCAAACCTCGGGATGCTGTTCATAAGAGGCAGTTCCTTAGATAAAAGAGTCCTGTAGCGTTTAACTTCTGCTCCAGGCTCTGCTTCACCTCGTATTCTGAAAACGTTCTTTTCGGGTATATTAATATTATCTATCAGGCTCTGTTTAACCATCCTGTAATTACTCTCCTTGTCATCCGGGGGAACACAGCGCTCATCAACCCAGAACAGCCTTATGTTTTTCCAGTTGATGGGTCCATCATTTGCTTCTGAAAGATACCTGAATATTCCTTCGGGTGTTGTTCCTCCGGAAACAGCAATATTGAAATATGGTCTTGACGACACTTCATCCAGGCCCCTTATAATAATGCCGGACAAAAATTCAGCCATAGCCAGGCTCGTTGGAGCAACAATCAGCTTATATTTTTCCATTACAGTAGTGGTGTTTGATACGCAAAGAATTTACCTCATCTATAACTCACAGTAGTGGTCATTATCTGTCAGGTTATCACAGGGGAACCTCCATCCTGTCTTACTGTCTTCAATAAGATCGTGTGCATTCTCAGGGCCCCAGGTCCCGGCAGGATACCCATAGATTTTCTGGTCAGGGTCACTGTCCCATACCCTTTGAACAGGAGCAAGAAATTTCCATGCTGCCTCAACGGCATCAGCCCTGGCATACAGTGTCGAATCGCCATTCATGGCATCATATAAGAGTCGTTCATATGCTGCCGGGAGGCGGACGTCTGACAGATCTGAATAATGGAAATCCATAAGAACACTTTTTACCTTGAATCCCGCTCCCGGCTCCTTCATTCCAAACTTTATGAGAATGCCTTCATCAGGCTGTATTCTAATAATCAACTGGTTACAGCTGTTGCATGTCTCATCGTCTATGAAAAGTGCATGAGGTGTTGGTTTGAAGTGTACCACAACCTCGGTAACCCTGGTAGGCAGCCTTTTACCTGTGCGTATATAGAAAGGTACACCTCCCCATCTCCAGTTATCAATATAGAACTTCATGGCAATATAAGTTTCTGTCCGTGACTCCGCATCAACACCTTCTTCGTCACGATATCCGGGAATCGATTCACCGTCAATCTGCGAAGAAAGGTACTGGCCCCTTATCACCTGTCGGGGAACATCTTCTTCGCTGAGCGGCTTAAGCGACTGCAATACCTTCATCGTTTCGTTTCTTATTCCATCGGCGGCCATTGAAGAGGGCGGTTCCATTGCCACAAAACCCAGTATGTGCATCAGATGGTTCTGCAGCATATCCCTCAGGGCCCCGGAATTGTCATAATAAGCACCTCGTCCCTCAACCCCAATCTTTTCCGATGACGTTATCTCTACATGGTGGACATAGTTCCTGTTCCATAGTGGTTCAAAAATACCGTTGGCAAATCTCATAACCAGGAGGTTCTGAACGGTTTCCTTCCCCAGGTAATGGTCGATACGGTAAACCTGGTTCTCCTTGAAGGAATTGTGGAGTATCTGATTAAGCTCACGACCCGACTCCATATCATATCCGAAAGGTTTTTCAACAATAAGCCTCCGGAAACCCTTATTGTCATTGCTCAGGCCTGATTTTCCCAGGTTCACGGCTATAACACTGAACATATCCGGCGGCATTGAAAGGTAGAACATATAATTTCCACCTGTTCCCTCCTTATCATCTATATCTTCAAGATGCGCTTTAAGTTCCAGGTAATCATCCGGTGAATCCATGTTCATCCTGTAATAAGACAGTTTTGAAATGAATTTCCCAACCGAAGTATTATCAGGATTGGTTATTTCAGAGAACTCAGCAATACCTTCCGACATTTTTGACCTGAATTCATCGTTATTCTTTTCTTTTCGCCCGATGCCCAGGATATGAAATTTGTCTGGAAGCATTTCCTGGCCATTTAGTTCGAAAAGGGCAGGCAATAGTTTTCTATAAGCGAGGTCGCCGGTGGCCCCGAATATTACCATGATCATATTTTCAGGTTTTTTCATCTTTTATACTTTGCAGGTCCGTCCGGTATGCTCTCTTTTATAAATTCCCTTATGTCATTATTGGCCCGTTCCAGGTCTTCCCGCCTGAGGTACATCATATGACCGCTACGATAGCCTTTGAAGCTGAGCCTGTCCTTCATCTTGCCGCTGGGATCAATCTGCCACATTGTGTATTTGGACGCAAAATAGGTGCAGGCACCATCATAATAACCACCCTGGAACATTACGTGAAGGAAAGGGTTGGCAGCCATGGCAAGCCTCAGGTTCTCCCTGACATTATTGTCCGACCTGTCCCATGGCCTTACATTACCCGACATATTGTATTTCATATCGGTTTTGAATCCCAGCACCTCGCGGGTATAGAAATTGATGGCAGGGGTGAAGGCATGGTTCCATGTGTTCATCTCAATGCTGAAATCCGGGCTTATACCTGCTTCTGTCTTGTCTATGCCAATATACCTGGAGTCAAGCCTGCCAATCATATGGCCGCTCTCATCCCTTAACAATTCCTTCCAGAAAAATCTTGTGGGCAGGTCAAGGTTGTGCTGTAATATCACCTTCCCTGAAATACCCGAATAATATGACATCTTTTCGGCAACTTCCAGCTTCTCCTGCTCCGGAATAAAACCTCCTTTAGTTAAAGCAGGTATTAAGGTGTTAATTGTAAATTCTTCTGATTCAGGTAATATATCAAGCAGGTCTTTTTGCTGCAACTCATCTGGCAGCATTCCGTGGTACCATGCTGCAGCTGTGTAGTAGGGCAGGTTGAGTCCTGATGATATCGGAACATCCGACTCGAATATCTTATAATCGGCCGGCGACACCATTATAACACCATTGAGATACATCCATTGCCTGTTCTGCAGCTCATAGGCCAGTCCTGATACCCTGGTACCACCATAACTCTCACCAATAATATATTTCGGCGACAGCCACCTGTTGTTCCGTGATACGAAATCACTTATCCAGGCCGCCAGGTATTCTATGTCGGCATTTATACCGAAGAAAAGCTTACTGTCGGGCAACTTACCATCCTTGTCTCGCACCATCCTGCTGTACCCGGTGTTAACGGGATTAACATACACAATATCAGCAATATCCAGGATAGAGTAGGGGTTATCCCTGACTCCATAGGGCTGTAGCGGGTAACCTTCATCATCGATTTTCAGGATTTTTGGTCCTGTGTAAGCCATATGCATCCATACTGATGCTGCACCGGGACCGCCATTGAAGGAGATAACAAGAGGACGTGCATCCCTGTTAGCGCTTATATCACGTGTGTAGTATGTATAATACAATGAAGCAACTACCACATCATCAATATATACAGGCTGGGTACCTGTAGTGGCAGTGTAAGTGAGTTTCTCACCATTTATGCTGGTGGAATATTTTGTTGCGATGGCAGTATCGACCGGGATATGCCTGTCCTGGGATATAAGTTGTATACATGCAGTTATCAGAATAAATGTCAGCACAAAGGATTTTTTCATTTTTCTCTGGATTTTTGAATTAGCTTACTTTCAGGATAAAGTTAGTATTTTTTACTGATTGGAACTCAGTATAGAGGTAGACATTCATTATTATATCCACTGCAAGTTAACAGGTTTGAGAATCCTACATTTCATTTAGAAGTGTGCCGAAATAAGCAGTGAAACTCAAATCTGAGTCTCTGTACCGGCTGACTGCTTTTTCCATGGCATCATATAAGAACCACCCATTGCTGATTTCCATTTCTCTGACACGGTCATATTTTACCCGGCCATCTTCCGTCTCAGGCTTATAGTAAACCATATTACTTATTACACGGACCAGGTTCTCATCGAAATATGATATCTTATCGGAATAACTTTTTCCTGCCGGTGTTTCTTTTGCCCTTTCCCATACCCGATCGACTATTTGAATAATATCCTGCTCAAATACGGGATTGCGCGTTGACTGGGCCACAAGGCTGTGGGTGAACTCGTGTGGATGGTACCTGGGATCCTTGTTTGAACCTTTTATATCGTATTTAATACCCATGTATTCAAAGCCCATTTCAGTATTTGGGTTTTCCAGCAGGTTAGGGATAAGCCTGATTTCTTTAATTCGCTCCAGTTCCTTCGAAGGGGTACGGGTAAAGAGAATTGCATCCCTTACCTGTATTGAAGCCATCTTCATGTATTTTTCGCCAGCTTCAAGATAATAGGGCATGCACCTGTGGAACAGCATGTTAATATTTTGTTCCTGGTGGAAAAGGCTTAAAACAGGTCCCAGCGATTCAATTTCTTTCATCCGGTTTATACTCCACGAATCTGTTGAATCGTTTCCACTCCTGTATTTCTCAAGTTCTTCAAGCCTGCATCTTATAACAGGCGGTGGTGTGGAATTTACGGCAAACACAGAGGCAATATATTCAAACATAAAATCAAAACGCTTCTTATAATCCTTGTAATCAGCAAGCATCACTTTACGCTGCAACTCTGTCATGGAGGAGTCAAGGTAAGCCAGTACCACCTTCACAGTTTCTGAATCTGGCATTTTCTCATTTTCAATGTATCCGGCATACCTGATCCAGGCATAGGTGGTAAAAAGTGTTTCATCCATTATAAGCCTGAATTTGGACAGGGTTATATCGAGAGTATCCGCAGGTGATTTTGCTACGGTGCCTCCTGTATTGGAAGATGCGGAAAAAGTGAGAAGCAACATTACCAGGGAAATTAATATTTTCATGTTCAGAGTAGTTAGATATAGTGCTTAAATATACTGTTAAAATGTTTCAAAGATAAATGACTTTGCTTCCCGGGATATGCTGCATATCTCTGAAAATATGGCATATGTTTACCGGCATATGATGGTGCGGCAGACTTGAAGGAATTGATTACTAATATAAGCTATATAATAAGACGCTTTAGTTTAATACCTTTATTTATATGCTTAACTATTTATCAGTATTGATAATATTCTCATATTCCCGGATCATTTCATTTAGTTTCTGCTGATGGATGCCAGCAATATTATCCTGCTGGCCTGAATCCTGATCCAGATTATAAAGCTGGTATATATCAGAATTACCCAGCTCAATATCCACTTTCCATCCAAGTGCGGGACCGGGATAGGGTGGAATAAGAACCCAGTTACCTTTTCTCAGTGCTGTTCTTCCACCTGCCTCCAGGATCAATTCCTTCCTACCGGCAGTATCCGTTCCCAGGAAAAGATCCATCATATTATGACTGTCAGGCCCTCTCCCGTCACTGCCTGCCAGGCTGGCCAGTGATGACATTATATCGATCTGTGAGACCAGGGCATCCGATATGCCTGGCTCAATCCTACCATTCCAGTAGGTCACAAAAGGGACCCTTGTTCCAGCCTCAAACAGGCTGTATTTACCACCCCTGAAAGGGCCGGAGGGAGTATGATCACCAACTTTTTCAACGGCATAATCTATATAGCCGTCATTCAGGACAGGGCCATTATCACTTGACAGTATTATGAATGTATTTTCAAGCAATCTTTCTTCTTCAAGTGTCTTCATTAACTGTCCTATACACCAGTCTGCTTCAACAATAACATCACCCCTTGGGCCCATCGATGTTTCACCCACAAATCGTTCATGCGGTGTTCGGGGCACATGTGGTTGTTGCAGTGCATAGTAGAGAAAGAAAGGTTCATCCCTGTGATCCTTAATATAAGCCTGGGCCTTGACAAGAAAGGTATCTGCCATATTTTCATCGACCCATCGCGCTGCCTTTCCACCTTTCATAAACCCAATCCTGGGTATGCCATTTACAATACTGTTATTATGTCCATGGTCCCACATCATTTTTAGCATCTCCGGGTTTTCCAGGGCTGTGGGTTCACCGGGAAAATTAGAGTCGTAACTAACTTCAATCGGATCCTCAGGATCAAGTCTCACGACATGGCCGTTTTCAATATAAACCGTTGGTACACGGTCCTGTGTGGCTGCCAGTATAAAGGAATAGTCAAAGCCCACCTCG
>JBNJHQ010000094.1:0-10231 GCA_051748705.1 Bacteroidota bacterium | reverse complement strand
GGTTGAGAAAGTTGATTTCAAACTCTTCAACAGGGGAGGATTGTTAATATTCCAGACAGAAGAACCAAGGTTAAACTGGAATGGCACCTATAAGGGTGCTGTAGTTAAACCCGGGGTGTATTTTTACCAGTGTGATGTATATGAAAGGAGAATTACGGGACTGGAAGAATACAGTCTGTCAGGTTTCGTACATGTGATAACAGAGAAGGGGGCGGAAGCAGTAACCATTGAATATAAATAGATGAAACCCGGACATGGCATATTGATAATACTATTAATGCTGCACAGCAGCATTGTCCTTTCACAGAATAGAGCTAAGGAGGATATAAATCATTATATCACCAGGGCTGAAGCATTGAAGGACAGATCAATGTTTGCCGAAGCAATTGCCCTGTACAATGAGGCGCTTGCACTCGGTGAGGATTATCGCCTCTTTACCGGCAGGGGAGATGCTTTACTCAGCAGGGGAGATGTAAGGGGTGCAATAGATGATTTTGTGATGGCCGGTATGCTTGAACCGGGTGCCGGTTCGCTCGGGCTGGCAAGGGCATATGCCATGAGTAATGACATTGAACAGGCTGTCAGCAGCCTTAAGGAACATCTGCGCTCTGATTTCAAGTTGCCCAGGAGAGAAATTCTGCTCGACTCATCTTTCTTATCCCTGGAGAGTACACCTGAATGGAGGGAACTATGGAAAGGTAAATGGTATACTCAACTTGAAGAGGCAGTTCATGAAATAGAATACCTTGTTGAGACAGGTAAAATATCAGAGGCTGAAAATGTACTGTCAGATATTGAAAAGCTTTATAGCGAACAGACGGAGATCAAATACCTGAAAGGAGTGCTTGAGGCAGCACGGAATAATGTAAAGCTATCACTGCAATACCTGTCTGAAGCTGTCGCTACTGATAAGCCTCCATACAATGCCTGGATGACATATATCAGGCAGCTCGCAGAGAATGATAATTACCTGGGGGCTGCTGAGGCCTGTGACAGGGCTTTTGTGTTATATCCCGCTAAAACAGGACTCATATTGCTGAAGTC
The DNA here is from genome assembly GCA_051748705.1 of Bacteroidota bacterium. GTDB lineage: Bacteria > Bacteroidota > Bacteroidia > Bacteroidales > VadinHA17 > UBA9300. The sequence goes on along the minus strand of JBNJHQ010000094.1, from coordinate 9,187 downwards.
TGAGAACCTCAGACTGGCCGGAGATCGCGACAGGGCACTGGAAGCGGCAGAGTACTACAGTGAACTGTACCCGGGCGATGAAGAGGCCAACAGGCAGGTGGGAAAAACAGCTTCTGAAAAGGGCGAATATAACAAGGCATTACGCTATTTTTCTGAAAATATCGGGAATTACCCGGGAAAGGCACAGTGTTTTACTGACAGGGGCGACATCTATATGAGGATGAAAGCATGGGATGCTGCTGTTTATGACTACTCTATGGCCCTTGATCTCTGGCCGCGGGATGGACAGGCTTACTATAATAAGGGGCTTGCCTTACTGAACTCCGGAAAAACGGAAGAGGCCTGTCATGACTTCAGGATGGCCCTGCGTTATGGCTACAGGAAAGCCTCAGGAATGATCAGCAGATATTGTATTAAATAAAGCCTACCTGGCATTTTTCAATATTTTCATATAGAGATCCCTTGGCTTAAAAGGCTTTAATATAAAATCATTGAAATCAAGTTGCTTTACTTTCTCTTCATGATCCGACATGATGGCCGCGGTAAGGGCAATAACCGGAAGGTCTTTCATCCCCTTTTCATTTGAATTCCTTATTATCTCAGTCGCCTCAATTCCATCCATCACTGGCATATGCAGATCCATTAATATGAGATCATATTCATTTTTTCTGACAAGGTCAAGTGCTAGTTTGCCATTTTCGGCATGTGCGACTGTGATTCCCCATTTTTTCAGGAACTTGTCCACCACAAAAAAGTTAATCTTATTGTCCTCTGCAATGAGTACCCTCTTTCCTGTCAGTTCATCCCACTTTTCTTCCTCTTCCCTGGCCATGGCATCTTTATTCTCCTCACTCAGGGCTACCTGGAATGTCATGCTGAAAAAGAATTCGGATCCTTTTCCCGGGACACTTTTCACACTAAGCTTTCCTCCCTGCAGCTCAACCAGTTTTTGACTGATCGACAGGCCAAGTCCCGAACCACCGTACTTCCTTGTTGTATCATCAGTAGCCTGTTTGAAGCTTTCGAATATAATTTTTTGCCTGTCGGGAGGAATGCCAATGCCGGTATCACTTACACTGAAGTTAAGTTTTATCTGACCTCCTTTCCTGGATACCTCCTTAGCATAAAGTTTAATCTGCCCGCTGTCGGTGAATTTTATGGCATTTGACAGGAGGTTTGAAAGTACCTGGTTAAGCCTGACCGGATCACCGATAAGTACGGGAGGTATGGAATCATCTATCTTTACCTCGAAATCCAGGCCTTTGTTTTTAATCCTGAATGAGTAGGAGCGTTTCATTTCCTCGATGAACTCAAAAATATTAAAGCTCACCTTTTCAAAGCTTATATTACCCGATTCCAGCTTCGTGTAATCCAGAACATCATTCACGAGCGTTAACAGGTGATTGGCAGAGAAACGCAGGGTTTTCATATATTCCATCTGGTCTTCACGCGGATTGCCCTGGAGAAGAAGATTATTAATGCCAATAACCTCATTTAAGGGAGTCCGTATCTCGTGACTCATGGTTGACATAAACATTTGCTTTAACTTTGCTGCGTCTTCCGCTTTTCTTCTCTCAAGAATAAGGTTATTAAGCATTCGTTTACGCTGTATGGCCAGGGCTATCTGGTTGCCAATGAGGCTGAGGAGACGCAGATCCTCCTGGTTAAAAATATTCTCGTCATTGTAATCCTGAAGTACCATAGCCCCGGTAATCTCATTTTCCAGGCTGAAGGGCACACCCAGCCACACTTTACAGGGAGAGCCAACCAGTGCGATCTCACCTTTCCTTTCCAGCTCATCAATATCGGCCTCCTTGAGGAGTACAGGCCTGTTTTCTCTTATTAACCAGCCTGTTATGGTGTCTTTTACAGGTACTTCTTCAAAATGATCCTTCTCATCCTGGAAACAGGAGAGGGTCAGGGTTTCAGAGTCCTTGTTATAAAGTACGATATAAAAATTTTTCGTCTCCCAAATTTTGCCTATCTCGTGCCTGATGGAATCGAATATATCGGAAAATTCCGACATTGTTAGTGTTGCAGCTGAAATATTGTAAATAACTGACTTGGTGTCATCATCCTTCTTTTTGTCCGAGATATTGTGGTATATGGCGTTAATGGCGCATATTTCTTCATCTATCAAAACAGGCTGTATGGTAAGTCTGACATAGATCTTTTTACCGTTCTTGCCCGTCCTGTAAGTATTCATACTGATTGCTTCATTCCCGGTCAATCTTTGAGTGTGGTTTATTGCTTCCTCCTTAAGTTCCGGGGGTACGATAAGGTCATCAATATTTTTGCCGATGGCTTCCTCTCTTGTATAACCAAATTCATTTGTGAAGGCTTCATTGATCTTTTCTATGATTCCGTCAGTGCTTGTTTGGACCATAGCTTCCGGTATCCTGTCAATAAGGGTCTCGAGAAGGGCTTTTTCTCTGAGTAGCCGGCTTATTCTTGTTTTTATTCTCATGGGAAGAATACTTTATTGTCTCAAAAATATATTTATTATTTTAATTTTTTTACTCTTTGACCTCCCTGCTATAATATTTACAGTATTCCCTTATACCGCATTCACTGCATAAAGGTTTCCTTGCTTTACAGATATACCTTCCATGAAGTATCAGCCAGTGATGAGCAAGGGGAATAAGTTCATCCGGAATATTTGCAATAAGCTGTTTTTCTGCAGCAAGGGGTGTTGTGGCATTGCTGGTAAGGCCTATGCGCTTTGAAACCCTGAAAACATGGGTGTCAACGGCCATTGCGGGCTGCTTGAAAATTACCGAGGCAATTACATTGGCAGTCTTACGACCCACCCCTGGAAGTTTTTGCAGCTCCCTGGTGTCAGATGGTACAATGCAGTCATATTCCTTAACCAGGGTTTCTGACATAGCCCTGAGATACCTGGCTTTACTATTGGGGTAGGAGCATGAGCTGATAAATTCCAGGATTTCATCCGTGGTAGCCCCTGCCATTTCCCTCGGACCGGGGAAACGGCCCAGTAAGCCCGGTGTTATCATATTAACCCTCCTGTCAGTGCACTGGGCAGATAAAATAACAGCTACCATTAACTCAAAAGGATCTGTGTATATCAGTTCCGTTTCTGCAACAGGCCTGTGTTCAAGAAAATAATTTATTACTCCCTTATATCGTTCTGCTTTTTTCATGTGCCGCTTACAATAATACATATTTCGCATCAATGTTTAAATAAAATTTATTAAAACGGGATAATTATTTGTAATTCCGGGAAACTAACTTAATTTTGATGCGAAATCTGATAGAGATGATAAAAACGAATAACTATCCTTATTACTATTATTACTTCAGGGAAGTAAAATAGGAGGGATATATTCGTAAGTATAATAATAATATACAGGCAGCCCCTCCATGGAGGGGCTTTTTTTTTATTCATTATGGTAGAATCAGCAGTCAGGACAAAGCAGGTTGGAGAATATTATTTCTCCGGGAAATTATCCGTGATCAGGGAGATGATCGCAGATGGTGATGACATAATCAATATGGGAATAGGGAGTCCCGATATGACCCCTCCGGCACAGGTGATAGATGCCCTCAGGAGCAGCATGTACGATGACGGTGCACATGCCTATCAACCCTACAGGGGTATTGATGAACTTAGAACAGCAATGTCGGACTGGTACCACCGCTATTATAATTTCACACCCGACCCACAGAGCCAGGTTCTTCCCCTGATCGGTTCAAAAGAAGGCATATTGCATATAAGCATGGCATTCCTGGACAGTGGGGATGCCGTACTTGTCCCTGATACAGGTTACCCTGCCTACGCAACAGCAGCAAGGATATGCGGAGCCCGCTGTGTTCATTATGACCTGGATGAAAATAATAACTGGATGCCTGATCTGAAAAGCATTGAACAAAACGGTATGCAGGGGATAAAACTTATGTGGGTGAATTATCCCAATATGCCCTCGGGGATGAGGCCTGCAGACAGCCTTTTCCGGGAACTGGCAGGTTTTGCGCTCAAACATAATATACTGGTTGTCAACGATAATCCTTACAGTTTCATACTTAATAATGAACCGCGAACTATTCTTTCAGCAGATAAATCACTTGAAAATGTTCTCGAACTTAATTCACTGAGCAAATCTCATAATATGGCAGGATGGCGTTTGGGAATGGTAGTTGGTCATGAGGATCATATAAATAATATCCTGAAAATAAAAAGCAATATGGATTCCGGTATGTTTCTGCCGGTCCAGAAAGCGGCAATTGAAGCTTTACGAACAGGACAGGAATGGTATGACAATCTTAATGAAATATATGCCCTCAGGCAGCGGATGACCTATGACCTGCTCGACGGGCTATCCTGCTCAACAAGGGAGGATCAGACCGGTATGTTCCTTTGGTCCCGGATACCTGATGCTTTTGCCGATTCAAATGAATTCTCCGATTACTGTCTCCATAGATATGGCATCTTTATCACACCGGGCCTGGTGTTCGGGGAAAATGGGAGCCGGTATATACGGGCATCACTATGCATTAATGAGGCAAGAATAAATGAAGCAATCAAAAGAGTAAACAATAAATAAAATGAAACGACCATGAACCAAGCTTGCGAGCTCACGAAGTAACTTTAAAATTATAAACAGATGAAAGATAAACTTGATCTGAAGGAGAAAAGCCTGTTCAGGAAGGGTGATAAACCCTTAATAATATCAGGCCCCTGCAGTGCTGAGTCTGAAGAGCAGGTAATGGAAACAGCCCTGCAGCTCGCCGGTGGCGATGTAAAGATATTCAGGGCCGGTATATGGAAGCCCAGGACAAGGCCTGATACTTTCGAGGGACTGGGATCGGTGGCACTGCCATGGATAAAAAGGGTAAAGGAAGAGACGGGAATGCTTACAGCCGTTGAAGTGGCAAATACATGGCATATCAAGGAAGCTCTTAAATATGGGGTCGATATACTCTGGCTGGGCGCACGTACCACCGCCAATCCATTTGCGGTGCAGGAACTGGCTGACGGATTGAGGGGACTGGATATCCCTGTCTTTATCAAAAATCCTGTTAACCCTGACATTGAACTGTGGATAGGAGCTTTTGAGCGGCTTAACAAGGCGGGGATAAAAGATATGGCTGCCATACACAGGGGATTTAGTTATTACGGCCAATCAACGTATCGCAATATGCCACAATGGGAAATCCCGATTGAACTTAAAAGAAGGATTCCCGGGCTTCCCATAATAACAGATCCAAGCCATATATGCGGCAACAGGGATCTTCTGTTCAGCGTTTCCCAGACAGCAATGGACCTTGATTTTGACGGCCTGTTCATAGAATCACATTTTAAGCCTGAGAATGCCCTGAGCGACAGGGATCAGCAGATAACACCGGGGGAACTGAAATCACTGCTCGACGGAATTATACACCGCAGGTCGGAAATAGAAAATACCAGACAACTGGAAGAACTGAATGACTTCCGGAGACAGATAGACCAGTGGGATACCGAGTTATTGAGAGTCCTGAGAAACAGGATGTCACTATCTGAAAAGATCGGCAGGTACAAGAGAGAGGAAAATATAACGATCCTGCAAACCGGCCGCTGGTCGGAAATACTGGTCGACAGGTTGTCAAAAGCAAGAAAGCTGGGAATGAGTGATGAGTTTATTACACAGATATTCAAGCAAATACACCAGGAATCAATAAGCTTCCAGAATAAGGTGATGAATTAGTTAAATTGATTTAATACCTTTAATGATTAATTATTTACCCTTATATGTATGAAAGTTATTTATGAGAATGCCAGTACCGGAGTATACATGGGAGAGGCATGGAGTCTGCTCAATGAACTGATTGAGGGGCAGGATCTTATAATCATAACCGATACTAATGTCGGCGAACTGTACGGGCATAGCTTCCCTGACTGTCCGGTGATAAGGATAGGGACAGGGGAGATCGTAAAGGAAATGGACACCGTGCTTACAATAATTAAACATCTCCTGGTAACGGGGGCTGACAGGTCTTCTTTCCTGCTGGGTATTGGCGGTGGTGTGGTCTGTGATATCACAGGCTTTGTTGCTTCTGTATATATGCGCGGTATACCATTCGGCTTTGTTTCAACCAGCCTCCTGTCACAGGTCGATGCAAGCATAGGAGGCAAGAACGGGCTTAATGTTAATGGCATCAAGAATGTTATAGGTTGTTTTAACCAGCCTTCATTTGTCATTTGTGACACATCAATGCTTAAAACACTGCCCGATGAGGAGTTTGTCTCCGGGCTCGGTGAAATTGTAAAGCATGCCCTTATCAGGGATGCGGAGATGTTTGACTTGATTGAACAGAATATAAGTAAGCTGCTTGCAGGAGAGAATGAACTGCTTGAAGAACTAATATCAGGATCAATTGCAATAAAAGCATCTGTTGTTGAGAAAGACGAAAAGGAAATGGGTGAGCGTCGCATTCTGAATTTCGGGCATACCCTTGGACATGCAATTGAAGCACAAACGGGTATGAGCCACGGGATCTCGATTTCCGCCGGCATGATGGCGGCCGTGGGGATATCATGTGATGAAGGGCTGCTGAGCAGTGAGGAAGCAGGGAGGATCAGGAGTGTTATGGAGAGCCTGGGTCTCCTGCCCGCGCTGAAACTTCAATGGCCGGAGCTGGGTGAAAAAATACTGGCAGATAAGAAAAAGAAAGGTGATAATATCTGTTTTATACTCCTTGAAGGTATAGGAAAAGCAAAGCAGGTGGAATTTCCGTTTCATGAAATTATTTACAAACTATCAAAAAACATTTCCTGAGATGGAAGTTATTCCCCTGGCATCATCGGTAAGCGGTACAGTGAATGCGCCTGCATCAAAAAGTGCCATGCAAAGGGCCATTGCCTGTGCCCTGCTTGCTGAAGGCCGTTCTGAAATACATAATCCGTCACTTTGCGATGATGCATATGCCGCACTGGAGATGTCTGAATGCCTGGGTGCAAGCACCAGGATGCTTGATGACAGGATCATCATTGATGGTGGATATAAACCGCGATGTACTGAACTTTTTTGTGGTGAATCGGGACTGGGCGCAAGGTTGTTTACGCCAATTGCCTCACTCAATGCAGGATGGATGGAGATCAATGGCAGCGGGTCGCTGCTGAAAAGACCTATGAATATGCTGTCCGAAACACTCAGCCAGATGGGAGTGGAAGTGATAAGCAAGGGGGGCTTTCTGCCCCTTAGAGTAAGAGGCCCCATTAAAGGAGGCCTCGCCTTTGTTGACGGCTCCCTGAGTTCGCAGTTCCTCACAGGCCTGCTTATTGCACTTCCGGTGGCAAAGGAGGATTCGAAGCTGATAGTGCACAAACTCACGAGCAAGCCATATATAGATCTCACAATTGATATCCTTAATCATTTTGGAGTAGAGGTAATTAATGAGAATTACTCGCTTTTCTCCATCCCCGGTTCCCAGGAGTATAAACCATCATCCTACACCGTTGAGGGCGACTGGAGCGGGGCAGCCTTTCTTTTAGTGCTGGCCGCCCTGGCAGGTGACATTACGGTAAGGGGTATCTCTCCCGGTTCCACTCAGTCTGACAGGAAGGTGCTTGATATACTGAGGGATGTTGGTGCCCATGTTGAAGTGGGGGATAATGAGGTAAGAATAAGAAAAGACGGATTGAAGCCCTTCAGTGCCGATCTGTCCGATTGTCCCGACCTGGCACCCCCACTGGCCGTACTTGCTTCCTTTTGCCATGGTAAGAGCGTTATCAATGGCACCGAGAGACTGAAGGTAAAAGAAAGCGACAGGGGCAGTGCCCTGATGACCGAAATGTCCGGGCTGGGCGTAAAAATTATGAATTATGATAACAGGATTGAAATTGAAGGCCCGTCCGGGATAAGTAAGGGAAGGGTGGATTCACATGGTGATCACCGTATAAGTATGGCCCTTACCATTATGTCTGTTGCAGGCGGGGGAAAGGTCATTGTAAGAGGTGCTGAATCAGTCAATAAATCTTATCCCTCCTTTTATGAGGATCTGAGGAAGCTTGGAGTTAGTATTAAAATATCAGAATAAGAAAATGAACACATTTGGTAAAATATTGAGAATATCCGTTTTTGGCGAATCACACGGAGCGGGGCTGGGCATCCTGATTGATGGCTGTCCTCCTGGTATAGCCATTAATACTGAAATGATCATGAAGGATATTGAAAGACGCAGAAGTGGCAGGAAAGGTACCACTGCCCGTAAGGAAGATGATACCCCGGAAATAATCAGCGGGGTATACAAAGGTTTAAGCACGGGTGCACCCATAATGATAATGACCCGGAATACCGACAGGCGCTCTTCTGACTACAAAGAGCTTGAGGCCATACCAAGGCCGGGACATGCCGATATGGTCATGCGGAATAAATACCATGGATATGCGGACGCCAGGGGAGGAGGACATTCATCCGGCAGGTTAACCTGGGGTATGGTTGTGGCAGGATCAATTGCAAGGTTAATTATACAACCGGCTGAAGTAAAGGCAGAGCTTGTCAGTGCAGGGGGGAACACAGACGTGGAAGCCGAAATTGAAGAAGTGCTGAAGCAGGGAGATTCGGTTGGCGGATTGATAGAATGTGTGGCAAGGAATGTGCCGGCGGGACTGGGTGAACCACTCTATTACGGCGTGGAGTCTGCAATAAGCCGGACCGTTTTTGCCATTCCGGCCATTAAGGGTATTGAGTTCGGGTCGGGATTCAGGGCTGCCGGGATGAGGGGATCAGAACATAACGACCCTATTATCAGCGCCGATGGTAAAACATCAGGGAATAATGCAGGAGGAATAAACGGGGGAATAAGCAATGGGAATGATATAATCATCAGGGTAGCGGTTAAACCAACTTCAAGCATATCAAAAGAGCAGCTAACATGGAATCTTGAAAAGAATGAAATGGACACCCTGAAAATACAGGGGAGGCACGATGCATGTATAGCACTGCGGATCCCGGTGATAATTGAAGCAGCAGTGTCACTGGCCCTGGCCGATCTTAGCCTGCTGAACAGGGCAATTTACGGAGGACTGAATAAATGAAAAAAATACTGATAGCAGGGGCGGGTAATATGGGTTCATGGCTGGCGGAAACACTCTGCCTGGATTATGAGGTGGGTGTTTATGATACTGACCCGAACAAACTGAAATACCTTTTCAATACATACAGGTTCAGGAACCTGTCAGAGATAGCTG
>JBNJHQ010000093.1:0-10281 GCA_051748705.1 Bacteroidota bacterium | reverse complement strand
ACCTTCGGTAAGCCTGATCATATCATTTTTGGTCAGGGGCCTGTTAAGGTGAACGTGGTAGATTTTCTTCCTGCCATGTGAGGGGTGTGTCAGTTTTTTCGTCAGATCACCGTCATTGGTAAAGAGCAATACACCTGTTGTATCTTTATCAAGCCTTCCCACCGGGTATACCCTTTCGCTGCAGGCGTTCCTTATAAGGTCGGTGACAAGTTTTTCAGCATGAGGATCTTCCATGGTGCTAACATATCCTGCCGGTTTGTTGAGGAGAATATAAACCTTTTTCTCAGGGTTAAGCAATTTCCCCTTGTATCTTACTTTAGCCCCCCGGGGCACCTTTGTTCCCAGGTCGGTGACTGTGTGCCCGTCAACGCTTATCTCCCCCTCGGCAATTAACCTGTCAGCATCCCTGCGGCTGCAAACACCGCTGTTGGCAATATATTTGTTAAGCCTGACAGGTTCATCCCCACTGCCTGAATTTTTAATGTCTCTCCTGCGCCCGTCGTATTTAACATCTCTCTTACGCCCCTCTTCCCTGGCATCTCGTTTACGCCCGTCGTTTGCACCACCTCTTTTTGGTCCGTCGTCTCTGGCATCTCGTTTACGCCCGTCGTTTTTGCCGTCTCTTTTACGCGCGTCGTTTGAACCACCTCTTTTACGCCCGTCATTTTTGCCATCTCTTTTACGCCTGTTGCTTACATTACCACTTTTACGCCCGTCATTCATTGAAGGAAATTTTTTGGACTGCAAAGGTAGGGATTATTTGTAAATAAACATGTTAATGCCGGGGATGAGGATAAAATGGTGACCGGAATTTTGATTTTTTTTTGCACTTTTGCTGAGATGAGTCAGGAATAAATCTTCGTAACAATGAAATTTTAAACGTTTGAAACATTTATATACAGAAAAATGGCATTAATAAAATCAATATCAGGTATAAGGGGTACAATAGGCGGTAAGGCCGGTGAAGGGCTCAGCCCACTTGATGTGGTCAGGTATACCGCTGCATATGGTGAATGGATATTAAGGGGTTTTGATAATAGGCAGGCCCGCATAGTCATAGGCATGGATGCCAGGCCAAGCGGGGAAATGATTAATAAAATTGTCAGCGCTACCCTGAATGCAATGGGGATAGATGTGCTGGATCTCGGGCTGGCCACAACCCCCACTGTAGAGATCGCTGTTACTGCTGAAAAAGCAGCTGGCGGGATAATTCTTACAGCAAGCCATAACCCGGTGCAGTGGAATGCACTTAAACTGCTTAACGCAAAAGGTGAATTTGTATCTTCCGTTGACGGCGCAAAAATCCTTGAAATAGCAGAAAGGATGGATTATTCTTTTGCTTCCTGGGACATGCTCGGAAAGGAGGAGAGGAATAATTCATACAATAAACGGCATATTGATATGCTTTTGGCCATGGAGGATGTTAACATAGAAAAGATCAGGGAAAGGGAATTTACTGTTGTTATTGATTGTGTGAATTCAGTGGGCGGACTGATACTTCCTGAATTGTTGAGAAGACTGGGGGTAAAAGAAATAATTGAAATATTTACTGAACCCACGGGTATTTTCCCCCATAACCCTGAACCTCTGCCGGAAAATCTTGGTGAACTCAGGCAGGCCGTACTGGATAATAAGGCTGACCTGGGCTTTGTGGTTGATCCCGATGTTGACAGGCTGGCAATTGTATCGGAAGATGGCTCCTGCTTTAATGAAGAATATACTCTTGTGGCCTGTGCTGATTATATTCTCTCCAAAAGAAAAGGCAATACGGTAAGCAATATGTCTTCAAGCCGTGCATTAAGGGATGTTACAGAAAAGCATGGAGGCAAATGGTATGCTTCAGCTGTGGGTGAAGTGAATGTTGTTGAGAAAATGAAGGAAGTTGATGCGGTGATAGGCGGAGAGGGTAATGGCGGAGTTATCTATCCTCCCCTCCATTACGGCCGTGATGCACTTGCAGGAATCGCTTTTTTCCTCTCCCTGCTGGCAGAAAGAGGCCTGAGCTGCTCACAGTTACGGGCAACATACCCGGAATATGCAATCTCCAAAAACAGGATAGAGCTGTCACAGGGCAGTGATGCTGATGAGATCATCAGGAAAATCCACGAAGAATTAAGGCATAAGGTTGTAAGTACTGAGGACGGAATCCTGCTTGAGGATGAAAAGGGATGGATAAATATAAGGAAATCAAATACAGAACCGATATTGCGAATTTATTCCGAAGGAAGAACCAGGGAAGATGCCGATGGCCAGGCAGAAGAAATCATAAAATTTGTTAAAAAAATAAGCTGACTGCCACTTATTTGCATTTAATGGAATAAAACCCTGATTCGCTTTGTCAACTTTATTGTAGGAACAATTTTCTGATTCCACTGTTAATTATTGTTAAATAGCTAATTAATATAATTTGCACGGATTCAGGTGAATAAAAATTTTAATAATTTCGCAACGGATTTTTTTTGATTTGTACAAACATTTAGAATAATGAAGAAAACTTTAATTATCTCAGGTATAGTTGTTGCAGTTGCAATAATTGCGCTTATCGTATTTAACCGCATTACAAAACAGGATGAACTGGCAATGCTTTACTCAGAGGCTAAAAGGGGCAAATTTGAGATTCTGGTTTCAACCACCGGGGAGCTGCAGGCTGAAAACTCCACTGAAATTAAAGGACCTGAAGGACTTGGCGGAAGGCGCATGAGATTCAGGAATATTACAATACAGGATTTGATACCCGAGGGGACAGTTGTTCAGAAAGGAGATTATGTTGCCACCCTGGACCGTTCAGAGGCTGATAATAACCTTAAAGACGAGCTGGATGAGCTGGAGGTCCTCGAGAATAACTACGAGATGAAGAAACTTGATACAACCATTCAGCTGGGTAACCTGAGGGATGATATCCTCAACCTTAAATTTAATATGGAGGAAGCGGAGATTACCCTCGAGCAATCACAATATGAACCTCCCACAACAATACGTCAGAGCAGGATAAACCTGGATAAGGCCCAGAGAGCTTATGAGCAGGCCCTTAAGAACTATGAACTGGAGGTACAGCAGGCCCAGGCTGATATGAGGGATGCTCTTTATGAGCTGAGGGAGCAGAGACAAACCGTTGAGGATATGCAGGATGTTCTCAAAGAATTCACAGTAACTGCACCTGCACCAGGAATGGTAATTTATAAAAGGGAATGGAGCGGTGAGAAAAGAACAGTTGGTTCAAACATCAGTCCATGGGACCCCGTGGTAGCCACTCTGCCTGACATGTCCTCCATGATTTCAAAGACCTATGTTAATGAAATTGATATAAGCAAGGTTAGCAAAAATCAGCCGGTGAGGATTACTGTGGATGCTTTCCCTGAAAAAAGATATAAGGGAAAAGTCATTAGTGTTGCAAATATAGGTGAACAACTGCCAAATACCGATGCAAAAGTTTTTGAAGTTATTATTAAGCTGGATGAAGTGGAATCAATCCTGCGTCCTTCCATGACAACAGGCAACCAGATTATTACCGCATTGTTTGAGGATGTACTCTCAATACCGCTTGAATGTGTTCATGCTACTGAGGATAGTATACCCTATGTATATAAGAAAAACGGTACAAGACAGGTTGTGGTACTTGGGGAGTCGAATGAGAACAGTATAATTGTTGAAGAAGGCCTGGAAGATGGAGACCAGTTGTACCTCAGTTTGCCTGAAGATGCTGAAACATTTAAACTCGTAGGTGAGGAACTGATCGAGAAAATACGTGAGAAAGAGAGGTTGAGAAGGGAAGAAGAAGAAAAAAGAGAAAGGGATATTAAAGAAAATAACAAACGCGGCTCACAACAGATGACACCCGAGATGAGAGAACGTCTTATGAATATGAGTGAGGAAGAAAGGGAACAAATGAGAAGCACCATGCAACAACAGCGTGGAGGAGGAGGCCAGGGATCATGAGAAAAAGATACTTACATGATGTAATAATCGCCTTTGAATCAATACTGGCAAATAAGCTCAAGTCAATATTGACGGCACTGGGTATTATTTTCGGTGTCGCTGCCGTGATCAGTATGCTTGCCATAGGGAAAGGAGCCCAGCAGGAGATACTTGATCAGATAAAGATGGTTGGGGTAAATAATATTTTGGTCAATCCGATAATAAAATCTGATAACTCATCCGGGGATGAGGGGGAGAAGCAACAAAATAAATTCAGTCCGGGGCTCACACTTCTTGACGTGGAAGCCATCAGAGAAGTCCTTCCTTCAGTCAAAAGGATAAGCCCGGAAATCTCCTTTAACTCAACGGTCGTACTCAATGGGATGAATTACTCGGCAAAGCTGGTTGGTGTTAAGAATGATTACTTCGATCTATATAACCTGCCCCTTAACCATGGCACATTTTTTAATGACTACCAGGAAACACATGGGATACAGGTTTGTATAATAGGTGCTAATATCAGGGCAAAATTTTTCAGCAAAGTCGACCCGGTTGGACAATATATAAAATTTGATGGGGTATGGCTGAAGGTTATTGGAGTTCTGGAGCGTACCAATGTTAATCTTACCGGTTTCGAGGAAGCAGGAGTCAATGTTTATAACGACAACATTTATATTCCTGTAAAAACCTTTTTACTAAGGTACCAGAACAGGGAACTTCTTACAAAGAAGCTCGCCACTCAAGCGTCCACCCAGGTTATGGCAATGGGACATGGCGTTGCGGTGAGGAGAGGCCCGGTGTCAGGCGGCTCTGACCCCGGTCAGTCATCTTCAACAAACTACCACCAGCTCGACAGGATTGTGGTACAGGTTGAAGAAACAGAGCAGCTAAACCCGTCAACTGAGGTGCTCAGCCGTATGATGCTGAGAAGACATCAGAATGTGAAGGATTTTGAAATAACCGTTCCTGAATTATTGCTTAAACAACAGCAGCGAACAAAGGATATTTTTAATATAGTCCTTGGAGCAATAGCCAGCATTTCACTTGTGGTGGGAGGAATTGGAATTATGAATATCATGTTTGCTTCGGTGATGGAAAGAATAAAGGAAATAGGGACACGAATGGCTATCGGGGCAAAAAAGATGGATATAGTGGTTCAATTCCTTTCTGAAGCCATCCTGATAAGTGTTACAGGTGGCTTTATTGGCGTTTTCATCGGTATTGTACTTGCCAGAATGATAAACCAGATTGCCGGCATACTGACAATAGTATCACCATTCTCAGTTATAGTTGCATTCGGTGTTTCGGCTGCAGTGGGTGTAATCTTCGGGTATTCGCCGGCTAAGAGAGCATCTGAAAGAGATCCAATTGAATCACTCAGGTACGAATAAAAATCAATCATTGATATGAAGCGAATTTATTTTTTCTTGTTAATTGTGGCTTTTATAGGCTCAGCTAATATCAGCTATTCACAGGAAATTAAAAGACTGACACTTGAGGATGTTATTACACTTTCCGAAGACCAGTCATTGCAGGGTATCCTTGCAAAACATATGTTCAGGGCCAGCTACTGGCAGTTCAGGACATTCAAGGCTGAATACCTGCCCTCACTTACCCTTACAGGTACTTTCCCCGAATATAACCGTATATATGAAAAGGAATATGACTACAGCACAGGGAAGGAATATTATGTCGAAAAGAATACCAATAACCTGCTGGGACAGCTTTCACTATCACAGAACATAGGATTTACGGGCGGCAGTATATCACTGCAGTCTGACCTCAGGAGATTTGATGTGCTGGGTGATGACGGGTCAACACAGTATATCTCCACTCCGGTGAGTATAAACTATAACCAGCCTCTCTTCAGGTTTAATGATCTGAAATGGCAAAAACAAATTGAACCTCTCAAATATGAGGAAGCAAAGAAAAATTATCTTGCCAATGTTGAAGAGGTCCACCTTAATGCTGTAAGAAGATTTTTCCAGCTGGCCCTGGCCCAGATAAATATGGAAATTGCCAATATGAATTATGCCAATGCCGACACCCTTTACCGTCTGGCACAGGGAAGATACGAGCTTGGCACCATAGCGGAAAATGATATGCTGCAGATGGAATTGTCATTCCTCAATGCAGAGACTTCGAGGAACCAAGCCAGGAATAACCTTGAGAATATGAAACAAAGATTGTCATCCTTCCTTGGCTATACCGAAAGTGTGGAGATAGAACTTATTGTACCAAATAAAATTCCAACATTCGATGTTAGGGCTGATGAAGTGCTGAACCGGGCACTTGAAAACAACCCGGACATGATCTCCTACCAGGTACAGCTCCTTGAAGCCAACCGGAATGTGGCCCAGGCCAAATCAGAAAGGGGACTGAATGCTAATATGAATATCAGCTACGGCCTCCAGGGCCAGGATATTATCATTCCCGGGGCCTACCAGGCCCTTGATGACCAGCAACGTATAAGCATAGGCTTTACCATACCCATTATGGACTGGGGCTTGCGCAAGGGAAGATACCGTATGGCCCAGTCATCACAGGAAGTAACAAGAACCCAGGTACAGCAGTCAATGATAGATTTTGAACAGCAACTTTTCCTGGATGTTGCCCAGTTTAACCTCCAGGAGAACCAGGTGCGCATAGCTGCCAAATCGGATACAGTGGCTGCTAAAATGTACGAAGTGACAAAACAAAGATTCCTCATAGGCAATGTTGACGTCCTGGAACTGAATAATGCCGATACAAAAAAGGATGAAAACAAGAGAGGTTATATACAGGCACTTCAGGATTACTGGACCTATTATTATAATATCCGCAGCATTACCCTTTTCGATTTCGAAGCTAATAAACCCATCGAATATGATTTCGATGAACTTATAGCAGAATAGGAAAAAATTAATATCTTTGCCCGTCCGTTCAGGACCGAATGCATATATTGATTTTTAGCAAATTATAAAATACTTTGAAATGCAAAACAAAGGAGCTATTCTGTTTTTGGCTATAGCCTTAGCACTGGTTACCATTTACCAGCTTTCATTCACCGTAGCATCATATACAGTCAAGCAACATGCAAAAGAGTATGCCGCTGGAGACCTGGTAAAGGAGGTTCAGTACCTCGATTCAATTTCTTCACTGCCTAAAGCCGAGTGGAGCTTCCTGGGAAATACTTTCAAGGAAGTGCAGTCAAAAGAGTTAAACCTGGGTCTCGACCTCAAGGGAGGAATGAATGTGGTACTCGAAGTGTCTGTTGAAGAAATAGTTAAGGCACTGGCAAACTATAGCAATGATGAAACATTCAACCGTGCCATCGTTATGGCAAAACAGAAGCAAAGGGAAAGCCAGAGGAATTTTGTTGACCTTTTCGGTGAGTCTTTCGAGGAACTTGATCCCAATGCAAGCCTGGCTGCTATTTTCGGTACCATGGAGCTGAGAGATAAAGTAAATTTCAATTCCACCAATTCTGAAGTACTTGATGTACTGCGCGAAGAAACTAACAGTGCCATTGATAATGCCTTCAATATCCTAAGGAGCAGGATCGACAGGTTTGGTGTGGCACAACCTAATATTTCAAGGCTTGAGGCTGCAGGTCGTATACTGGTTGAGCTGCCGGGAGTAAAAGACCCTCAGAGAGTAAGGGAATTGCTCCAGGGTACAGCAAAACTTGAATTCTGGGAGACATATGAAAACTCAGAGGTCATAGGTTACCTCATGGAAGCCAATAGCCTTCTTGCATCACTGAAAGAAGATATGGAAGCCCTTCAGAGTGCTGAACAGGACGATAGCACTGCTGTGGAAGAAGGAGAGGTAAGTTCCGTGGAAGACCTGATATCTGACCAGGCTGCCCAGGACACCACTGCCGAAGAAACACTTCTGGATATGCTGAGCGACACTACTGATGCCGTCGAGGCTGAAAGTCGTGATGAATGGAATACCCAGAATCCTTTGTTCGCAGTTCTCAGTCCTGCCGTAACGCAGGAAGGAGAGCCCTTGCCAAGATCAGTTATAGGCTATTCACATCATTCTGATACCGCCCAGGTGCTGGATTATCTGAATATGGGACAGATACGGTCATTGTTCCCGCGTGATATAAAGTTTTTCTGGAGTGCTGATCCAATGAGGGGTGATGAAACTGAGAGCATTTATGAGCTGCATGCCATTAAAGTCACAACACGTGATGGCCGTCCTCCCCTGGACGGTGATGTTGTAACATCCGCCAGGGTTTCATACGGGCAAACAGGCTCATCAGCAAAAGTCGACATGTCAATGAATGCTGAAGGTGCACGTATATGGGCAAGGCTTACAGGTTCAAATATAGGCAGGTGTATTGCCGTGGTGCTCGATGGCTATGTGCGTTCAGCACCAACCGTATCACAGGAGATCAAGGGAGGCTCTTCAGAAATAACAGGTGATTTTAGTATTGAAGAAGCTGAAGACCTTGCCAATATCCTCAGGTCTGGTAAACTGCCTGCACCGGCGCAGATCATAAACGATACCGTGGTTGGCCCTTCACTGGGTAGGGAAGCAATCAATGCCGGCCTCAATTCATTTATTATAGCTTTCGTGGTGGTGCTTGCTTATATGATATTCTATTACAGCCGCCGTGCCGGACTGGTAGCCGATATTGCCCTTATTGTGAACATGTTCTTCATAGTGGGAGTGCTGGCATCCCTTGGTGCGGTGCTTACACTGCCGGGTATAGCGGGTATCATCCTTACCATTGGTATGTCGGTTGATGCAAACGTGCTAATATATGACAGGATAAAGGAGGAACTCAGGGCAGGAAAGGGAGTTAAGCTGGCCGTGGCTGATGGGTACAGGAATGCCCGTTCGGCCATTATCGATGCCAACCTTACAACTCTCCTGACAGGAGCTGTTCTTTATATATTCGGTACCGGACCAATCAAAGGTTTTGCCACAACACTGGTCATAGGTATAGTAACATCATTCTTTACAGCTTACTTCATAACAAGGATAATATATGATACCTTCCTTAAGCGTAATATGAAGCTTACATTCTCCACAAAACTTACCGAGAATGCCTTCAATAACCTTAAGATTAAATTTATTGAGAACAGGAAAATTTTCTATGTCATTTCAGGTGTGATCATTATTGGAGGACTGGTATCCCTTGGGGTAAAAGGACTCAATATGGGCATTGATTTTACAGGTGGACGTACCTATGTTATACGTTTTGATGAACCTGTTTCTACCACCGATGTTGCACAACGCCTGGGAGATGTATATGGTGAGAACCCGCTGGTTGTGGTATTCGGTAACGAAAACCAGGTTAAAATAACCACAAAGTACCGGGTTGATGAACCCGAGGCTGAAGCCGAGGTGGAAGCCCTGCTCTACCAGGGATTACAGCCCCTGTTGCCTGAAGGAGTGGACCAGGATAGATTCCTTGATGAATACAGGCAGAGCAGCCAGACCGTTGGTCCCACTATCGCTTTCGATATAATGATACAGGCCCTCTATGCCATTGGATTTTCCCTGCTGATAATATTCCTGTACATATTATTGAGATTCAGGAACTGGCGCTTCGGACTGGGGGCCCTTGCAGCACTTGTTCACGATGTGCTCATAGTGATGGGTATCTTCTCAATATTCTATGGGATATTACCATTCTCACTGGAGATCGACCAGGCCTTTATAGCTGCTATCCTGACGGTTGTTGGTTATTCAATCAACGACACCGTGGTGGTCTTCGACCGTATAAGGGAATTCCTCGGCCTGTACCGTAAGAGAGAACGTAAAGAAATACTGAATCTTGCACTTAACAGTACAATAAGCCGTACATTCAGTACATCATTGAGTACTTTTGTTGTACTGCTGGCAATATTTATTTTCGGGGGAGAAACGATCAGGGGATTTATCTTTGCCCTTCTGATGGGTGTTGTCATAGGTACCTATTCATCGCTCTTCGTGGCCACACCTGTTATGTACGACATGATAAAAAAGAAAGAAACAGAAAGAGTGCTGAAAGGGAAAAAGACAAGCTGATAAAATTGTAGTGGGACTTAAACCCAACAGATAATATAGGCACGGATCGCATGGTCCGTGCTTTCTTTTTTTTTCGCCATCTCACGCCATCTCATATTTGTGGGCATATCAGGCCTGAATATATTCTATTGCTAATAAGATATTTCTTACTAAATTTGTAGGGATAAGAAAGAAGGTCTTAATATGACAGTATATTTATTCATCAGCGGGCAGGAAATATTTATCATAATGATTGCTGCCCTTATCCTTTTCGGGGCCAAAAAGCTTCCGGATATAGCCAAGGGCCTGGGCAAAGGTATGCGCGAATTCAGGAAAGCAACCGATGACATAAAAAAGGAATTCAATGAAAGTACCAAA
>JBNJHQ010000092.1:0-10341 GCA_051748705.1 Bacteroidota bacterium | reverse complement strand
TTTACTATCTCTTTGTTAATCATATCAATTAGCACTAATAAAATAGGGGACTCCGGTCCCCTAAGAAGTCAAACACCCCTCAATCGCCTGCAAAAGTACAAATTAAATATGAAATACACAAAAGCTTAAGGTACAGAGAAAACTATATAAACTTTTCCCTTTTCTGCAGGTTGAAAAGGGCTGCCAGGAGGAATACTATTATTGATATAAAAAGTATTATCCTGTTGTCCCGGACAATATTTGACCATGCTGTTTCACTTATATCATCGGGATAGGTGAAGGGATTAAGGAAGACATTCCATTTGCTTGTTTCGAGAGGTTCCTGTAAAATCAGGAAGAAGAGCCCGAAGATTATCATCAGCACGGCAGTGCCGTTACCGTTCTTCACAATAGTTGAGAGCATGAACGACATAACTCCCAGGAAAAAAACAGGAAACAGCACATGATAGGTAATTGCAAAAACGGGCAATGGTATAACAAGGAAGGAAGATATGGAAGAGAATGCCAGAAGGATGGCAAAACTGATGACGTAAATCAGCGCAATTCTCACCAGCCATACTTTGTACCTGTAATTGGGGATACCGAACAGTATTTCTATTGTCCTGGCATCCTGGTCGTTCTGTATGCCGAAAACTGTCGGGTAGAAAACCAGGAGGATACCGCAGAAAACAAAAATTCCGTACAGGTCTTTAACCTCTGACACATCCTCGGTAAAGACATATATGAGAGTAAGGCCCACATAGAAGGTTATTGCACCCAGCAGAAACCAGATAAACCTGTTGGCAAAGATGATCTTAAGATTATAAGTGATCATTTTTCCCGTCACATCTGCCAGGTTCAATATTTTATTTATTCTGTTCATTATGCTATTTCATTTTTACTTTTTCTCAGGAGCCACAGGTATGAATCTTCCAGATTGGGGTTAACTTCCAGTGCCCCGGGGTGGGGTTTGTCTGCAGCTATGCACCTGACCCTTATACTTCCTTTTTCAGACATATGGTGAACCACCATATTTTCCGAGGCAAATTTCCTGAATTCATTAGCAGGGATATTAAACTGCCAGACCCTGCCTTCTGCTTGCCTGGTCATCTCTTCGGGATGACCCAGGTATTTGAGGTAGCCTTTGTCAAGGACGGCCACCTTGTTGCATGAGCTCGATATATCTTCGATGATATGAGTTGAGAATATTACCACGCGTTCCCTGCTGAGTTCCACCAGGAGGTTCCTGAACCTAATCCTTTCCCTTGGGTCAAGACCTGCCGTTGGTTCATCAACCACCAGTATACGAGGCAGGTGAAGCAATATTTGCGCAATGCCGATCCTCTGTTTCATGCCACCGGAATAGGATCCTATTTTCTCATCTTTTCGTTCATGCATATGCACTGCCTTAAGAACATAGCTTACACGTTCGTTCCTGGTTCTCCTGTCAGTGATATTTTTCAGGATTGCCTGGTGCTGAAGGAATTCCCATGCCGTCATATTTTCATATGTACCGAATTCCTGGGGCAGGTAACCTATCAGTCCCTGCAGTTCTTCCCTCTTTTCAGCCACATCAAGCCCGTTGATCCATATCTTACCATAGCTCTGATCCAGTATGCCGCAGATAATTCTCATCAAAGTTGTTTTTCCGGCGCCGTTAGGTCCCAGGAGGCCGAACATGCCATTGCCTATCTCCATTGACACACCACCCAGTGCTTTGAATGGTTTACGTACTTTCCCGATAAGGGGAGTGGCCAGAACGAGCTTATAATAAGCTTTCCTGAGGTTTTTGAACCTTCCTTTCATCCTGTATATGTCAGTTTCGTTCTTTTGCAGGTACCTGCCTGTTGACCAGATCATCAGACCTGCGTACCACAGGAAGCCAATCACTATAACAGCAGCAAGGTTATCCCATTTAAGCTGGAATATTATAAGATTGGCCAGGGGGATTAGCCAGTAGACGATGATATTAAGTGCTCTCTTTATCAAAGTGGGAAATTTTTTCTTCCGGCCGAGGATTGAATACATCGGGTTCCATATACTAATAAGCATGAACCAGCTTATTATGCTGAAGAAGAAAATCCAGAAGTCCTTCTGAATGTATATATATGTGAAATAGATCAGAAAGGCAAAGAGTGGTAATTGCCAGATATAGCGATCAAGGTCACGCATATCTTCGGGATCTTTCTCCAGGCCAAGTCTTTCCCTTATCTTCTTACCTGCTTTCCATTCCCTTAGCATCCGTGGATCACGGTCGTATATCTTCACCAGGCTCCTTATCACTATATTTACTGCTTCGCTTTCGGCAATAACAGTTTCCCGTGCTTTCCTGAGGCTTGACCTGATAAACCATGTTACCGCCGGGACGAGAATGATTACCAGTATGGTAGTTATGAGCTGCCATAGGAACTTGTTGATATACAGGTATATCATTGTTACCAGGAAAACAAAGGCTACAAACATAATGACCTTGATTTTCCAGTTCTGTGAACGAATCCAGGCAATTGAGTTTTCCAGCCCGGTATAGAAGGTAGGTATGAAAACCAGGGTCAGCATAGTACTCAGGGCCAGACCCCCGATCACTGTAATGGCAAAAGAAGCGCCAATGGTGGAGGCATATTCCGATTTCCCCATGGCCAGGGGCATTAAAGCCACTATTGTTGTGATGGCAGTTATCAGGATAGGTCTCACCCGTGCCAGTCCCGCCGTCATCAGGGCACGCGACCTGCGGTAACCTCTTTTTCTAAGTATATTGGAATAATCAATAAGGATAATCCCATTGTTAACAACAACCCCGAGAAGTATCAGGAAGCCGGTAAGAGTATTGGCATTCAGCAGTGAGTTACCGGTAAGGATCAGGGCAAGGAGGGAGCCCAGGGCTGCCAGGGGGATTGATAACATAAGTACTATGGGCGTTGACAGTGATTCAAATACTGCAGCCAGGATCATAAAAATCAGTAAAAAAGCTATACCTATCAGGTAATAAAAATCTATGAACTGATCTTCTTCATGTATCACCTCGATAGCAAGGCCTGAAGGGATATTCATGCCTGCAATAAGATTATCTATTTCTTCCCGTGCACTTTCCAGGAGCACTTTTGAGTCATTGATTTCATCATTGAACCTGTATGTTACGGTAATACTTTTCTCCTGGTTCTCCCTGTGAATACTGCCCATCCCGTATGCAAAGACTATGTCGGCCACCTCTTCCATCTCCACTATATTGCCGCCTGTTCCTGATATCTGTAATTTTTTCAGGTCATCAATATTTTTGTAATCATCCTCTTCTTCGGCACGGTCGTATTTTATTATAATATCATACTCATCCTCTCCCTGCTTAAACTTCACTCCCGTTGAATATTCGGGCTGAAATGAAGCCAGTTCCTGTGCTATATTATTGAGAGTGATATTACTCCTGCTCATTAATTCGGTATCGAAATTCAGCTGTACTTCGGGAGTATTATCCTGGATATTCACATTTACCGACCTGATGGTGTTCATATCCTCCATATAATATTCCATATCATCGGCAAGATCCCTCATTTTCCCGAAATCCTGTCCTTTTATTATAATACTTTCGCTCTGTGTACCAATACCAAGCAATTGGGTAAATCCTTCCCCGGGATTAACACCTCCGGATCCGCCTCCTCCTCCCATACCTCCGCCGGAAGATATTTCATCCATTGTTATTTCAGCACCCCCGAAGTTTCTCACCCTTTCATAGATATCATTTTTTATTTCAGCCAGCTTCCTGTCACTTTCTTTTTCCCAGTCCTCTTTCAATTGTATGGTCAGGGAAGCCTGGCTCTCTTCAATCTTTGAAATAATGTCCCCTTTCTCGGGCAGGTTATCGAGTCGTTTCTCCAGCTCAGTAACCAGGGCATCGGTGTTTTCCAGTGTTGAGCCGGCAGGCATGATAATGCTTACCGGGAAACTGCCTGTTTCTATTTCTTCCAGTTTATTGATGCTCAGTCCAAAACTTATCAGAAGGGCAGCAAAGAAAACTACCAGTGTCCCTATTATAGTGCTTGCGGGCCTGCGCATGCTTGCCTTCAGTATAAGCAGGTATGATTGGATAAGGCGATCGTGAAGGGATAGTTTCTTAAATACCCTGGAGCTGCTTTTTTTCGACCATGTCAGAAGATAATGGGTGGCCATTGGAATAAGCAGGAGGGCCACTGCAAGAGAAACCAGCAGGGTTGAAATTATTGAAACACCTATGTTCTTGCCAATAATTTTAACAAGGAAGTTATCCGAGAAAACAAAGGGGAGGAACACTGTGATTGTTGTGAGGGTGGCAGCTATAACAGATCTGTACACTTCCTTTGTACCCTGTTTAACCGCAGTATCAGTTGAATGCCGGCTGCCGGCAAGCCTGTAAATATTTTCGAGGACAACAACGGAATTGTCTATAAGCATACCTATGGCAAGGGCCATTCCTACCAGTGTAAGGCTGTTGACAGTAATTCCTGCCGCATAGAAAAAGTTAAAGGCGGTAAATACTGAAACGGGAATGGAGAAAGCAATAATAAATACCAGTCGCAGATTCCTGAGGAAGAACCACAATATTATTACTGCAAGCAGCCCGCCCAGCAGGGCAAGATTAATTATCTGGTCAATATTCTTCTCCATGACCTCGGCATTGTTGTTCTGAACAATTATCTCGAGCCCTGAGGATGCCAGCTCTGTGTTAAGGTCATCTATGACATCTATTGTTTTATGTGAAAGATCAATAATATTGGCCTGGTTATCGTAAACAAGGTTGATGGTGACGGCATCCAGCCCGTTAACACGGCTGTATGATTCTTCTTCCTTTACCCCAAAGAATATTTCAGCCACATCCCTGAGCAGCACAGGTCCCTGCTGGTTTACTATTATATCACCAATATCGGATACATCTGTATATTCAGCTGATATATTTACAAAATACCTGTTTCCGGCTTCAAAAACCCGCCCTGCAAAAGTCCTGTCGTTGCTGTTTGATGCCACCAGAGACCTGACGCGGTTCATTGTTATACCATTGGCCTTGCATGCTTCTTCATCGAGTCTTATCTCTATGGAATTTTCCCTTCCGCCAAAAACCTCAACACCCGCTATGCCATCTATATTTTCCAGTTTGGGCTTAATATCCCTGTCAGCAATATTTCTTATCCTGTCAACCCCTCCGCTGCCTCTCACCTGGAGGTCCATAAAGCGACTGTTGAGTTGTTCAAGGTCTATTCTTATTATATTTATTACAAATTCTTCGGGAAGGGTTTTTGATAGAGTATTTACTTTTTCCTGCAGCTTGAGATAAGAATATTTCAGATTGGCATCCTGGCTGTAATAGATCATTACTGTTCCATACCTTGAAGTGACAGTTGATTCAATCTTTTCTACGTTCTCCAGTGTTCCAATCACCCCTTCAACGGGTATAATAGCCTGGTTCTCAATATATGAAGGATCAACATCAAGTGTTGAGCCAACCTGCACTATGAGTGTGGGCAGCTGTGCATTGGGGTAAAGCTCAACCTGTAATTGCTGGTATGATACATAACCGAGTAAAGACAGCCCTATAAAGAGCATGCTTATGAGTGTTTTTCTTTTAATTATAAATTCCATAACAATTTACTCAGCTTGTGGTATCATCTCTTTCTTGCCAGGGCGCAGCATATCTTTAAAGGCATCCAGTACCCAGTATACGCATGGTATTACAACCAGTGTCAGTGTTGTTGATGTAACCAGTCCCCCAATAACTGCCAGCGCCATAGGGGATCTCAGGGAAGCACTTTCCCCGAAGCCGAAAGTAAGTGGGAGAAGGGCCAGTATAGTTGTAAGGCTGGTCATAATAATGGGTCTTATCCTCTGTGCGCCGGCTTCTATGATGGCCTGTTTCCTGTTTAATCCGTCTTTTTTGAGCTGGTTTATCCGGTCGATCAGTATGATTGAATCATTCACCGCTATGCCCGCCAGCATTATTATTCCTATGTAGGCCATGATATTCAGGGCCTTTCCCATGAGAAAAAATATCCATATAGATCCCACCACTGACAGGGGTATGGTTAAAAGAATAACAAAGGGATGGATAAGTGATTCAAACTGTGATGCGAGGACCATGTAAACCAGGATAATTGAAAGAATAAGAGCAAATGTGAGATTTTCCATCGATTCTTTTCTCTTCAGCTCTTCTCCGGTTATTATGGTACGGTAATCAACAGGGAGGTTTATTCCTGCCAGATGTTCTTCTGCCTGCCTGACAATTTGATCAAAGGGAATCTGTTCATCAACCATTGCATAGACGTAAGCTGTTCTTACCTGGTTATTCCTGTTTATCTGACGTGGTGCACTTACTGTTTCAATATTTGCCAGCTCACTCAGGGGCACCGATACTGAACCGGCCTTTATAATCAGGTCCTGCAGCTTTCCGAGTGGTATTTCTTCAAGCCTGACAGTTATGTCTTTCAGTTCGCCTCCCTGTTCAAAATCACCTGCTTTCGTTCCCTCCAGGTAGGACTGTACCTGGGAAATTATGCTTTCCACACTTACACTGTAGTAGCTTGCCTTGAAACGGTCGATTACAATATCCACTTCAGGGGTGCCTTCTTCCAGCGAACTGCTGATATTATTTACACCGGGTGAACCAGCAAGCTGTTCTTTAACTTCATTGGTCAATTCTTCAATAATAGAAAGGTCTTCACCTCTTACTTCAACAACAAGCGGAGCATCACCTGTTCCGAGTATTGTTTGCAGGGCTGTTTCTTCACTCTTAATACTTATTTCGGTACCGGAGAGGGCATTAAGTTTTTCCTGCACCAGTTTAATGGCACTTTCAGAGTGCCTGGCAAGATCATCAGTCAGGAATACCCTTATCAATGAGGTGTTCTCATCCCTGAACAGGTCTGATTCACTGGTCCCGGTAGTGGTTGTTATTCCCGAGTGGGCATATAACATCCTGACCTTATCTCCCAGGAGTTCTTTAATAATATTTTCCACCTTACGTGTTGTCTCCGCCGTCCGTTCGAGCCTTGTTCCTTCATCCAGTTTCAATTCAACAATAAATTCTGCTGATTCGGCACGTGGCATGAATTCACTGCCTACACGGGGGATAATATAGGCCGTTGCGGCGAGCAGTACTACAGAGAGGATTATTACCAGCCCCCTTCTTGCTGTAATTTTTTCGAGCCAGCCGGCATACCATTTGAAGCTTACCGCTTTTTCCTTCCTTTTTGATTTTTTGTCTTTAAAAAAGCTTGTCACCAGGAGCGGTATAACCAGTATGGCCACAAAGAGAGAAGACAGGAGGGAGAAAGCCACCGTCCATGCCTGGTCTTTGAACAATTCGCCTGACGCTCCCTGCAGGTAGACAATAGGCAGAAAAACCACTATTGTTGTTATCGTGGAAGCTGTAATGGCACCCCCAACCTGGGCGGTACCGGTTATTGCAGCCTCTTTGAGTGATTTGCCGGATTCGTAATTCCGAAAAATGTTTTCCAGCACCACTATTGCATTATCAACGAGCATACCTGCACCCAGGGCAAGACCTCCCAGAGTCATTATATTTATCGAGAGGTTATTGAAATACATCAGGTTAAAAGTGGCTATTATGGATATTGGGATAGCAATACTTACAACCAGGGTGGTTCCTATGCGCCGCAGGAAGATAAAGAGTACAAATACAGCAAGGATAATACCCAGGAGGGCTGTTTCTTCAACTTCATTTATGGCATTATCGATGAACTGACCCTGGTCCTGCACGATAATGAACTCATAACCCGGAAGGGCTTTACCAAGATCCTCTATTGCCGCACTCAGTTCCTCTACGGCATTGACTGTATTGTAGCGTGGTTCTTTGTAAACAGACAATCCAACACATCTTTCGCCATCTATGGTTACTATATTTTGAGGATCTTTGTTGGCAATATAGATATCGGCCACATCATCAAGGTATACAGGTATCCTTTCTCCTGCATCAAGTGTTTCTTCCGTATTACCTGCCTGTGATCCTTCGGACATCTCCCTGAAGCCAAGAATAATATTTTTCAGGTCATCCACTTCTTCTATAACACTGACCCCTTTGACAACATACCTCGTTCCCAGGTCGCTTATTGAACCGCCCGAGACGTTACGGTTATAGCTGCTTATTTGCTGGGCGATATCAGAGGTGCTTATATCATAAGCTTCAAGAAGGTATTTGTTTGTCTGGATAACCACTTCACTTTCTTCATGGCCTGAGAGTTGTATGTCGGCCACTCCCTCAAGCCGGATCAGTTCATTACGGATATAATTTTCGGCTGTCTGCCTCAGTTCATCCATATTATCTATCCTATCATGCTTCAGGGCAATGATCATCACCGGTGTGGCATTGGGGTCATACTGGGTTATGTTGAATTCATCCAGATCGGCATTCTGGCTGAAGGAACTTATATCTTTCTGGAGGTCCAGGAAGGCTTCATCCATATCCTTGTTCCAGGCATATTCAACCGTAACCAGTGCTGTGCCAACCATTGAAACGGATGATACATTAATGGCATCTTTCTGCCTCATGGCTATTGACTCAACCTGGTCAACATACTGTTTCTCCATTTCTTCCGGCGGCCGTTCACCTGACTGCAGCTCAATAAATATTTTCGGGTTATTGAGATCGGGGAAAAGATCGGTACCCAGCTTTCCGAAGGAGATTATTCCAAGCAGTATAATTCCCAGCACCAGCATTAATACTGTTACAGGGTTTTCTACTGCAAATCGGGCTATTTTTTTCATTGTTTGAAAGCTTATTTCAGTATTTTAACCCTTGCGTTATGGCTGAGGGTTTCAAAGCCGTCGGTAACGATCCTTTCATTGGTACTCAGTCCTCTCACCACTTCAACTTCTTCATTATTCTCCAGACCGGTCATAATGACTCTTTCATTGGCAACACCCCTGTTAACAACAAAGACGGTCATCCCTCTCTGGCGGGAAAGAATAATATCTTTAGGGATTACGATAACCGAATCGGCGCTGCTGGTAATAATGTCGGCTTTGACAAACATGCCGGGACGCAGTTTGAGATCCGGATTACTGAGTTCTATACTGCCCTGAAACGTCCTTGTCTGCGGATTAATGGCGGGTGATATCTGGCTTATTTGCCCTGTCAGGGTATCATCGGGCAGGGAATAGTTGGTTATTCTGACTTTTTTACCACTGGCGATAACATTGATATATTTCTCAGGCAGGTTAATATCCATGATCATTGACCGGTAGTCCATTATACCTGCTATTAAAGAACCTGTATTTATCTCCGAACCCTGGGTATAATAGGGAAGCTCTGTAATAGTGCCGTCAAAGGGAGATGTTATTTTCATTTTCTCCATTTGCAGCCTCGCATTCTGAACGTTTATCTGTGCATTGGTGTAATCATAGCCGGCCTGTTTCAGGTCGTTGAGTGTCACTCCTCCTTTTTCGTATAATGACTCCTGCTTTTCCAGGTTGCTTTTTGCCAGCTCAAGATTTAGCTCGTACAATTCCAGCTTAACATTGTTTTTATATTCCTCATCTTCCAGTCTGGCAATAAGCGAACCTTTCTTTACCCTGTCTCCAAGCTGCCATGCCCTGCCTGTGGCCGGGTTTTTCTCGAGGTAATACCTGGCAGCTATTTCCGAGCTGAGCTCAATATCAATAACCGGATAAACGGTGCCTGTTGTACTGACAAATTCTTCAATGGATTTCAGTTTTATATCTTCAACCGATACTGGTATTTCAACATCTGCCTCCAGGGCAGTGTCCCGGTTATTGCAGGCTGCAAACAACAGGGATATGAATATAAGGTAGATCAATTTGTTTTTCATGACAAGATTTTATTTAATTTCTTATTGCTGATCAAGTGTTTTTACCGGCGTTACGCTTTCCTCTTTCTCAAAATCGTAGAGTGTTTGTATCTTAAGGTTCAGTAATTCCAGTTTATACGATATAATAGCATTGGTTAGGGAGAGTTGTTTTTCTGACAGCTGGTTCTGGTAAATGTTCAGATCCATGCCGGTAAGATCACCGTTTTCATATTTTTCCAGGTTAAGCTCATAAGTCAGTTGAGCATTTGTTACGTTCTGCCTGGCGATTTCAATCTGGTTCTTCAGGTTTGTCAGGTTCCTGTACACTTTCCTGATGTTTATTATAATATCGTTTTCCTCCTCTTCAAGACTTATCATCTGTGATTCGATGGAAGCTTCCGCGGCTTTAATCCTTGAATCTCTTTCCCCCCAGTCCCATACCGGTATGGAAAAAGACAGCGAGACCTGCTGGTTATCAGTAGGATTTGCATACAGGTTTCCCAGGTTTTCATTATCACCAAAAAGGCCGAATGAAAGGTTGAGGTCGCCATGAAACTCATTGAGTGCCTTGGTCTGTATA
>JBNJHQ010000091.1:0-10372 GCA_051748705.1 Bacteroidota bacterium | reverse complement strand
AATGGTGTCAGCTTCCTTGCCCACAGGACAGCTGAGTGGTACTTTCACAGTGAGGCTGTGCCGGAGGAAGGTTCAGTAAGTATTGATATACCTGCCCGCAGTCTGCCCGACGGCATTATTGCCTTCTCCTTCCTGGACAGGAATAACAGCACACTGGCCACAGCATTATGGATAAAGGGAGATCCCCTTTCCGGAAGCGGGTCGGTCACAAGCACCCCTGTCCCCGGGGCGAACAACACCGTGCTTAATACAGAATACTATACAGGCCCCGGCAATGCTTTTTTTACAATAACCACAAGGAGAAGAGAACCGGCTGAGACCGGTGAATATTTCCTGGGAGCCATACCAGGCTGGAAAACCACCTGGGACATTCCCATGGACAATACCGAAAGGGAAGGGTGGATGATCGCCAACACTTATGAAAAAAATGTGGCGGAATCTTTTTTTACGGGTAGAAACAATGAGCCTGCAGTACCAGGCATTAACTATCGTGACATACATGAAGCAAGGGAAGCACTTGTTGAATACCTGCCGGAAACGAGGGCATATACCGTCAGCGGAAAGGTAACAGACGCTGATGGTGAGGGCGTCGGCTCAGTTCAACTGTCACTCAGCGAACTGGATAATAATTTTTTTAAGACCACAAGAACTTTCCCCGGGGGTAATTTTCATTTTTCTCTTGAAGGACTGGAAGGACAGGAAAACCTGCTACTGTCTTTTGCCAGGAAACAGCCGGAGGAGATGGAAATAACTGTCGATCCTGCTTTTGATCCACGCATTGCCTCCCTGCCACCTGCCAGTATTTACCTCACAGGAGAAGAGATGGTTTATGTCAGCAAGCTGGTCAGGGACCTAAGGCTTGAATATATAAGTCGCGACACCTCTCTTAATAATGCTCCCCTTACTAAGGGGCAGATACCTGCGGATACGGTTATGTTCTACGGGGAAGGCGACAGGCAGGTATTTATAGATGATTATATCAAACTCCCCGATATGAGGGAGCTGATTTTTGAAGTTATCCCGGAAATCATGGTAAGAAAGAAGGGTGATGATTTTTCCATGAGCGTGATAGGCGACAGTCCCTTCCCGGATATTTATGAGCACCTTATACTGGTTGACGGGATCCCTCTTCTGCGCTACAGCAAGTTACTTGAACTCCCTCCCTCCCGCTTTGAAAGGATTGACATAGTCAACTCACTCTATATTCATGGCAACCAGATTTTTGCCGGTGTGGTTAATTTTGTGTCAGCAAATGGAGATATGGCAGGCCTTGACCTTCCTGATGGTTCAAAGATACTATCGCTTAACATCCCGGCTCACACAGCCCGGGGTGAGATGGTTACAGCAGGCAGTAATTTATACGGCTTTCCGAGGCTCGACCCTACCCTTTCCTTTCTTCCTTTTCCCGGCTCACCTGCAGGTACACTGTCATTAAGCGTGAACACCGTATATGATGAATATATTACACTTATAAACGGGCTTACAGGAAGCGGAAAATGGATCAGCTTATCCTCCCCTTTTGAGATCAGGGGACTCTTTGCAAGGCGAAAACAGGTCGGGCTCACTGTCTTCCCAGAGGGTGGGCATCTCCTCGTCAAAACGCTTTAATATGGCGTTCATCACTGTCTCACGGAGGAAACGCGACTTATTACGGACCCGGTACCTGCGGCAATAAACATCAATGGCCCGCATCTCCCGGCTGTTGAGCATAAGGGTAAGGCGATTGTTTCTTTTTAGCTTTTCTTCTTTTATCTTAAGTCGTCTCAATACGTGCTCTTATGTCAAATCCTTATAAAATTATGATTTTAACGCCATTAAGTGTCGTCCCGGTGTAATATTTATTAACAAAAACAAAACAGCCAGATCGCAATGGTCTGGCTGTCTTATTCTTACATATTTATAACTTATAATACATCAGTTGCATTAAGATCTTCAAAAGCTTCTTTAAGGCGTTCAATAAAAGCTTCCTCTCCCTTACGGAGCCACACCCTTGGATCATAGTATTTTTTATTCGGTTTGTCCTCCCCTTCGGGATTACCTATCTGCCCCTGCAGGTAGTCTTTCTTTTCATCCGCATACTTCCTCACCCCGTTCCAGAAAGCCCATTGCATATCAGTGTCAATATTCATTTTCACCGCCCCGTATTCTATTGCTTCCTTGATAAGGTGCTTCTCTGACCCTGAACCGCCGTGAAAAACGAAATTCACTGCTTTTTTCCCGGTTTTGAATTCTTTCTTAATATAGTCCTGGCTGTTTTTCAGTATAATGGGTTTCAGTTCAACGTTACCGGGTTTATATACTCCATGAACGTTACCGAAGGCAGCAGCTATGGTAAAATTCTTACTGACGGCAGACAGTTCCTTATAGGCATAGGCCACCTCTTCAGGCTGCGTATACAGTCTTGAACTGTCAATACCGGAATGGTCAACACCATCTTCCTCACCACCGGTAACACCCAGCTCAATTTCAAGAGTCATCCCTATCCTCTCCATCCTCTCCAGGTACTGCTTGCAGGTAGCTATGTTTGCCTCAATAGGCTCTTCTGACAGGTCAAGCATATGTGAACTGAAAAGAGGTTTCTCATTCATCTCGTAAAATTCTTCACCTGCATCAAGCAGTCCGTCAATCCAGGGCAGCAATTTTCTGGCAGCATGATCGGTATGCAGGATAACCGGCACACCATAATATTCGGCAACATTATGAACATGCAGGGCACCTGATATAGCACCTGCTATTGCTCCCATCTGGTCTTCCGAACTCAGCCCCTTACCTGCAAAAAAATGGGCTCCGCCATTTGAAAACTGTATTATCACAGGGGAGTTAACATCACGCGCAGTTTCAAGTACCGCATTCACTGAATTGGTACCCACTACATTGACTGCCGGAAGGGCAAAGTTATTATCATTGGCGTAATCCAGTAATTTCTTTACGTCATCACCGAATAATACACCGGGCTCAAGGTTTAATTTTTTTGTGATCATATCCTGTTTTTTTTCGTACGTAACACAAATATACGGAATTGATTATTCATTCCTTAATTATTCAATAAGCAAATCATATCCTTTAACAATTGAAACGGAAAAAATACCTCTCATTAAGTTTTATAATTATCTTAGTGTCCTGAATTGCAAACCATCTATAGTAAGTATTTGTATGAGAAAGACAGCATTATTACTTCTTATTATTTTTTCATCCGGTATTCTCCATCTTTCCGGGCAGGATAAGTACTGGTCGCTCGAAGAATGCATTAATCATGCGATCGACAATAATATCATGATCAAGCAGCAGGCCTTGCAGACACAATTGCAGGAAAACACCCTGGAACAGTCAAAGATCGGATTGCTGCCTTCACTGAATGGCACCGCAACAAATAACTGGTCGTTTGGAAGGGCTCTGGACGAAACAACTTACCAGTTTACCGAAGAACAGAATGTCAGGTCAAATAATTTCTTTGCCAGTGCCGGTGTCACTCTTTTCAGCGGCCTGCAGAACTACAACACAATAATAAAAAACAGGTATAATGTAGATGCCAGTTTCCAGGATCTTCAGAATATCAAGGATGATATTTCCCTGAACGTCGCCCTTGCATACCTCCAGATTCTTCTGAACAAAGAGCTTGTAACAGTGACTGAAAACCAGTTACAGACCACAAGGGAACAAATAGGTAAAACGGAGAAGATGGTTGAGGCAGGAAGCCTGCCCAGGGGTAACCTGCTGGAAATACAGGCCCAGGCAGCACGCGAGGAACTGCAGCTTATCAATATGGAAAACCAGCTTGACCTGTCATTTCTGAATATAGTGCAGCTGCTTGAACTGGACTCTGTTAATGGATTTGATATTGTGGTGCCCGACATTGTCATTGGTGAAACAGGAATGATAACAGAAAACGTTGGCAGTATCTATAATACGGCAAAGGAAACCCGGCCCGAGGTGCTCAGCGCCGAGCTAAGGCTCAAAAGTGCAGAATATGATCTCAGGATAGCAAAGGGAGGAAGGAGTCCACGGCTCAACCTCAATACAAGCTTCAGCACCGGCTACTCCTCTATAAGACAAAAGATACTTGGTATTGATCCCATTGAGGGAATACAATACGGCGATTATCCTTTTGCCGACCAGATAAACGACAATATCAATTACGGGGTGGGTCTTACCCTGAGTATCCCCGTGTTCAACGGCTGGCAGGTGAATACGGGTATAAGTAATGCAAAAATAAATATCCAGAATAACCTTTACAGCCTGGAAAATACAAGGAAGCAGCTATATAAAAATATTCAACAGGCATATGCGGATGCACAGGCAAGCCTGAAATCCTATACTGCCAGTCAAAAAGCAGTGGAATCGATGCAGGAATCGTTCAGGTATACCGAGCAGAGGTTCAATGTGGGAATGGTTACACCCGTTGAATACAACACGGCAAAGGCACAGTTATTGAATGCCGAATCGGAACTTGCACAATCAAAGTATGAATATATTTTCAAAATCAAGGTACTCGACTTTTATAAAGGTTTGCCCCTTGTGCTCAATTAAAATAAATAAAGAACTAACAATCAGAAAAGAATAACTCAGTATATCATGAAATCGAACAATTTACTTAAGATACTGGTCATCGTAGTCGCAATACTCGTGGTCATAGCCATAATAGGGAAGAACCAGGGGTGGTTCGGCAAGGAACTGACAGTAAAAGTCGCCGTTGAAAAAGCCGAAAAAAGAACCGTTATAGAAATGATCACTGCCAACGGGAAAATCCAACCCGTAAAAGAAGTAAAAATCAGTCCCGATGTATCGGGCGAAATTGTCCTTCTCAATGTTGAAGAAGGGGATTATGTTAACCAGGGAGACCTGTTGTTCAAGATTAAACCCGACACTTATGTCTCCATGCAGGACAGGGCTATGGCAGCCCTTGAGTCATCCAAAGCCAGGCTCGCCCAGGCTAAAGCCCAGTTTATACAGTCAGAGCTGGCATACAAAAGGAGTAAGCAACTGTACGGGGAGGAAACAATTTCACAATCGGAATATGAACAGGCCGAAGCATCCTATAAAGTGGCACAGGCAGAAGTGGAGGCAGCCGAATTTTCTGTTAAGAGTGCAGAAGCTTCTGTAAGAGAAGCCAGGGAAGCTTTGATGAAAACAACGGTTTATGCCCCAATGTCAGGCACCATCTCCCTGCTCCTGGTCGAAGAGGGTGAAAGGGTGGTAGGAACGGAAATGATGACCGGTACGGAAATATTAAGGATAGCCGACCTGTCAAGGATGGAAGCCCAGGTAGAGGTAAACGAAAATGATATAATAAAAGTCAAGCTTAACGATACGGCAATAATTGAAGTGGATGCCTATCTTGATCATAAGTTCAGGGGTGTGGTTACAGAAATAGCCAATTCAGCCACAACAACAGGGGTTTCAGCAGACCAGGTCACTACCTTTGACGTGAAGATATTTGTTCTGCCCGAAAGCTACAACCAGCTGATGGAAGCAACGGGGAAGAACCCTTTCAGGCCGGGTATGTCCACAACGGTTGATATACAGACTGAAATAAAACATAATATCATTACCGTACCAATACAGGCGGTAACAACCAGAACCGACTCAAGCGATGTATATACCTCCCTGGCCGATGAGGAGGAGAAGACGATAGTCTTTGCATCGGACGGGACCTATGCCCTGGCCCGGGAAGTAAGGACAGGTATACAGGACAATAACTTTATCGAAATAATTTCAGGCATAGAAGAAAATACGGATGTGATAAGCGCTCCTTACAGTGCCATAAGCAAGAAGCTGACTGACAGTACACTTATTGAGATTCTTCCAAGGGAAGAATTGTTTGAAATCGAAAAATAAGCAGAAGATATGATCCTTTGTATCGAAACAGCCACACCGGTATGTTCAGTAGCCTTATGCCATGATGGTAATGTGCTGGATAAGGAGGAAAGCACTGATGATAAATCACATGCTTCCAACCTGACCGTTTTTATTGAAAATATTCTGGCGCGGTCGGCAAAAGGAGCTGAGAACCTGGATGCCGTAGCCGTCAGTAAAGGACCGGGATCATACACAGGACTGAGGATAGGTGTCTCTGCAGCAAAAGGCATTGCCTATGGTGCCGGCATACCGCTGATAGCGGTGCCAACCACCGAGCTGATGTATCAGGGGGCAAAGCAGGCGGGGGACTATGATTATTACTGTCCCATGATAGATGCCCGCCGTATGGAAGTTTATACCGCTGTATATGACAGTAAAGGCAGGGAAATTAAAAGTGTAAGCGCTGAGGTGATCACTGAAAATTCCTTTAAGGAAATACTGGAGAAGGGAAAAACGCTTTTTTTTGGTAACGGTGCAGCAAAATGCAGGAAGCTGATAAGCCATCCTGCAGCTGTCTTTGATGAGTCATTCCGCATATCTTCTGAATACATGTGCGGGCCCGCACAGGAAGCCTTCGACAAAAAAATATTCCAGGACCTGGCTTATTTCGAACCCTATTACCTGAAAGATTTTATAGCAACAATACCCAGGAAAAATATACTGGGCAGATAAGGAATAATCCTTTACCGCCTGCCTTAGTTTTATGAATGATTACTTATTGATATATTTGTACGAGATTTCATTGATCCACAGTGATCGATAATTAATAAGCATTTTTACTTTGATAACAGCAATTTAACCATATGGCAAGCACTTCGGATTTCAGAAACGGGATGGTCATTGAATACAATAATGACCTTTATTCAATTGTGCAGTTTCAGCACGTAAAGCCGGGTAAGGGACCCGCCTTTGTAAGAACCAAGCTTAAGAGCGTTACCAGCGGAAAAGTGGTAGACAACACCTTCACTTCAGGCGCAAAGGTGAATGAGGCAAGGGTCGAAAGAAGACCTTACCAGTACCTTTACAAGGATGATATGGGTTATGTGTTCATGCATACACAAAGCTTCGAACAGCTAACCGTAAGCGAATCAATGATCGAAAATTCTGACCTCCTCAAGGAAGCACAGGAAGTGGAAATAGTAGTGCATGCCGACACAGAGAACATCCTTTCGGTGGATCTGCCACAATTCGTGGTAATGGAAATAAGCTATACCGAACCGGGCGTGAAGGGTGATACAGCCACCAATACCCTCAAACCGGCCACACTGGAAACAGGCAGCACCGTAATGGTACCGCTTTTTATCAATACCGGTGAAAAGATAAAGGTGGATACCCGCGACAGGTCCTATGTTGAAAGAGTAAAAGAATAATCCAGATGCCACGTAAATCATCCGGGAAAAGGTTGGAAATGTCCAGGTTCAAACTGGATTCACTGCTCGATATTACGAAATCAATAAACGCAAACCTCCCGGCTGAGGAATTACTCAAAAAATACGAATCCATACTCAGGGATGAGCTGAGTATTGGAAAAATATTTATCCTCTTCAGGGAGGAAAAGAAATGGAACTGCCTGCTCAATGCCGGCTACCCCGAAAAAATGGAAAAAACCATTGACCCCTCCCTGCAACTGGCTGAAATAAAAGAAACAAAGAGAGTATCCGTTGCTGATGACCTGGGCCTTCCCAATGTTGATATAATCTTCCCCGTATTCAATAATAATGAGCCCCTGTCATACATATTCATAGGTGATATAGAGGAAGAAGCCGAAGGGATGAGCCCTGTGCTCAAGCATCTTCATTTTATCCAGACCATCACCAATATTATTATTGTTGCCATTGAAAACATAAAACTGTTTCACAGGAGCCTCCGGCAGGAAGCGATAAGGAAAGAGCTTGAACTGGCAGCCCGCATGCAGACAATGCTTATCCCCGATAATGAATCGCTCCCGCATAATGACAGGATCTTTGTTTCGGGTTATTACCACCCGCACTTCCAGATAGGTGGTGACTATTATGACTGCATAAGGCTTAGCGACAATATTACAGGGTTATGTATAGCCGACGTTTCGGGCAAGGGTATATCTGCCGCCCTCCTGATGTCAAATTTCCAGGCTACCTTAAGGGCCCTTTTTACCTCCGACACCGATCTTGAAAAACTCATAAGGAAACTGAACGAAGTGGTGGTAACAAATGCCTCAGGGGAAAAATTCATCACATTCTTCGTTGCCCGCTATAACCACGAAACGAAAGAGATGCAGTACATAAATGCCGCCCATAATGCCCCCCTTCTTTATGATACTTCAGACGGGTCAATAAAATACCTGAGAGCTAAAACCGTGGGCATAGGAATGCTCGATAAAATGCCTTCCGTTGAAATATCCTCGATAATAATTAAAAATCCCTCCAAGATCTTCTGCTATACCGACGGCCTTTCTGAAATAAAAGATGACTCGGGCAGGGATATAGGCACAAAGCCCATAGAAAAACACATTGCCAACACTGACACGGTCGATAAAAACATCAGCGCACTTATAAAAGAACTGGGTATACCCGATGACAATCCCAATCTCTTTGATGATGTATCGCTTATTGCAGCTAATCTTTACTAAAGGATTTTTACGAAAGGACCTGCCAGCGAAAAATTGCCGGTATGGGCCGGTGATGCCTGTGTGGCTTTTGGCCAGGTGCAGGCCACGAGACATTAATGATGCTTTTGCCGGTAAATCAGCCGGTCCGGCAAATTGATGCCCGCGGGGTGCAGGCATGATCCTATACTACTCTTATAACGAAATAATTCTTCTTGCCTTTCTGGACAAGTATATATTTATTGTTAAGAAGGAAGGACTCATCAATCAGCATGTCAGCATCAGCAATTTTATTCTTGTTGACAGACAGGCCGCCTCCCTGGATCAGCCGCCTCATTTCCCCCTTCGAACTAAAGATTTTTGTGTGCAAGCTGCAAAGGTCAACAAGGCTTACCCCATCTTTTAAAAGGTCACTGCTTATATCATGTGTTGGCACACCATCAAACACTGACAGGAAGGTATTCTCATTCATCCTTTTAAGCGACTCCGTTGTCCCCCTGCCAAAAAGTATAGCTGATGCTTCCACGGAAGCATCAAGCTCTTTCTTCGAATGGACCATCGTGGTCATTTCTGAAGCCAGCCTCTTCTGCAGCATCCTCTCATGAGGCGATTTGTTATGCTCCGCAATCAGCTCATCTATCTCCTCCCTGCCCAGTATGGTAAATATCTTTATGTACCTGGCTGCATCCTCATCCGACACATTGAGCCAGAACTGGTAAAATTCGTAGGGCGTTGTCTTTTCCGGGTCGAGCCATACGTTGCCCGATTCTGTTTTCCCGAACTTGCTGCCGTCGGCCTTCGTTATAAGGGGACATGTGAGGGCAAAAGCTTCTCCTCCCTCCTTTCTCCTTATAAGCTCGGTACCTGTAACTATATTGCCCCACTGGTCGGAGCCGCCCATCTGCAGCTTACAGCCGTACTCCCTGTAGAGGTTAAGGTAGTCATAGCCCTGGACCAGCTGGTAGGAAAATTCGGTGAATGACATTCCCTGGTTTGAATCGGACCCGAGCCTCTTCTTCACCGAGTCCTTGGACATCATATAATTCACCGTAACATGTTTACCTATATCCCTGATGAAGCCAAGGAAGCTATAATCCTTCATCCAGTCGTAATTATTGACCATGATAGCCCTGTTGGGTACGTCGCTTTCGAAGTCAAGAAAGCTTGAAAGCTGTTCCTTAAGCTTCTCCTGGTTGCTCCTCAATGCCTCTTCGCTCAGCAGGTTACGCTCCTGGTTCTTGCCTGAAGGATCACCTATCATGCCTGTTGCTCCTCCCACAAGGGCTATGGGAGTGTGCCCGGCCCTCTGGAAATGATTAAGCAGCATCACCTGCACCAGGTGCCCTATATGAAGCGAGTCGGCAGTAGGATCAAAGCCAACATACGCCAGGGCCTTCTCCTTTTTCAGGTATTCTTCAGTTCCGGGTGTTATATCATGCAACATCCCCCTCCATCGCAGTTCATCAACAAAATTCATCAGCAAAAATTATGATTGAAAATGCAAAGATAATAAAAAGAAACATCCCTTCGGATGCATTTTACCTCTTGCAGGTGAACTGTTAGCTGGTAAAAAAAATGGACGCATTTTATCTTTACCCGGTGACACATTAGTTGTTAAAAAAATCAACAGGTCGATTGTTAATAAAATATTCTTACTAATTCTGGTCAATAACAGGATATCATTAATTTTAGTGCCTTTGTTTACGGGCTTCGTCCAGCAAGCGGAAAGCCCCGCGAAAAGCAGTTTTGCTAATTGTTTTACTTTTAATAATTTTTTAATCATTAACCATGAAAAAAATCTCTTTACTACTGTTACCTCTTCTTATTCTTTCGTTCCAATCTGCAGGAGCGCAGGATCTTAAATCAATGTTTGACAACACCTCACTGGGTGTTAAGGGAGGCCTGAACCTGGCTGACATGATTCCCTCCACG
>JBNJHQ010000090.1:0-10612 GCA_051748705.1 Bacteroidota bacterium | reverse complement strand
GCTGAAGAGCTTGTTAACGCTAACAGCAGCTATGGTGCCGGACGGGTAGAAATAAAGCAGGACATACGTGTTGATTCACTGCTCAGCCGACACATAATGGCAAATGAAAAGATTGATGGTATAGACGGCTACCGTATCCAGATATTCAGGGCCTCAGGCCGCAATGCCAGGGAGCAGCAAAATGAAGCAAATGCCAGGTTTATTTCTGAATTTCCTGATATCGATTCTTACCTCCAATTTGATCCTCCCAATTATTTCAAGGTGAGGGTAGGGGACTATCGTACCAGGCATGATGCCTATCCTGATTTTCAAAGGGTAAAGCAGGTATTTCCAAATGCTTACATTGTTAGTGACATCATTTCTTATCCCGATCCTGAAAGGTAGCTTATGAGTGACAATATCAAACATGAATGCGGGATAGCAATGGTGAAATTGCTAAAGCCACTTGAATACTATATTGATAAATACGGGAGGTGGGATTACGGGCTTCAGAAAATGTACCTTCTCCTGGAGAAGCAGCATAACAGGGGGCAGGACGGTGCAGGAATAGCCGGACAAAAAAAGGGGGTTAAGCCGGGTGAAAAATATTTTTTCAGGCACCGATCAAACGGGGTAAACCCTATAATAGAAATATTTGATGCGATCTATGATGATGTAAAGAAACTTGGATTCGAATATCCTGATGAACTTGATTATAATTTTCTCAGGAAAAAGCTTCCCTATGCATCGGATATATATATCGGTCATGTGCGTTACGGAACCTACGGGCTGAACAGTATTGAGAATGTACATCCTGTAATAAGATCAAATAACTGGCGTTCAAGGAACCTTCTGCTGGCCGGGAATTTTAACCTTACCAATGTCAATGAAATATTCGGCTCATTGGTTGACATCGGCCAGCATCCAACAGACTTCTCGGATACTGTAACCATACTTGAAAACGTGGGGCATTTCCTGGATGATGAAGTGGAGGGACTGTTCAGGAAATACAGGAAAGAAGGCCTTGCTAAAAGGGAAATTTCACCCCTGATAGAGAGTAACCTGGATGTGGCTGGTGTACTGCGTAAGGCAAGCAAGAAATGGGACGGTGGTTATGCAATGGCGGGAATGCTCGGACACGGAGATGCCTTTGTGGTGAGAGATCCCTGGGGTATCAGACCTGTTTTCTATTATACCGATGATGAACTCGTTGTGGTGGCTTCCGAGCGACCGGTCATACAGACAGTCTTTAACCTTAGAACAGAACAGGTGAAGGAACTGGATCCGGGCTATGCAATTATCTCAAAAGCAGAAGGACTAAGCGCAGTGGAAATGATACGTGAACCGGGGGAAGAAAAAAAATGTTCTTTCGAGAGGATATATTTTTCCAGGGGAACGGATAAATCAATATACAGGGAAAGGAAAAAACTGGGCGAGCAGCTTACCGACAGGGTCCTTGAAGCTATTGATCATGATCTTGAAAATACAGTATTCTCCTATATACCCAATACAGCAGAAAGCGCTTTCTATGGATTAATAAAAGGACTGGAGGATTACCTCAGCGAACACAAGATTAAACTCATCAGGGAAAAAGGAAATAAACTATCGGATGAACAACTTGGAAAGATCCTTTCTTCAAGGCCAAGGGTTGAAAAACTGGCTGTGAAAGATGCAAAACTCAGGACTTTTATTACAGAAGACAAGTCACGCGACGACCTTGTGGGGCATGTGTACGATGTAACATACGGGGTTATAAGAAGGGGGATCGACAGCATGGTGGTGATCGACGATTCTATCGTAAGGGGTACTACATTGAAAAAAAGCATTGTACAGATACTCGACAGGCTTGATCCTAAAAAGATTGTCATAATATCTTCATCCCCACAGATACGTTACCCCGACTGCTACGGCATCGATATGGCCAGGCTGGGAGACTTTATCGCGTTCAGGGCTGCAATTGAACTGTTGAAAGAAAGGAGCATGGAAGAAAAGATTGAGGAGACATATCAGAAGGCGATAAGTGAAAACAGGAAAGAACTTGATGAAATAAGAAATGTGGTGAAGGATATTTATGATCCTTTCTCAGCTGATGAAATATCATCTCAGATAGCAAAGATGCTCAAACTTCCTGTCATTAAGTCCGATCTTGTCATAATATACCAGTCCATTGAAGGACTACATGAGGCATGCCCCGGTCATCTTGGAGACTGGTATTTTACAGGGGACTATCCCACTCCAGGTGGCAACAGGGTGGTTAACCAGTCCTATATTAATTATATCGAAAAAAAGAGTTCAAGGGCCTATTAATCACCCAGTTCATAATCTTCCCTGTAAGAGGCAAGATGCCTGTTTATCTTCTCAATATACATGTCCCGTATGGTAATCATAATCCCGGTTTCATTTACATTGCCGAAACTCTCATTATGAATCGTGCCAAATGTTCGCATGGTAGGAGAAAGATTCATGTAGGCATTGATGAGGGGAGGAATGGTTTCTCCTATTTTTCTTACCTCCTGTGAAAGTATTTTGTAGTCATCCTTATAATTGTCAGCGGTAAAAATGCTTTTCATCAGGTCCTCATCAATGTCGAGGGAAATATCTTTCTTTGGAACAACCAGTCCGTCCGGGTCAGTAAAGTGCTTCTTCATAAAATATATAATCATGCTCCTGGCATGCTTGTGAAATTGAGGATACATGGTAACCTTCCCGAAGAGGTACTTCACCGAAGGATGTTCAATAACTATTGCCCCCAGGCCATCCCACAGGTTATCCAGTGCAAAGAGACTTTTCCTTCCCTTTGCCCTTGACTGGTAATCAGGTTGTACGAACGACCTTCCCAGTTCCATCAGGTGAGGCAGGTATTTTTTTGTGAAAGTATCCGAAAAATTAAAGTAATCGTAAGATGCCATATCAGAAGGATCAGCTTTCTTCTTCGTGTTGTCATGAATGAAGAACCTGTAGCCCCCTATGATATCCCTGTTCTCAGGATCCCATACAATCAACTGCTGATGCGGAGATTCCGCGGAAAAATCGTATTCATCCAGGTCAATGGCTTTACCCGTTCCTCCCCCGGCACTCCTGAATGTTATTTCCCTTAGTCTGCCCACCTCATGCATAAGCTTCGGTGAATCATGACTGGTAAAAACGTATACCTCGTTGTTTGCATTATTTGTCTTTCGCAACAGCTTGTTTTCGGTCAGCTCCTTTTCAATCTCCTGGAGCGATACCGGGTCTACGATCTTTTTCATTATCATCTTATTTGACCTTTAAAATATTTAGACCATTTAAATAAAACGGACGAAAGTGTTATTTCAAAAATAATAAAATTATTGCATTACACGAGCACATCAGCCGCGAGGAGAGTCAATTACTTCAGCAAGTTCATATGTCCTGCCTTTTAGCCACTGTGTCCATTCAACCATAGTTCTGCTCCTGTCAAATTTTTGCCATGAAACACTTTCCCCGAATACGATGTGGAGGTCCCTGTCTTTCTGTTTAAACATTTCATCGGGTAAGTAGAGCATTTCTATATTGGCTTTTATACCCAGTGCTTTTCTGAAATTGGACAGATTGTAAAACCAGCTGGAATTCCTCCCGGAAAAATAAACCGGAACAATATCTCTCCTGTGCCTGACCGCCTTTACCAGAAAATTCTTCTGCCATTCAAGGTCCTCAATCTTTCCATTCTTCTTCCTTGAACATAAGCCTGCAGGAAAATATAAAATCTGGGCATCTGAAGCATATGCTTCCTCTATCTTAACGGCCGATTCCCTGGCCTGGCTTCCGTGCTTGTTAATGGGCAAAAACACACCCGACATGTTGCTGACATTCATCAGTATGTCATTGACGGGAAATTTGATATCATCAAAATGCCTTGATACCTCTG
Source organism: Bacteroidota bacterium (assembly GCA_051748705.1). Taxonomy (GTDB): domain Bacteria; phylum Bacteroidota; class Bacteroidia; order Bacteroidales; family VadinHA17; genus UBA9300. The sequence continues at coordinate 6,747 of JBNJHQ010000090.1, read as the reverse complement.
TCATGAAAACAAGTCCGTCCAGACCTCCAAGAGGATGATTGGAAACAAAAACATAACGGCCCGGTCCGGGTATGTTGTGGCTGTTGTGAACCTTGTAACTTATCCCAAGGTATTGAAGCCCTGCCTTTACCAGGTCAATATTCTTTAAATCACCGTATTTTGAGAGAAAATCGTTAAGCTCCTCCTGGTGAATTACCCTCTTAAGGTAGCTGATTATAAAACCCGGTATTAACCTCGCAAGTCCAGGATTCTTGTCCCGGAATATCTTTTTTATATCTATCCTCGTATCAGCCGATACCTTGCTTTCATCCATTGCCTGTCTCCCAGTTATTTGTTACTGATGCAAATTTAGTCAAAAAACATAAATCAAGCTCATTAAAAACAATGGATTGTCCTTCACATATTTATGCCCGCCCAGGCAATATCTCGAAGAGATATTATTAAAAGTTTTCAACAAAGTGTAAAAAAATGGGGTAAAGTGGAGTAAAGTGGGGAATTTTTATTATTTTTACATTCAAACTTGTTTTTTAAGGATATGGCCACATTCATAGGTGATTATAGTTGCAAGATTGATGCCAAGGGCAGGCTGATTTTTCCCTCTGCCTTCAAGAAGCAGATGCAATCTACTGATGATGACCATTTTGTGGTGAGGAGGGACATCTTCGAGCAGTGCCTGGTTTTATACACATCAGGTGACTGGGAAGAGCAGATGAACAGGATACGCAGCAGTATAAATCCCTATAAGAGGGAGCACAACATGTTCCTGCGCAATTTCTTCAAGGGAACGGCAGAGCTGGCTCTCGACAGCAGTAATCGTTTGCTTATACCCCGCAGGCTTATTGAGATTGCGGGAATAAATAAAGAAGTTGTGCTGGCAGGACAGGATGGACGGATAGAGATCTGGGCCAGCGAGAGATATGATAAGATTGACATGCCGGTGGATGATTTTGCTGAACTGGCAGAAAAACTGATGGGAGGTAATATACCTGAAGGAGAGTTATGATGCAATACCATGTCCCTGCATTGCTGAATGAATGTATTGACGGGCTGAACATTCAGCCTGACGGGATTTATGTCGATGTAACTTTCGGGGGAGGTGGCCATTCAGGTGAGATACTGAAGCGTCTGGACAGGGGAAAGCTTATCGCTTTTGACCAGGATGCAGAGGCTGAAATGAATAAACCGGTTGACGACCGGTTTCTGTTTATTAACCAGAATTTCCGCTTCCTGCGGAACAACCTGCTGTACCATGGTGTGGAAGCAATTAACGGCCTGGTAGCTGACCTGGGAGTTTCATCCAGGCAATTTGATGATCCTGCAAGGGGATTTTCCTACAGGTTTGACTCCGAACTTGACATGAGAATGAGCCAGTCGACCGGCAAAACAGCTGCAGATATTGTTAATGGCTACACGCAGGAGCATTTGAGGACGATTTTAAAAGAATACGGCGAATTCAGGAATGCCGGGGCCATTGCTTCGGCAATTGTTGAACACAGGAAGAGCAATCCCCTCAGGACTACCCTGGATCTGGTGGAATCGGTCAGTGATTATTTACCCGTGCACTCGGAAAATAAATATCTGTCAAGATTATTCCAGGCTTTGCGCATGGAAGTGAACAGGGAAATGGAATTCCTCAGGGAAATGTTGTTGCAGGCGCAGGAGATGCTGGTAAGAGGAGGAAGGATAGCAGTGGTTGCCTACCATTCCATCGAAGACAGGCTGGTTAAGAATTTTTTCAGGACCGGAAATTTTGAAGGCCTGGAAAAAAAAGATTTTTATGGCAATCCCGGGAGTCCTTTTGTCCTGGTAAACAGGAAAGTTATAAGTCCTTCCGAGGACGAGATAATGCATAACAGGAGGGCAAGAAGCGCACGCTTACGAATTGCAGAAAAGAAATAGTATGGTGATGAAACATAAGTCAACCGGCAGGGGAGCTAACCCCAGGGGAGAGGGTTTTGTTAAGAGCCTGATCAGTGGGTCACTGTTCAGTGAAAGGATTATACTGGGTAATCTTCCCTTATTGTTGATGCTGACCTTCCTGGGGGCACTGTATATAGCCAACAGGTTTCATGCAGAGAAAATAATAAGAAAGACTGATGCATTACATGAAGAAGTGAAGGAGCTCAGGGCTGAAGCCATGGCTACAACCTCCGAACTTATGTATATAAGCAAGCAATCGCAGGTAACAAGGCTGGTAAATGAGCGTGGATTGGAACTGAAGGAGTTAAAGGAACCTCCCTATAAGATAGTGATAAAGAAAAAATAATGGCATTAAGGGATGAAATAATATGGCGCAGTGGAGTTGTATACCTGTTTATTACAATTACAGGCATAGCAATTCTTGCCCGTATTTTAATTATCCAGTTCCTGCAGGGCGATGAATGGGCCGAACTGGGGGAGGAATTTGTTTACAAAACAGATGTTGTTCCTGCCAACAGGGGTGATATCCTGGCAGACGACGGCAGGCTCCTGGCCAGTTCAGTCCCTTACTATTCAGTATATGTTGATACACGGAGCACGGGTATGGAACAAAAGACCTGGGACTATGGTCTGGACGGCCTGTGTGATGGTTTGTCAAAAATCATTGGTCTGAAATCAGCCTCTGCATGGAAGAGTGATCTTGAAAACGCCAGGCGAAGGGGTGAAAGATATTATCTTATCAAACGAAGGGTAAGCCACAATACCCTGAAGGAATTAAAGCAGCTACCCATTTTTGAAAAAGGACGATATAGAGGTGGTTTTATTGCCGAAGCGGAGAATATACGCAGGCTTCCTCACCTGAGGCTGGCCAGCCGTACTATTGGATACCTTACCAAAGGTGCGGCAGGCAACGTTGTGGGTCTTGAAGGAGCATATGATGCACAGCTCACGGGGATAAGCGGATCGGTGCTCAAGCAGCGCCTCACCGGAGGGGGCTGGATGCCTGTGAACAGTGAAAATTCACTGGAACCCAGGGATGGAAATGACATACTGACAACTATAAATATAGACCTGCAGGATGTGGCTGAGACTGCACTGGAAAGGCAGCTGGCAAAGCATAATGCCCACCATGGTGTGGCAGTTTTGATGCAGGTCAATAGCGGTGACATCAAGGCTATTGTCAATCTCGAGTTAGGCGACGATGGTCATTATTATGAGTCATATAATTATGCCGTCGGGGAAAGCACAGAGCCAGGATCAACATTCAAACTGGCCTCGTTCATTGCAGCCATTGAAGATGGGGTTATTGACCTGGAGGATACAATAGACACCGGCGATGGCACTGTCAGGTATTATGATAAAATTATCAGGGATACCAGGAGGGAGGGCTATGGCCCCCTGAGTGTAAAGGAAGTGTTCGAGAAATCGTCCAATGTGGGTACAGCAAAAATAATTTATGAAAACTATAAAAACCGTCCGGGTGATTATGTTGACAGGCTGTACCGTATGGGTCTCAACGAAAAGCTTGGTATTGATATTAAAGGCGAGGGTACTCCCCTGATAAGGTATCCGGGCGACAGGTACTGGTCGGGTATTTCGCTGCCAATGATGTCGCATGGTTACGAGGTGCAGATGACTCCCATGCAGATACTCACCTTTTACAACGCCGTGGCTAACGGCGGACGTATGATGAAACCTCGTATAGTCAGGGAAATACAGTATCATGGCCAGACAATAAAAAAGATAGGTCCGGAAGTACTTAACCCTGCCATATGCTCACGCTCAACAGTCGAAAAGGCCAGGCTTTTACTTGAAGGGGTTGTTGCGAACGGTACAGCGAAAAACCTTGATAATGATAATTACCGCATAGCCGGCAAAACGGGTACGGCACAGATAGCGAATGAAAAATACGGATACAAGCATGGGGGTAAAGTGTCCTACCAGGCATCATTTGTAGGATATTTCCCTGCCGAAAATCCTGTTTATTCATGTATCGTAGTGGTGAATGCGCCTTCCAATTCAGTTTATTACGGCAACCTGGTTGCCGGGCCGGTTTTCAAGGAAATTGCCGATAAAGTATATGCCACTCACTTTTTTAACGGGCCTGACTCAGCTGACTACCACCCTCCCGCAGTGAAAAAAGGTTACCTGGGAGAGACAGACCAGCTGCTGGCCGAACTGGGTGTAAAATACCGTTACAGCGGACAGGATAAATGGATCGATTCCTTTTATGAGAATGATACGGTAAAATTCCGGCAGCTGGAGCTTATTGAGAACCTGGTACCCAATGTTGTCGGGATGGGATTAAGGGATGCCCTCTTCCTTCTCGAAAATAGCGGGCTCATGGTAAAGGTGAAGGGAAGGGGAGAGGTTGTCAGCCAGTCATTGCGCCCGGGCACGAGGATCATTCCGGGGTCGGCTATAGTTATTGAATTACGAAACTGATGAAGAAACTCGGTGAAATATTAGAAGGCATTGATTACAGGTGCTCCACGCCCCCGGATGATATATCCGTGGCCGGGATATGTTTTGATTCAAGAATGCTTGCCGGGAATGACCTTTTTGTTGCCGTAAGAGGTAATATAACTGACGGCCACAAGTATATAGACCAGGCAATCGGTCATGGAGCCAGGGCTATAGTCTGCGAAAAGCTACCCGAAAATGCAGATCCCGGCGTATGCTGGATCAGGGTCGACGATTCTGCCCATGCCCTTGCCCTGTGTGCTTCAAATTATTATGGCAGGCCCTCGGATAAAATAAAGCTTGTAGGAGTAACTGGCACCAATGGAAAGACAACCACGGCCAGCCTTTTATATGATCTTTTTACCGCAATGGGCTATAAAGCCGGCTTACTGTCTACAGTGAAAAATTATATTGCCGGCCGGGAGCAGGAGGCAAGCCTGACCACTCCTGACCCTGTCAGGATTAACCAGCTTTTAAGTCAAATGATCAATGAAGGTTGTGAATTTGCTTTTATGGAAGTGAGTTCACATGCAGTTGTTCAGAAAAGGATAGCAGGGCTTGATTTTTCAATGGGCATTTTCACCAATATTACCCACGATCATCTTGACTATCACGGCACCTTCGATAATTATCTCAGGGCAAAAAAGGAATTTTTCGACCGGCTGCCGCCGGGCTCAAAAGCACTGGTCAATGCAGATGACCGCAATGCCGGCCTGATGGTGCAGAACACCAGGGCCACAATTTTTGAATATTCACTCAAAACAGTGTCTGACTATAGCTGCAGGATAGTTGAGCACAGCTTTGATGGTATGAATATTCGCTTTGGTAACAATGAGGTATGGACCGGCTTCATAGGTGAATTCAATGCTTATAATCTTCTTGCAGTTGTTTCTGCTGCCGACCTGCTTGGTCAGGACCGCATGGAAGTCCTTACAAGCGTCAGCAGGCTCAGACCGGTACGTGGCAGGTTTGAGGTGTTAAGATCTGATAAGGGCATAACTGCAATTGTTGATTATGCACATACCCCGGATGCCCTGGCCAATGTGTTATCGGCAATAAATAAGATAAGGCAGGCAGGCAACAGGCTGATCACCGTGGTGGGTGCGGGGGGCGACCGCGACAGGAGCAAGCGCCCCATAATGGCAAGGATATGTGCTGAAAACAGTGACAGGCTGATACTTACCTCCGATAACCCACGGTCTGAAGATCAGGATAAGATTATTGATGACATGATAAAGGGTGTTCCGGCAAAGATAATGGACAGGGTCCTGAGAATAAAAGACAGGAGGGAGGCAATAAAAGCTGCTGCAATGATGGCTGGCAGCGATGATATACTGCTTGTTGCGGGCAAAGGCCATGAAACATACCAGGAAATCATGGGTAAGCGTCATCACTTTGATGACATGGAAGAGTTAAGAAAAGTATTTATGTCGGCTAACTAAAACATAAAGGATGCTATACTACCTTTTCAAATATCTTGAATCATTTGATATTCCCGGGGCCGGGGTTTTTGAATATATCTCTTTCCGTTCTGCGGCTGCAGTGATAACCTCACTCCTGCTTTCGCTCCTTGTTGGTAAATTAGTTATTAAGCGCCTGCAGAAAGAGCAGGTGGGTGAGGTAGTACGCAACCTGGGCCTGGAAGGTCAGTACAGGAAAGAAGGAACACCGTCAATGGGAGGGCTGATTATTCTTGCCTCTATAACCATACCCACCCTCCTGTTTGCCAGGCTTGATAATATTTATGTTATACTCATGCTTGTAACCACAGTCTGGCTGGGACTGATAGGCTTTGTAGATGATTATATTAAGATTTTCAAAAAGAATAAGAAAGGCCTGGCCGGAAAATTCAAGGTAATCGGGCAAACCGTCCTGGGCCTGGTTGTAGGCATTACACTGCTTTTCAGTGAGCAGGCGGTGGTGAGGGAAATAATGCCCGTTAATGAAATTAATATTTTTCAGTCTTCTCAGTACCTGCAGGCGGCAAATGTTGACCAGACAGGTGATTTTGTGACCAAGGATATCAAATGCACAAAAACCACTATCCCTTTTGTTAAGAATAATGAGTTCGATTACTCCTGGCTGGTTCCTTTCGTCAATAAGGATAACAGGCAAACAGCCGGCTGGGTGGTTTTTGTCGTCGTTACAATTCTTATAGTTATCGCAGTATCCAATGGGGCTAATCTGACTGATGGCCTGGATGGCCTGGCTACAGGAACTTCATCCATTATAGGTGTAACCCTGGGAGTGCTGGCCTATGTCTCGGGTAACATAATTTACGCCGACTACCTGAATATTATGTACATACCCTATACAGGTGAGCTGGTGATATTTGCCAGTGCCTTTGTCGGGGCTACCATAGGT
>JBNJHQ010000089.1:0-10849 GCA_051748705.1 Bacteroidota bacterium | reverse complement strand
ATATGATGATCAGCCCGGCAACTACGGGCATTACAGGAGACATACCAGTGACGACCCGGACCTGCTGGTGCCTGATATGGATAAAATGTATGACATGATAAGGACAGGTTATGATGCAGGCTTTGTTTCCAATGTACATGCTATAGGTACAAAGGGGGTATCATTGATGCTTGATACCTATGAAAGGCTGAAGGAGGAAACAGGATCGGAACTGGAAGGGTTCAGGGTTATTCATGCACAGGTGGTGAGACCTGAAGACTTCCCCCGCTTTAAGGAGCTCAATGTTATCGCAGAAGTTAACCCATACCATATATCAGATGACATGCGCTGGATGGAAGAAAGGATAGGCCATGAGAGATGCAGGGGTGCCTATGCATTCAAATCCCTGCTTGCTAACGGTGCCACCCTCTCTTTTGGCTCTGACTGGCCCGGCACATCGGCTGCCGAGTACCTTATGCATCCGGCTAACCTTATTCATGCTGCAGTGAACCGCACAACCCTTAACCATGAACCCGAAGGCGGATGGTTCCCGGAGGAGAAAATAAGTGTCCATGAAGCTTTAAAAGCCTATACAATAAACAATGCTTATGCAGCCTTTGAGGATGACAGGAGGGGGATGATAAGGGAAGGCATGCTGGCAGATATTGCTGTTTGTGACCTTAATCTTATGGAATGTGACCCGGGCGATATCCTGGACATGAATATTCTTATGACCCTGGTTGATGGCAGGATAGTATACGAAAAATAATTTGGGCACATAATAAAAAAGGCCGTTAGGAGAAAGTCAGAGACGGTTTTGATGCAAATGTAAAAGAGACTGCCCTTTTGAAGACAGTCTCTTTAAATTAGTCCAATAATCTGTAACGCTTATTTAGGACTAGTCATGTTTCTATGATCAGTTTGTGGCTTTCTCCAGTCTCTTCATTATCGAGAAGATGAATGCGGCTGATGCAAGACAACAAACCACGAATATAAACCATATCTGCCACAACTGAATCCTGTCCCAGAAGAAGCTTCCTATAAAGAGAAGCTTGTTGCCGGTAGCTGTAGCAAGCAGCCAGCCTCCCTGCATCAGTCCCTGGAAGCGTACCGGGGATACCTTTGACACGAAGGACAGGCCCATAGGGCTGAGGAAGAGTTCAGCAACCGTTAATGTGAGATAGGTGCTTATCAACCAGTATGGTGAAACCCGCCCCCATTCAGTAAGTGCTTGTGATTCAACCTCATGGGGTGAGATCAGTCCTCTTGAACCCACCAGTACAATAATAAAACCGATGGCTGCGATAATCATACCTATACCTATCTTCTTTGGTGTTGAAGGTTCTGAGTTTCGTTTTCGCATCCATGCAAAGTAGCCCATCACAGGGAAGGTCAGGACTACAATAAAGAGAGGGTTGAATGACTGGAATACCTCGGGTGATATCGGGTTAAGATTACCGTAACCGCTCACGAAATGGTAAGTCCAATATCCAAAACCTACCAGCATGGCAAGGCCTATAAGTTTGAATCTTGCACCTTTTTTACCGGCAAGCAGGTAAAGGCCGGCAGCTGCGGCCAGGAAGGTAAGCATAGATTTAAGGTTAAAGAAAATATTGGTTATCGGCCCTACATTTTTGACGGTATAGTCACGTGCAAAATAGGTAAGGGTCAGGCCGTTCTGGTGGAAGGACATCCAGAAAAACACAACTACAATGAAAACAAGGGTTAGAGATATTGTTTTCGGTCGTTCCTCCTTCGTTGACATCTGTATTATCATGGCAACAAAACCTATGAACAGACCTATTGCCATACCAAAGAGGAAGTCATTCATCAAAAGCCACAGTATGACTGCCGTGACTGCCCACAGACCCAGTGCCAAAGCCACACTTCTTAAATTCTTTGGTGTGAAGAAAGATATCTTAATTTCAGTATCTGCTTTAACAACTTTCTCCTTGCTCGGAAGGTGCCTGTTGAAAATAAGATATACGGCCAGTGAGATAAGCATTGCAATTGCTGCCACACCGAAGGCATAATTGTAACCCTTTGAGAAAGCTGCAAGGTATTCATTTGCAAAAGCCGTCAGCTGGTCGGTCCCTGCCACTGTAGCCTGAGAAACCCTGGAGGCAAGCAATTCAAGATTGCTGATAGAGCCGGCATCGGTCATCCTCCCGTCGAGGAAGGCATGGCACATGGCCGGGAGACTCCCATCATGCAGAAATCCCTGTGTGCCAAGGAACCAGTTCCTGACACCTTCGGCAACAAAGGGTGCAAAGAAAGCACCTACGTTGATACCCATGTAAAAGATCATAAATGCGGTATCACGTACCTCGTTATACTTGGGATTATCATATAACTGTCCCACAACGGCCTGCAGGTTACCCTTGAATAATCCATTCCCGAAGGCAATTACGAAGAGCCCTGTTACGGCAATTGACAGTGGCATACCCGGAATGGCTATCAGGGCATAACCCAGAAACATGATTATCTGGCCGAAGAAAATGACAGTCTTGTATTTGCTGGTTGCATCGGCAAGCAGTCCGCCGACAAGCGCCAGGGCATAAATTGCATAATAAAACCAACTGTAATAATTTCCGGCTTCCTGAGCGGTCAGGCCGTACTTGGCCTGAAGAAATAGCACCAGTATTGCCATCATGGTATAGAACCCGAACCGTTCCCCCATGTTGGTGAAGAATGCTACCATTAAACCTTTTGGGTGTTTCTTAAGCATAATGTATTATTTTTTAGTTGTCATATTTAGGTTACAAATCGAGAATGCCACAAATATAGAATTTTTTTGTTATGGAAAAATGGATTTATGCAATTATGGATCCGGTCTTTTGCCGGAAAGCATATGTTTCATAAATTTACATAAATTAAATTCCAGATATGATAAAACAACTTCTTTACTTTACAGGCCTGTTACTATTTGTCTCCTGTTCCCGGCAGGAGGGTGGCGCTCAGCTATTCGCTCATATTGAAGAGCAATTTAATGAAGGAAACATGGATAAAGTATACACGCTTGTTGACTCATTAAAAGAAGCTTATCCTGAAGAAAAGTCATTAATCAAAAGAGCTGATTCAGTAGCCCTGATAGCTGAAAGAATATCCCTTGAATTCCCCTTTGGAGAAAGTGAAATTATGGAGGGGCTGAAAAAAGCTGCAGGCGATTATTCCCGCGGGGATATTGAAAGATGGGAGTCTCAAAACTGGCTTGAATGCCGTGTGCTTGATAGTGAAAAAAGATATTTCAAAAGGGCCGTATCCAACCTTGAACTTATTAAAAGCTTCCACCATGAAAGAGCAGCCAGGGATTCTGCCCTGGCAGAAGAAGCGGAGCTGTTATTCCGGAAAAAGCATACCCAATCAGTCATAAGGGCATCCGGTGACCGGCATGAGCCGGTAAGGCCTGTGGAGATGCTTGTTAATTATACCCTGACCGTTCAGGCCAATGTTGTTCCCGATGGTGAAATTGTAAGATGCTGGCTTCCATGGCCCAGGGAGGATATGCCCCGGCAGGCGAATGTCAGGTTTATATCAGCATCTGAAGATGATTACACAATATCACCCGGTACCACAGTCCACCGTACCATTTACATGGAGACCACGGCAAAAAAAGATGAGCCAGTGGTATTTAATGTCTCTTTCAGCTACGAATCGTACGGGCAATATTTTAACCCTGACAATATTGAAATACTTCCCTATGATACAGCTTCAGCCCTTTACCGGGAATTTACGAATGAGGAGTTGCCCCATATAAATTTTTCGGAAGATGTCAGGAGGCTTGCCGACAGTATTACAGGTCAGCTTAATGACCCTGTTGAGGTACTGAGAAGCTTATATTACTGGATGAACGAAAATATTCCATGGGCCGGAGCGCTTGAATATTCAGTTATGCCTGATATTCCCGGATATGTAATAAGCAACAGGAGAGGTGATTGTGGCATGCAGACTTTCCTGCTGATATCCATGCTAAGGTACAAGGGTATACCTGCAAGATGGCAGAGTGGATGGATGATGCCTCCCGGTAATGAAAATCTTCATGACTGGTGTGAGGTCTGGTTCGATGGCACAGGCTGGATTCCTGTTGATATGTCATATGGCCTCCAGTATTCATCCGACAGGAAGACAAGGGAATTTTATATGTCAGGGATTGATTCGTACAGGCTTATTGTCAATAAGGGTGTGGCCGGTGATCTTTATCCTGAAAAGAAGCACCTCAGGAGCGAACCTTATGATTTCCAGCGTGGTGAAGTAGAATGGAGTGGCGGAAATCTGTATTTTGACAGCTGGGATTATAAAATGACCATTGACTATATTGATTAAAAATATTATAATTTAGAAATTGAAACATAATATCTGATGAACTTATTAATTAAGCGTGTGACCAGGCAGAAAATGCTAATGGGAGTGGTCCTGCTGCTGATCTTTACCGGATGCAGGCAGGAGGATGCAAAACAACTTCCATCTGTTGATAAACCTTATGGTGTTGTGAGCGTGAGTGTATGCAATATGAGGCCTGAGCCTGCACATAATACGGAACTTGTATCACAGGCTGTTATGGGAACCCCGGTGATGATAACAGATATCCAGCAGGGCTGGTATTACGTGCAGACACCCGAACCCTACGAGGGATGGGTGGATAAGCAGGCGATAGAAGCAATGAACATTTCTGAGATTGAAGAGTGGAGAAGGTCGGATCGACTGATTTACCTTAAAAAGACCGGAGATATCTATGCTGACAGCCTGTGGCTTGAGCCGTTGTCAGATATTGTTGCCGGATCAGTTGTCCGGCTCATGCATGAAGGAAAAGACTACTATTTTATCGGAACGCCTGATGGCAGGGAAGGATATTTAAGAAAAAATAATGTAGCTCCTCTTAATGAGTGGCTCAGTAATGTAAGGCCTGAAGAGGAGAGTCTAAAAACATGTGCGGAATCATTTATGGGCATACCATATCTATGGGGAGGAACATCATCAAAAGCCTTTGATTGCAGCGGCTTTGTAAAAACGATTTATTACATGCACGGTATTATCCTTGCAAGGGATGCTTCACAGCAGTTTAAATACGGGACCAGGATAGGAAAAGAGGCTTATCCTGATTCTCTCCGGCCGGGTGATCTTATGTTCTTTGGATATGAGAGAGACGGTGATGTCCATCCCACGCATGTAGGGATGTATACAGGCGATAACGAGTTCATACATGCTTCAGGCAGGGTGAAAGTGAACAGCCTCGATTCAACTAGAAGCAATTTCAGCAAGGGAAGAAGGGACTCCTTCCTTGGAGTGCGACGGATAATAGGGGCAGAGCCCGGGGAAGGCATACAGTATATTTCTGCACATCCCTGGTATAATGATAAACCTTGAGATCAGCAGGGCCCCAAAAATTGGTTATTTTTGATCTTACATTTGTGCTAAAGCCTATCTTTAAACAAACATTATGAAGATATTCAATTCAGAAAAGGTAAGGGAAATAGATGCTTATACCATTAAGAATGAACCTGTACAGTCTGTTGACCTGATGGAACGTGCAGCAAGAGAACTTTTCAACTGCTTTGTCAGTCACTTTAAAAGAACACAGGCAGTAACTGTTTTCACAGGCCCGGGAAATAATGGCGGTGACGGCCTTGCCTTATCCAGGATGCTTGCCGATGACGGTTACAGGGTAAAGGTGTTTTTCGTGGCTTTCACTTCTAAAACAAGCAGTGACTGGTCCGTAAATAAAGACAGGTTGTTGCAGCAGAATAAGGCTGAATATTCTGAGATAAAGGACGCGGATGATTTTCCGCTGGTTAAACATGGTGATATTATTATTGATGCAATTTTTGGTTCCGGCCTGTCAAGACCGGCTGAAGGCCTGCCGGCAGAAGTAATATCGAAAATAAATAATTCGGGCGCCATGGTGGTCTCGGTTGATATACCATCGGGTTTATTTGGTGAGGACAACACGGACAATAATACAGACAGTATAGTCAGGGCTGATTACACCTTTACCCTGCAGTTCCCGAAATTATCTTTCTTTTTTGCAGAAAACCAGCACTTCGTAGGTAAGTATCATATACTCCCAATTGGACTTCATCCTGCAAAAATAAGCAGTACACCAACTGATTATAACCTGATTGACACTTCTTTTGTTGCAGGGATGCTAAAGAACAGGAACAAATTTGACCACAAGGGCAACTTCGGGCATGGACTGATGATAGCCGGCTCATGTGGTAAAGCGGGGGCCGCAGTTCTTGCCTCGCATGCAGCCCTGCGGACGGGCATAGGTTTGTTGACGGCGCATGTACCGAGGCCAGTGGCAGAAGTTATTCATGGCTCATTGCCTGAGGCTATGGTTCAGTGCGATCAGTCTGACCTTATGGTCACCGAAGTGCCGGAGCCGGGTAAGTATGATGCCCTGGGTATCGGGCCGGGTATAGGGACAAAGCCCAACACGAGGAAAGGACTGCGTGAGCTGCTTGAGAAATATAAGGGCCCGATGGTTATTGATGCAGATGCGCTGAATATCATTGCAGATGATAAGGCTTTGATGGATATGCTTACCGGAGAGACAGTATTAAGCCCTCATCCCGGTGAATTCAGGAGACTGACAGGCTCTGATGAAAAGGCCTTTGGCCGCCTGCTTCTGCAGCAGGAATTTTCAAAAAAACACAGCTGTGTTATCGTGCTTAAAGGAGCACATACTTCCGTCAGTCTGCCCGATGGCAGGGTCTGGTTTAACAGCACCGGAAATCCCGGAATGGCCACTGCCGGTAGCGGGGATGTGCTTACAGGAATGATCCTGGCATTGCTATCCCAGGGCTACAGAGCTTCGGAGGCAGCTATTGCAGCTGTTTTTATCCATGGCCTGGCAGGTGATATAGCAGCTGAAAACACAGGCTTTGAATCATTGATAGCCTCGGATATTATTTATAATATTGGAAGTTCATTTAAAAAGGTCAGGGAATTTAAAAATCAATAAAGAAAATGATATGAGAGCAAGAGTAAAATACATGGTGATCGTTTTGTTAATATCCTCACTATATGCCTGCAGCGTGAAAGAAGTGCCTCTAAAGGTAAATACGCAGGTGCTCCCGCTGGGTGATACCGTCAGACTGCACGAAGGCAGCCTGGTTTATGCGCTTCCGCAGACCGTGCTGGATTTTACTGTAATTGCTGAAAAAACCGTGCAGAAAGCCGGACCCTATAATCAATATGCAAATGAACTGCTTGGCTTACATGATGTGATAAGCAGTGACCAGGTATTGTGGACAATAAAGGAGGTAAAGATCAATGCTGTCCAGGAGCTTGATCCATCCGAGTTTTATGTTATGAAAAGTGACGGACTTATACAGACCAATGCAATAGGTATGATTAATGCCGGCTTAATAATGGATGTAAATCCTTCTGTGTACAGGAACAGGGAATTTGACAGCCGGAACTACAGCACTGAAGACAGGCAGATGGTGTACCGTGATATGGGGTCTGATATATACTATAATATTGAGCAGGATACAGCCTACCGGGTGGTTGATGTCGATACGGCCTTTGTCAGGATACCCTATGTCCTGGAAAGACGCAGGCAGCTGAGCCTTTCAGAACAGGCCGAACATACGGCAAGGATATTGCTTGAACTGAGGGAAGGGCGACATCTTATACTGACTGGCGAAGCAACAGTATTCCCGCAGGACAGGGCGGCCATTGATGAAATAAACAGGCTTGAAGACCAGTATATCAGCCTTTTCGCAGGAAAATCATATACCAGCGAGGTGAAATTTAATTTTTCTTTTGTCCCGGACCCGGGAATGAAGAATAAACCTGAGGTTATTTTCCGTTTTTCACGCGAAAAAGGAGTACTGGATGCAAGTGATCTTACCGGGCGGCCCATAGTGGCAGAGATGATGACAAACAATGATCTTGCCCCTGTTAACATGATAGCTGATCCACCGGGAGCGAACACCTACGATAAAATATTTTACAGGATACCTGAAATAGTGGATATCAGGATCACCGACGGCAACAGGAACCTTGGAGGCAAGCGTCAGCTTATCTACCAGTTCGGTAAAAAGGTGGCACTGCCGGCAAATTATATACTGGGTAAGTAGAAAACAGGAAAGCAGTATTAAAAAGCATTTTTTATTACATTTACGCTCTATTCGAAAACTAAACAAAAAAATCATATGGAAACTGTAAAAAAGACTATGCGTGATTCAGCCGGCATAAGGTGGACCATGCTTATACTGCTTAGTGCCCTTATGTTTGCAACCTACTGGTTCCAGGATTTCTACGGAGGTCTGAAAGGTTTGATGGAGAGCGAACTGGGATTTACCAGCGAGGAGTTCGGAAGGGTAATAGGGCTCACTACCATCGCCAACATGTTTGGTATGATAATCGTTGGCGGAATAATACTCGATAAGTGGGGCATACGGCTTGCCGGGATAGTATTCGGCGGACTTGCAGCTGTGGGTGGTGCATTGAATGCACTTGCAACTGCAGGTGTATTTGGTGAGGGTCATGATATCCAGTTAACGATGATGATAGTTGGTCGTATCCTTTTTGGAACAGGGCTGGAAGTGACATGTGTCGTTGCAACACGTACAATAGTAAAATGGTTTAAAGGTTACGAGCTTGCCCTTGCAATGGCCATTAATGTTGGATTCGGGCGACTGGGTTCGGCCCTGGGTATTGCAATATCACCGGATATAGCAAATGGTCATGTGGCCCCGGCTGTTACCTTTGCGGCCACCCTTATGGGTATTGCTCTTGTTATCTTTATTATTTACAGTTTCTTTGATATAAGAGTTGACCGTCAGTCCAAAGTGGCTGCCCAGGTGGCTGAAGGTGATGAAGAAGAATTCAGCTACAGGGACCTTATTAAACTGGCCACCAATCCTTCGTTTGTTTACATAGCATTGCTCTGTGTAACATTTTATGCTGCTGTATTTCCCTTTATACAGTATGCCCCGGATATGCTGGTGAATAAATTCGGCTTTTTATATAACCTGCCGGCAGATGGAAGCGGGGATATAATATTGTTTGGAAGCAAAGCAATTGGTAATGCCAGTATTTACATAGCTTTCTTCCTGTTTGGTATAATGTTTTCTGCCGTACCTGCAAACCTGAAAAGCAGCAGGGCACGATACACAACAATGATAGTGGTGGGAATACTCTTTATACTTTTTATTTATGCCCTCAGGGATACACTGGGACTGTGGCTTACCAATGGTCCTAAAACAGCATCATTAATTCCTCTCGGGACAATATTGTTCACACCTATTTTTGGTAATTATGTGGATAAGAAAGGAAAAGCTGCATCACTTATGATCCTTGGATCGGCACTGCTTATTTTTGCACACCTGGCGCTGGCACTTACAGGAATCAGGATAATGGCCTACGCAGGACTGATCAGCCTTGGTATTGCTTTCTCGCTTGTGCCTGCAGCCATGTGGCCTTCAGTTGCCAAAATTGTTGCTGAAAAACGACTCGGAACAGCCTATGCAAGTATGTTTACAGTGCAGAACTGGGGACTGGGGCTTTTCTTCTGGGGCATAGGTGCCCTGCTTGACCTGGTGAATAAATCCAACCTCGAGGCAATAAGGGCAGGGGAGATGACCTATGACTATAAAATACCCATACTGGTGCTGGTCCTGAGCGGACTGGTTGCAATGTTCCTTGCCTTTAAGCTTAAGCAGGCTGACCGCAGGCAGAATTACGGGCTTGAATTACCATCATAATACTTACATAAAAATGGAAAAAGTCGGAATATTTTATGGACCCGCCGGCGGGCGGACAGAAAATGTGGCAAAGAGACTGGGGGAACTGCTGGGAGAGGAAAACCATGACCTTTTTTCCCTGGACAGGGCCGATATTGCTGATCTTTATAAATATAAAAATATAATTTTCGGTATTGCCACCATTGGTAAGGAAACATGGGATGCCGAGCCGCTTGAAAGTGGCTGGTTCGATTTCCTTCCCGAGCTTGAAAAGGCAGAACTGGAAGGGAAGAAGATAGCTATTTACGGACTTGGCGATCATGTAAGATGGCCCGGGCAGTTTGTTGATGCTATGGGTCAGCTGTACCATGTGTTGAAGCAGAAAGGACTGGATACCGTTGGTAAGGTGAGCCCGGATGATTATACCTTTGATGAATCCGAGGCCCTGGTTGATGGGATTTTTGTGGGTTTGCCGATCGATGAAGACTTCCAGCCTGAACTGACTGATCAGAGAATTACTGACTGGGTAGATCAGCTGTGCAGGGAGTTTGATTAAGGCTGGCGGAAAGCGAAGGCCTGCAGATGGCGTTCGTCGCCAGTAAGGATGAAAACCTGCAGTCGGAACGAAGGCAACCTGATTATTGAATTATTAATAAATTAACATAAATATTATGAGTGATATTAAAAATCTTGAACCAAAGGAACTATGGGGATATTTTTATGAAATATGCCAGATACCTCATCCTTCGAAGAAGGAGCAGAGAATGGTTGAATATGTAAAAAATTTCGGGGAAAAGCTCGGACTTGAGACAATTGTGGATGAAACAGGCAATGTGATTATCAAGAAAGCTGCCACCCCGGGTTATGAAAACAGGAAAACAGTTGTTCTGCAGGCCCACCTTGATATGGTGCCACAGAAGAACAGTGATAAGAAGCATGATTTTGAAAAGGATCCCATAGAGGCTTTCATTGATGGTGAATGGGTAACAGCCAGGGGAACAACTCTTGGATCGGACAACGGTATTGGCATTGCTGCTGCTATGGCCGTGCTGGCCTCTGATGACCTCAGGCACCCGCCTGTGGAAGGGCTCTTTACCGTCGATGAAGAAACGGGTATGACAGGTGCCAATAACCTGAAGCCCGGTTACCTCGATGCCGAGATACTTATCAATATGGAT
>JBNJHQ010000088.1:0-10879 GCA_051748705.1 Bacteroidota bacterium | reverse complement strand
GAAAAAGACAAGGGACATCCTTGATTCCATCCCAAAGGTTCCTGAAGATAATTTTCCCAACTTTAAAAATGAATTGATGGCATGTTTCAATGACCTGATGGATATTGACAAGCACTACCAGCGCAAGGAATACCTCCTCTTTCCCTACCTTGAACAGAAGGATATAACGGGTCCCCCCAAGGTGATGTGGGGCAAGCACGATGAGATAAGGGAGCAACTGAAGGGATGCCTGGGACTGTTGAAAGAACCCGGATTAACAATGGATGACCTTACCGATTCACTCGACCTGATATTTTACCCTGTGCTGAAGGCACTGGACGACATGGTTCAGAAAGAAGAGGAAATTCTTTTCCCCATGGCCATGGAACTGGTTACGGAAGAAGACTGGTGGAGCATCCACCAGCAGACCCTTGAGTTTGGATTTACCCTTTATGACCCCCCTGCTGACTGGCAACCTGAAGGTTTTCAAAAAACAACTGAAAAAGCAGCTAAAGGGGGATCTGACGGCACCATCCAGTTGCCATCGGGCAGTTTCACTGCAGCTGAGATCATGGCTATATTGAACACTGTCCCGTTTGATATGACCTTTGTCGATAAAAATGACAAAGTAAAATATTTCACCCAGGGCTCACACAGGATATTTGCACGCAGCCGGTCCATAATAAACAGGGATGTAAGGCTCTGCCACCCCCCGGGCAGCGTTTACATCGTGGAGAAGATACTTGAAGATTTTAAATCAGGTAAGGCTTCGCATGCTCCTTTCTGGATACAGATGAAAGGCAAATTTATCCTTATCGAATACTATGCCCTGAGGGATGAGAACGGTGAATACCTCGGAACCCTGGAGGTCTCCCAGGACCTGACAGAGGCAAGGTCACTTGAAGGAGAGCAGCGTATATTATCCTATGGAACAAAGAAGGAGGAATGATATGAAGCAATTGATTATCACACCCAGGACTAAAATCTATGATTTGCTTGAAGCTTACCCGGAGCTGGAGGAGACGCTTATACAGGCTGCTCCCCAGTTTAAGAAACTTCAAAATCCTCTGCTCAGGAGGACCATTGCCCGTGTAACCACCCTCAGCCAGGCTGCCATTATCGGAGGTGTAAAAGTGGAAGAGCTGATAAATACCCTCCGCGAAGCTGCCGGTCACCAGTTGCAGGATAACTATGAAACGGAAGAAAAACCATTTATTTTTAAGTCACCTGGCTGGTTCTCGCCTGATGCGGTGAGAGCAAGTATAAATATAAGTGAAATGCTCAATGCAGGTGAGCAACCCGTACACGAAGTACTGGCTACACTCAAAAAAATGAAGGAAGGCGAGATCCTCGAAATCAAATCACAGTTCATTCCCGCCCCGCTTATTGAAAAGGCGCAGGGACTGGGATATGATTACTGGATCAATGAAGTTGCTGAAGATGAATTCTTTGTTTATTTCAAGAAATAGGCTTTCTTTTATATGGAATAAACATTAGCCTTCTGCTTATGTTTGATTATTAAACATAATCATATGGAAATAGTAATTATTTCCCTTGTGGCTTTCCTGACAGCAGTCTTAACTTTCTTTTCAGGTTTTGGACTGGGGACAATTCTAATGCCTGTATTTGCCATATTTTTCCCTGTTGAGATCGCCATTGCCCTGACAGGGGTAGTACATTTCACCAATAACCTGTTCAAGATATCCCTTATAGGCAAAAAAGCAAATAAAGAGGTCCTCCTGAAATTTGGCATCCCGGCCATCATTGCATCCTTCGCCGGAGCCTGGCTATTACTGAAAATTACAACGATGCCTACTCTTTTCGAATACCGTTTATGGGATAAGAGTTTTGAAGTTACGCCCGTTAAGCTTATTATAGCCATATTACTGATCATCTTTTCATTGCTTGAGATCCTGCCATCGGTGCAAAAAATAAGGTTCGACAGGAATAAGCTTGTCCTGGGAGGGGCACTCAGCGGTTTTTTCGGTGGGCTTACCGGTATCCAGGGGGCCATACGCAGCGCCTTCCTTATAAAAAGCGGACTGTCAAAAGAAGCATATATTGCGACGGCTGCGATTATAGCAGCCCTGGTGGATTTTACAAGATTGTCAGTTTATGCCTCACGATTTAAGGAAGCTGCTTTGCATGAGCACCTGCTGCTTATAATATCTGCAACACTGGCTGCCATAATAGGTGCATTTATAGGCAATAAACTCTTAAAAAAGATAACTTTGAGATTCGTCCAGGTGCTCGTGGCAATAATGCTGTTCTGTATTGCCATAGTACTGGGTGCCGGCATCGTTTAAACCGGATGAAAATTCATGCCGGGCATATAATCCAGATTAATGCTAAACCCTGCAGAACGGGAAAGAGCGAAATGAAAAAGGCACAGTTCAGGTTTTACGAGGAACTTAATGACTTCCTGCCGGCCGGCAGGAAGAAGGTACCGTTTCAATATGAATTTATGGGAAGACCATCTGTGAAAGATGCCATTGAAGCCCTGGGGGTGCCACATACCGAAATCGACCTCATCCTTGTTAACGGCACATCGGTCGACTTCAGCCATAAGCTCAATGATGGTGATAATGTATCTGTATATCCCGTATTTGAAAGCCTGGACATAGGCCCGGTAACAAGACTCAGGGCAAAAGCCCTGCGTGAGACCAGGTTCATTCTCGATGCTCACCTGGGGAGGCTGGCGAAGCACCTGAGGCTTTGCGGTTTTGACTGCCTCTTTAATAATCATTACAGCGATCCAGAGATTATTGATATCGCCCTGGATGAAGGCAGGATCATACTGACACGCGACAGGGCCCTGCTCAAAAACAGCCGCGTCAGTCATGCTTACTGGATCAGGTCACAGGATCCCCGGGAGCAGTTGAAGGAGGTGATCATACGTTTCGACCTGAAAGGTATGGTTAATATGTTTAGCAGGTGTATGGAGTGCAATACATTGCTGGAGGAAGTGGATAAGAAAGATATAGAAGACCGGCTGCAGCCAGGAACCAGGCGTTACTTCCAGGAGTTTAAGATATGCCCGGGCTGCCGGCGCATCTACTGGAAAGGCACTCACTACCAGAACATGCGGAAATTCATCGAAAACATTATCATTGACATCAGCTAAGCTCACCTTCAATAACCTTTATGAGCTTTATACCCTTTGTCAACATTGTCAACTTTATCAACATCATCAAGCCCTTCAATTCTCTGGCAGCCGGCTATTGACTTTAATCGCTGATTTAACTACATTTACATTTACTAACCAAGCACCCTGTATATGGCCACCCAACCAGATAAACCTTCTAACTTCTGGCAGGAACTGAAGCGAAGAAGGGTCATCCGTATCATACCCGTATATGCAGCCTCCGCTTTTGTAATCCTTGAACTGGTGGACATCATCGCTGACCCGTTGGGCCTGCCTGCCTGGACCATGAACATGGTACTGGTTCTCCTTGTCATCGGTTTTATTATCTCGATTATACTTTCCTGGGTCTATGACTTCACACCCGAAGGCATTCAAAAGACCAGGCCTGCCTTAGGAGTCAAAAACGGTAAGAAAGAAAAGGTTCCCACCGGATGGAAAATATCAACCTATGTAAGTGTATTAATAATCATCGCTTTTGTACTTTTTTATCTCGTAAGCAGTATCAGAAAATCATCGGACATAAGCACCCTGGAAAAAACTATAGCTGTTCTTCCCTTTGAAAACTGGAACAGTGATGCAGAATTTGTACACCTGGGTGATGCCATTACCGATGAGATCATTATGGAGCTTCAGTATATCCAGGAATTTGATCGCGTACTTTCGAGGTCATCCACAATGCAATATAAAAATAACCGGCCTTCTGTAACGGAAATTGGAAAGGAACTGGATGTGAATTATATCATTGAGGGAAGCATTCAGAGGCAGGGTGATAACGTCAGCATTCGTGTGCAGGTTCTCAGGACAATAGAAGAAGATCACGTCTGGGCTGAAAAATACGATGGTAAATGGTCCGATATCTATGATATCCAGGATGATATAGCAAAAAATATAGCCAGTAAACTAAGGGTTGTCCTGACTCAAAATGAAATAGATAAGATTGAGAAAAAACCAACAGAAAATCCTGAAGCTTACAATTATTATTTGCAGGGTAATATTTATTACTGGCGTAGTTATGAGGAACGAGACTATATTATGGCAATAAGTATGTACCGGAAGGCGATTGAACTTGATTCAACATTTGTAGAGGCATATACAAAGATGGCACGTTCGCATCTTTCATTATATTTTAGGTATTACGACAGGACGGAGGAGCGATTAGATAAAGCCAGGAAAGCTATTGACGCAGCATTTAATATAGCACCTGAATTTCCGGATGCCCACCTTGCCAAGGGAGTATATTATTATAATGGATTTCTGGATTATGAGAATGCACTGATGCACCTGGAAAAAGCTTTGGAACTGAATCCTAATAATGCTGAATGCATTTATTATATTGCTTGTGTTTACAGGCGGATGGGAGACTGGCAAAAAGCGGAAGAAGAATTTTTCCGGGCCTGGAGAAATGATCCTAAAAATTCACATATTTTATCTAATATGGCTGAAACTTATTATCTGCTCAACAAATATCCTGAGGCTTTGGATTATACAAATAAGGCGATTAATATTAATCCTGAGTTTACAAATCTGTACAGGCGATTAATTGTAATATACCTTAAAAGTGAAGGTGACATAAAAGAAGGCAGAAAAGTACTGGAACAGGCATCATACATCGTCCATCCTTCATCAATTCCTATTCTGGCTGAGGCAGCTGTATTGATGGATATCTATGAAGGCAAATACCAGGATGCAATAAATTATCTCAATACTATAAATTTTGAAGCCTTTCAGGATCAGTTTCATTTTTATCCTAAATACATTTATTATGCTCTTATTTATGATTATATGAATGATCCCGGTAGAGCCAAACAATATTATAATTTGTCCCGCCTCGTCCTGGAAGATAAAATAAATAATGCTCCGGATGATTCACGTTTATATAGTTCTCTGGGTATTTGTTATGCCGGGCTGGGTCTCAAAGAAAAAGCGATCGTAGAAGGTAAAAAAGGAGCAGAGTTAATACCCATTGAAAAAGAAGCTTATAAGGGCTATTACCGCCTCATGGAGCTTGCCCATATCTATGTTATAATTGGTGAATACCAGCAAGCTATTGAGCTGCTCGATTTTCTCTTATCTGTTCCCGGCGAACTGTCACCTGCTCTAGTACAACTCGAAACAAGGTGGAAACCCCTTTGGGACCTGCCGGCTTTCCGTGAAATGATAGATAAATATTCCACCGACTAAAAGAAGGTACCCGCGGACTGTCTTATAAAGGCACCTAAGGTCCACTATTCCTTAACCAGCTTTTTAAAGTGCCTGCCCGTTTTGCTTTTAATCTCAACAAAATAGATTCCTTTCTCCATGGATTGATCAGTATCAAAGGAAAATGAGTTCAGGCCGTAATCCAGTGGCCCGTTGTACAGCTCCCGGGTTAACCTGCCCTGAATATCGAAAATCTTTATCGTTACCGGCTGGTTAATTTTACTCTTGAACCGGAGAGTGAAGTATGAACCGACAGGATTCGGGAAAAGTGATATTTCATCAATGCCGGCTGATACTTCATCAATACCTGTAGCGAAAAGCTCAAAATCAAAGTAGTTAATATTATATGCATTGCTGGATGCCAGTGCTTTCATCACATACTTACCCCTGTGAAGGTATAATGGGGTCTGGAAATCGGCCCAGGACTGCCATCCATTGGTTGAGCTGAAGTTAATGCCGGATGATACAGTGTCATTAAAAACAAGCGTTAAGGTTCCCTGATTATACCCTGAGATTCTGCCCTTGATACGATACAGGCCTGTAGTTTGTATATCCAGATAGTACTTCATCCAGTCTCCCGGGTCAATCCATCCAACATTCAATCCTCCACCCTGGTCGGTGCAGTTCTCAGTGTCTATCCCTGACATCTCAAAATAATCCTCTGCCTCTATGCGGCCCGGAACAGCCAATGGTGTTCCGTAATCCTTAAAATTATTGAAAATGAAAAGATCGCTGAATTCCCTGAGAGTACCTGAAGCTGATTGTATCTCACCCCCACTGAAGCTGAGAGCCAATAAAATGTTTTCCTCCGTGATGTCTTGTGTCAGCCTGATCTCAATCATCGAACTATCATACCCTGGAATATTTACTTCACTCACCAGCCCCGGCATCTCCACATTATCAAAACTAAGCCTGAAATTTTCAGGCAGGGCACTCATAAAATCAATTTCACCGGATAGTTTCAGCAAAATAGCAGTTCCTTCATCATTGCCTGTTGCTGCAAGAGGCACCAGTCCTGTTTCCGGGCCAGGCGCCGGAAAACTATCAAGACCATGCTTGTAGCTGAAGAGCGGGTCATAGTCCGGATCGCCCACATTAACAGGTACCTGTTCCATATATGCAGGCCAGGAATGACTCAATCTGCCTGCCGGCTCATAATCCCCGAACAGAATATCAGCAATGCCTCCTCCTTCCGTTCCGGGCAGCCAGGCAGCAATAAAGGCGTCAGAGTAGGGCAAAACGTCACCTGTGACCATGGGCCTGCCGGAGATAAGAATAGTTATTACTTTAAGTCCTTTTTCTTTCAGGGCCCTTACCATATTTACATCACCCTGGTCCAGGCGCAGGGATGTCCTGTCTCCCACACCTTCAGCATAGGGATCTTCCCCGATCACTGCTACTGCAACATCCGCCTCGCCGCTGTAATTGCCTGTCTCGGAATAAATTATTTCACTGCCCTCACTTAATTCCCGGAGACCTTCAAGGATAGTAGTCCCTATGGTGATATCACCGTTTGATCCCTGCCACGAAATTGTCCATCCTCCACATTGTGCTCCCAGGTCATCAGCTCTTTTCCCTGCAACCAGTATTCTTTGTCCGTTCTTTTCCAGGGGCAGTGCATCATCACCTGCAGACAGTAGAACCAGTGATTCTCTTACCGCCTGCCTGGCGACTGACCTGTGTTCTGCTGATCCTACCGCTGGGATAAGGGAACGGTCAGCCAGCGGCTCTTCAAAAAGGTTCATGAGGAATTTCTGTTTCAGTATCCGCCTCACCGCATCGTCAATACGTTCAATTGATACTTCGTTGGTCTGTACAAGGTCTTTTAATATACTTATGAAATATATATAACGGTCCGGGACCATAACCATGTCTATACCTGCATTTATAGCCCTCTTAACGGCTGTCCGGTAGTCTTCATCAACCTGGTCAACACCTTTCCAGTCAGAAACAATAAATCCTTCAAAACCCAGCTCATCCTTCAGAACATCGGTCAGAAGGTAATCATGCCCGTGCAGTTTCTCCCCGTTCCAGCTGTTATAGGAAGCCATTATTGAACCAACACCTTCATTTATTGCATCAATATAACCGGGCATATGCAGTAACCGCAGCTCTTCCTCCGTCACCTGGGTATTGCCCTGGTCGTCACCGCCGCTTGTTCCACCGTCCCCCACATAATGTTTGGCGCAGGCAAGGATGGTCTCAGGTAGCGACAGGTCAGATCCCTGGAGCCCTTCCACGGATGATGCTGCCATCAGCTTTTGCATCTCCGGGCTCTCACCAAATCCTTCATAGGTCCTTCCCCATCTCTCATCCCTGGGAACGGCTATGCAGGGGCTGAAGGTCCAGTCAATGCCCGTAGCAGCAACCTCCATGGCGGTAACCTGGTTAACTGCCCTGACGAGTTCACTGTTCCAGGTACATCCCAGGCCAATATTATGTGGAAAAATGACTGCTCCATATACATTATTATGACCGTGCACTGCATCAACGCCATAGATAATCGGTATCCCGAGCCTTGTTTTTAATGCTTCCCCCTGGTACTGGTCATACATGTCTGCCCAGGCTGTAACATTATTCTCTGAAGGAGCAGATCCTCCTCCACTGAGTAAGGATCCCAGTTTATAGTAGGAAATATCTGATAATTTTTCGAGTGCTCCCCTTTCAGCCTGCGCCATCTGCCCTATCTTCTCATCCAGGGTCATCAGCGCCAGCAGGCTGTCAACCTTCTGGTCGATAGTCAGACCCTGGCCACTGCTTACTGTTGAAAGTAACAGGAGGCACCAGGCAATAGCTGATTTACTGACGGCCGTCATCCTGCCAAAAATAAGAAATCCCTCGTCAAATTGTAAAAATTCTGCCGCTTAAGGTCCACCTAATCCTCCTAGGCTCAGCAAAGGTGGAGGCTCAGCCTTATGGAGATGGCACGATATACGTGATGGTAGCTGGATACCAGCAGGTCATTGACCCGCTTGATTTCCTCCTGTCTTTTCCTGACGTACTCTTCCCCAGGGTTAGTACAGCCCGAAACAAGGACTACTGTCAATTCAGGTTCAACGATCTATGTGTATCGTTACAGGGTACTTAAGACTGTCTATTTCCTCAAGGCATTCGATCCATGAATCTATCGCTTCGGGGCTGCCGGCATACTCCATGCTGCTGACCATTGATTCCTTCATGTCTTCCATTATGGCTGTAGCTTCCTGTATTTTGCCCTCCATCATAAGTTTCTGCACCTCAGCCATTATCTTTTCCTGGTCAACTGCTTCCGTGCCACCTAATCCCAGGTCCTTGTAATATTTATTAAAAACATCCTCGTCCTCATTACTCTTGTAGTAATAATCTTCAAGGTATATATATTTCTTTTTAATCTCATCATACCTTTCCTGGTCCATGATATTCATTGTAACCAGGTCCTCCAGTTCTGAAAAGACATTCGCAACAGCCTTGCTGTTCCCTTTCCTGTTATATAAATGTATGCCTCTTGGCTCATAATTGGTTTCTTCATAGAAAAAAGTGGCGTTTTTGCCTGTTTCCCCCTGGGTGTTCTCATGATGAGGTGCACCATAAACGCCCACATAAAACTTCCGCACCTTTTCATATGAATCACGTGTCAGGTATCGATTGTTATTCTCCGGGTATAAATTTACAGCACCGGGATATTCAACAGGTTCCTGGCAAAAAATATTTGCAGGACCTGCAATTAAAAAAACGGATAATAAAAGTAGTGTTTTTGTCATGGTTAGTTTTATTTTTCGAATGAACTGTAAAATACGAAAATAATCCGGACTGCAAAAGTCACAGGGAAGCAGAGATCCAGGCCTCACCTGTACAAAGATTAATAAAATTGCAAGCCTGAAATAGCAGTTTCTGCAGCCTCAGTAGCTGCCCGGGTTACAGCAGCGTGGTCTGTCCCTTCGACTGTTGACATACCAGCATTAATAACAATAGCGGTTTCAACTTCTGTTCTTCGCATGGTAATCCTGGTTCTTCCTCCAACCTGTTGAACCATTCCAAAAATCATTTCACCGGCCCCGATTAATGTTCCGGGTTCAATTTCGCCTGACTCAATTTTTGCCACCAGGCAATTCATATTATGACGTGGCTGGTTATCTGTTGATTGAAGTGGAACGGTGTAGCGTAACATATCGAAACCCTGTGTCGATTCTTGCCCTTCCGGAGCAAGAACAACAACGTGCTCAGGGCCAATCCTTGCTCCCCGGGCTCTAAGAGCTGCTGCGATTGACTCTCTGAGCATCTCGGCTTCGGGTGAAATTATCCCTTCCCGGATATCGGTATTGTCGCAGGGGTGCGGCCCTTCATCCTCCGGCCTCAGCGACCATGTAAGCTTGACCGACTCCCAGTGAAAATTGAATTCGAGGCTACCGGAAAGCACCAAACCACTCTCAGGTAATTGCGGGGTGTCCTCGAAAGGGGCACCTGTCGAAACTTGTGCCAGGTTTACTTCCATTGTTTCGTCAACATCCTTTAAAATAACAGAGGGCGATGCCCACTTTTCCCGATACTGCACGGATATTGGCCCTGACCAGCCAGTAATACCAAAGCCGTAATCCCCATCCTCATAGTCCATGCGCAAATACGCCCTGTCAGTCAGCCTGCCCTGCCCCCTGATCGAAATGGTCATCTGGCTGCGATCATTACTTTTTTCGGCAAAGGCCTCCATAGAGCCCTGACCTTCGGCACTGCCCCTCCAACTCCGGCTATCCTCGCGATCAAGCACCACATTGTAAATGATAGTTTTGTTCATGGTGCCGGTGATAGCCCCAACGGGTGCATCGGGACCGCCCTTAATCTCATAGCTTATTTTTCCAACCCAACGGTCAACCGAGTGCCAACGGTCGGGTGAATTATTCTGGGCAGTTAATGGCAAAGGGGCAAAAGATAAGAGTAATATTATTGGAACTATGAGTTTTATTGCAGTGTGGGTAATTTTTTCGTGCAGGTTCATTTTATTATTATTTGGGCTATAAAAAAATCAAGCAAGTGATATAGTAGAGAAAGCTTCCGGCATAACTGACTAAAGATATATAAAAACAAATTAAATTGTGAGGCAATACATTAATGGGATTCAAGTCAAGGCTGAGCTGGTCAATAGGTGATATGTTATTGTCATTACAGTACCACCCAATGTCAAAAACATCAAAAGGTTTGTTAAACCTGCTCACAAAGCAATGATGAAGGAAAAGGGTCTCTGGTGATATAAAGAGCGGGACTGGATCCTGGGTATTTGTCATGCAGGACCTGGGCAAAAAGACAGGGCAATAGAAGCAAGCAAAAAAGGTCCACTATTTTTTAACCAGCTTCTTAAAGTGCCTCCCTTCTCATCCAGGGTCATCAGCGCCAGCAGACTGTCAACCTTCTGGTCGATAGTCAGGCCCTGGCCACTGCTTACTGATGAAAGTAACAGGAGGCACCAGGCAATAGATGATTTATTGACGGCCGACATCCTGAAAAAAATAATAAATCCCTCCTCAATTAATAAAAAATCTGCTGCTTAAGGTCTCTCTCAACCCTCCTCCAAAGGCACGATATTTG
>JBNJHQ010000087.1:0-10946 GCA_051748705.1 Bacteroidota bacterium | reverse complement strand
TTGTTTTCTTATTTTTGGAATATTACTCCACACGAATAAAAGTCATCTTAAAATGAAAATTAATCTCAAGCACTTTTGTCATTCACCAATGGTAATGATACTGACACTGTTATTATTTTTACCCGGCTTATCATCAGCTGCCACTCAGGCTGATAAGGGAAGCTACAGCTCACCGGGTGAAGTTAATAAACGCATCCTGCAGATGAAGCAGCAGGCCGGGCAGCCAGTAAGGATACATACACTTGCAAGCTCCCCCGGAGGCACTGACCTCCTGATGATGGAAATAGGTATCGAGACCGGTTCAGAGTCGAAGAAAAATCCTGCCATCCTCGTTACAGGCAATATGGACGGTACCCGTCCCATAACAACAGAAGCAGCCCTGTACCTGGCAGAAAGGCTTATATCGGACAGGTCATCTTACGCTGAACTCACATGGTACATCCTGCCGATGGGCAATCCCGACGCCCATTCCAGGTTCTTTGAGGATATTCTGTTTGTTGATTCCCGCAACTTTGCCCCCCATAATGATGATATGGATGAGTTAACAGATGAGGATGCTTACAACGACCTGGATGGAAATGGTTTAATCACAAGGATGAGAGTTAAATCACCTGATGGGACCTGGGTTCCTGTCAGCGACGATCCCAGGCTGATGAGAAAGGCTGAATACAAGGATGGCGAAAAAGGTATCTACAAATTATATTATGAAGGTACGGATGATGACGGCGATGGTGAATATAATGAAGACGGTAAGGGAGGGACAAATGTAAACGCTAACTTCCCGCACCTGTTCGAGCCTTTCAAGCCCGAGACAGGCCTGTACCCCGGCTCAACACCGGAAGTGTATGCAATACTGAAATTTGCTTTTGATCATCCCGAAATTGCAATGACTTTCTCTTTCGGAAGCACCAATTTCCTCCTCAGCCCTCCAAGGGGCGGAAGACAGGGCTCCGTGGACATGGATAAAATCTCAGTGCCGGAGCAGATGGCTAAAATGATGGGATTTGATCATACCAGAACCTATACCATGCAGGAGATTATGGAAAAAGTGCAGCCGATGCTACCCCCGGGAATGGAGGTGGATGAAAGCATGATAGCCAGTTTCCTGGGCCTGGGTGCAGTGGTTAACCCGATGCAGGAAGACCTGGTTTTTTATAACAGCATAAGCGAGGAATATAAAAAATACCTCGAGGAAAAGGCCGGCAAATCAGAAAGGATGGATCCCGCCCCGGCAAAAGACGGTTCCTTTGAATTATGGTCTTATTATCACCTTGGTGTTCCCGTATTTTCAATGGACCTATGGGGCGTTCCAAAAAAGCAGGAAGAGAAGAAAGAATCCAGCGGCATTACAGTTGAATCGCTTGAAAAAATGAGTTCCGACGAGTTTATTGCCCTGGGAGAAGATAAGATAAGCCAGTTCCTTAAAGAAAGTGGTGCACCCGAAGAATTCAGTGCTGACAGGGTAATAGCCATGATAAAGGGCGGACAGGTTACCCCGGCACAGATGGCAGGGATGATGAAACAGATGCCAAAACCTGCGGGTGACACAAAAAAAGGAGATCCGGGCGAGCAGGCCCTGCTGGCCTTCTCTGACCAGGTGCTGGGAGGTGCGGGCTTTGTCGACTGGAAAGCTTTCAGTCACCCCGACCTGGGTGAGGTTGAGATAGGTGGTTTTGCACCCTATGCCGACATTAACCCTCCGGCAGAAATGATGGATTCGCTGCTTAAGCTGCATGTACCATTTGTTTTTGAGCTGGTAAAAAAGATGCCGGAGCTTGTGATCTATGAAGTGAAGACAAAAGAAAGGGGAGCCGGCATTTATGCACTGGAGATATGGGTGGAGAACAGGGGCTTCCTCCCCTTCAGTACCCAGATGGGCAAAAGGAATAAAATACCGGCCCCGGCAATAATAACTTTAGAGGGCGATGGACTGGAATTTCTTTCAGGTAAGAAACGCACTCCCATTCATGAACTGGACGGCAGGAAGGCTGTGAAACAGACATGGTTAATCAGGGCTGGTAAGAATACCACATTGAATATAAAGCTGGATTCCAAAACTGCCGGTCATGATTCAAAACAAATTAAATTAGGAGAATAGTCATGAAAAAAATAAATATATATTCCCTTATTACCATATTACTCCTCGGCACTGTATGCCAGGCCCAGGAGATAAGCGTGCCACTGAGGTTCGATCATTATTATACCTATGAAGAGGTAACGGAAGCCCTGCAGGCTCTCAACAGGGCCTACCCTGAAATCACGAAAATTGAAGAAGTGGGCAAAAGCGAAGAAGGAAGGATAATATGGGCACTGACAATAAACAATCCTGCTACGGGCACTGAACTGTCCAAGCCAGGTGTATATGTCGACGGAAATATTCACGGCAACGAGATACAGGCTGGCGAAGTATGTCTTTACCTTGCAAATCGCCTTCTCACAAAATATTCTGAAAACGAGGATATTAAAGAGATAGTCGACCGCAATGTGTTTTATATCATACCGGTGGTAAATGTGGATGGCAGGTATCACTTTTTCAATGATCCCAATACTCCAAGTTCAAACCGTAGCCTCCGCATACCAATGGATGATGATCGCGACGGACTGTTTGATGAAGATTTTCCGGAAGACCTAAATGGTGACGGGAGCATTACCCAGATGAGAAAAAAGGACCCCCTGGGCAAACTGAAGACCGATCCTGAAGATCCCAGGCTCATGATAGCTGTTGAACCGGGTGAAACGGGTGAATGGACCCTTCTCGGTGCTGAAGGAACAGATAATGACGGGGATGGCAGGGTAAACGAAGATGCCGAGGGATATGTCGACGGCAACCGTAACTGGGGATATAACTGGGCACCGCCATATGTACAGCAGGGCTCAGGGTACTACCCCTTCCAGGGTACGGGCTTAAAAGCAATAGCAGAGTGGATGATAGCCAGACCCAATATAATAATGGTATTTGCTTTTCACAACAACGGGGGAATGTTCCTCAGAGGCCCATCAGTCAAGACACAGGGTGAACTTCACCCGGGAGATATACAGGTTTATGACTACCTGGGCAAAAACGCCGAAAAGATAGTCCCCGGATACAGGTACCTTATCAGCTGGAAAGACCTGTATGCCACTTATGGTGATTTTACGGACTTTTGTGACAATATAATAGGTTCATACTCATTTGTGGGTGAACTGTTCCAGGTGGAAACTGAAACATATGACGGCACACTCTTCCGTAAAAGCGAAGAACAGAGCCTCTTTGAAAGCAGTAATGAGATGAGCCGTGAGCGTTTGAAATACAATGATCATGTTACCCAGGGTGAACTGTACCACGAATGGGAAGCTTATGATCACCCTGTATACGGGGAAATTGAGATTGGCGGCTGGTCAAAGATGAGTTCAAGGCTGCCCCACCCCTTCATGCTTACGGACCTGGTTCACAGGAATGCTTCCGCCGTGATATTCGCCGCACAGCAGACACCGGATGTGAGCCTCGAGGTGTTTGAGACCAAAAAGATAGACAAAGATCTTTACAGGATAAGGGTGAGACTGCACAACAAAGGAGCAATGGCATCAATGCTTTACAGCAGTGTGGATAATAAGCTATATCCAAAAGACAAACTCAGCATCTCCTGCAAATCAGGCTCGGTGATAAGCGGGGGCAAGCTTACTGATCCCTACAATAACGTGGTGGAATACAAAAAGCATAAGCCCGATATACATTTCTGCCAGGTTCCCGGTTTCGACAAGGTTGAATACCAGTTCCTGGTGAACGGTAAAGGAAAGGTGGTGATAGATTATGAATCCAGGAAAGCAGGGAGTAAATCAGTGGAAGTGGAATTGAAATGATAAAGGCCACCGGCCAGGGAAATCAGATATACTTAATCCTTCCCTTTATATTGTGCCAGCGGTTGACGATCATGCCGAAGAGTATTGCATTGAAAAATGTGAACATCCCGTAGATTACCGCCGGGAGAGCCATGCTTGTATCGTTGAGAAAGACAGGGCTGCTGGCAATGGTTATAGCCAGTGCACTGTTCTGTATACCGACTTCAACTGAGAGGGTAACCAGTTTTGGTTTCCTGAACCTGAGCCATCGTCCCAGGTAATACCCTGAACTCATACCAATCACATTGAGTAAAAATACCAGAGGGGCAATACGAAGATAAAGGCGCATGGGGTGATCGCTTTCGTTGTTGTTGGTTACGATTACAAAGAGATAGACAACAGCAAGCAGTATGGTGGTAATGTATTTCATATACTTCTCCACTATAGCTGCTTTCTTTGGAAATCTGTGCCTGATAAGTATTCCTATTGCCGTTGGCAGTAATATCATCAGGAATATCTTGAGTATGGTTGGCAAAAAGGGCATTGACACGACAGTTTCCTCTTTCATAAAAAGCTTTGTGCCAAGCAAAACAAAAGCAGGAATGGTAAATAATATGAGTATGCTGTTTATGGAAGTCAGGGAGATAGATAAGGCAACATCACCTTTCAACAGGTAGGTAATCAGGTTTGATGTGGCCCCGCCGGGACAGATTGATATGAGTACAATACCCAGTTTGATAGGGCCTGGCAGGCTGCTCAATGAAGCTATGGTGAAAGCTATGGCCGGCAATAATATCATCTGGCATGCAAGTCCTATTATAAGAGCCTTCGGGGCTGAAAAGATATTTTTAAAATCACCGAAATTGAGGGAGAGCCCCAGGGTGATCATTATCAGGGCAAGGGTTACCGGCAGTATATATTGTGAAAAAAGACTGGCTTCCATGAGTTATAATTCCGTCAGCAATGGTCAAAGATAAGCAGGATTTACAATAAAGCAAATACGCTCAAAGTGCCATGGGCTTGAGCTATAGATACTGATTGTCCAACTGGTCAGGACAATATCGCGTGCGACCTAAAACACCTCGTCCATCTGCTCTTCGCTAAGTATTTGCATTTCTTCCACCACCTGCCTTACCGTAAGGTTCTGCTCATAGGCCTGTTTGGAAATTTCAGAAGCCCTGTCATAGCCAATGTAGGGAATAAGCTTAACCGCTATATCCAGGCTGTTTTCAACGTTGAGCCTGCATCTCTCCCTGTTAACCCCGATGCCATCAACGCATTTGTCAGCAAAAGCAGTTGCGGCTCCTGAGAGTATCTCCACAGACTGTATAAGGTTATAGGCAATGACAGGAAGCATGGTATTCAGTTCGAAATTACCTCCCCCGGCAGCAGCTGTTACGGCAGCATCATTACCGGTAACCTGTGCTGCAACCTGCAGGACAGCCTCCGGGATAACAGGGTTTACCTTGCCGGGCATGATTGAAGAACCCGGCTGCAGGGCAGGCAGCCTTATCTCACCCAGTCCGGCCCTGGGTCCTGATGATAACCACCTTATATCATTGGCAATCTTAGCCATGTTTACAGCAATGGTTTTCAGTACACCGCTGAGCGCAAGTGAATCGTCCTGGGATGCCTGGGAAGCAAAGTGGTTTTTAGTTTCCCTGAAATCAAGCCCCGTTTCAGCTGCTATATACTTTATTACTTTCCCTGCAAATCCAGGGTGGGCATTAATCCCCGTACCCACTGCTGTCCCGCCAAGGCTTAATTCACGCAAATATTTCCCTGCCTCATCCAGTCTTTCGATATCCTTCTGAAGCTGGTAGGCATAGCCCGAAAATTCCTGTCCCATAGTCATGACTACGGCATCCTGGAGATGTGTCCTTCCCAGTTTTTGCACATCTGCAAACTCCCCGGCCTTTACGGACAGTGATGATTTCAGCTTTTCCAGGGCAGGAACAAGCATATTCTCAACCAGGCTAAGGACGGAAATGTTAATGGCAGATGGAATGACATCATTGCTCGACTGGCAGAGGTTTACGTGGTCATTGGGATGCACCGGCTGTTTCGAACCCCTCCTGCCGCTATGTATT
This sequence comes from Bacteroidota bacterium, assembly GCA_051748705.1. Taxonomy (GTDB): domain Bacteria; phylum Bacteroidota; class Bacteroidia; order Bacteroidales; family VadinHA17; genus UBA9300. The sequence goes on along the minus strand of JBNJHQ010000087.1, from coordinate 5,037 downwards.
TCATTGGCCCTTCCCGCTATCACCTCGTTCATATTCATGTTGGTGGATGTGCCCGAGCCTGTCTGGAAAACATCAACAATAAACTGGTCATTATGTTTCCCTTCGATTACCTCATCCGCGGCAGCAATTATCAGCCCGGATACTTTCTTTTCGATCAGTCCCAGTTCAGCGTTCACCACAGCAGCATGCTTCTTGATTATTGCAAGGGCCCTGACAAAATCATTCTGCAGCTTAATGCCGCTTATACGGAAATTCTCTGATGCACGCTGTGTCTGCGCCCCGTACAGGGCATCCACAGGAACTTTCACCGGGCCAAGGGCATCTTTTTCTGTCCTGTATTTCATCAAAAGGAATTTTTTATTAATAATTCACCATCCAGGGTATATACAATCAATACCCGGGGATGGTTCACTTCTTACAAAAGCTCAACCTTGCATCATCCTTACCATTATCCCCCTCAAAAACGGGAATTATATAAAATATACAGCTGTTGAAACTTCATGCCCCGGTCAATTACCGGATGCCGATGAAGCTGCCGACATTGCTGCCGTGGCAGCTATTGCACCGCTTATGGCAGCCTGCATTTCAATTATTGCTTTATTTATTCCTGAAGCAAATTCATTGTCCTTTATTATCTCCACCAGCCTCTTCCTTACTTTTCTTCTTTCCGGACCTCCCTTTGTAAGTACCCTGTGCATCCTGCATGCGTACATCAGGCCCATAACCATTATCTCATGCTCTTCAGGCTGCTTTTTGTAAAGGATAATATCTTTATACCTCAGGATGAGATTCTTTCTTGCTCCCTGTTTTGCAACATAATGGAGCCGGTAAGGAATGAACAGGAATCGCTTCTTTTCCTCCTTGAGGATGCCGCTTTTTACAAAATATTTCTGCATCTCCTTACGGTACCAGGCTGACCTGCTTCCCAGGCGCCTAACCCATATTTTTATTGTGCGCTCTTTAGCTGATACCGAGATCCTTTTCAGCATCCTGTCAAAGGCCGGGATACCGGTCATTGAATTATCCTTAGCTATCATTACCTTATCTCCCTCTATGATAATCTTACCGGCAAGGCTCAGGTCCATAAGCAAAGCACCAACAATACCGTAAGTGAGATAATTACCGAGGACCTGGTAGCGGCCTGATTCGGGATTGAGTGACAGGCTGATGAACTGTTCTGTGACTTTGTTTTCCATGATAGTACCTTTATATTTCCCGTAAGCAATAAGTGCATGATTGAAGCACCTGTTATTCCATCATTTGCATATTATACAATTTTGTATACAAACCGCGTTCATTCCTCAGCAGTTCTTCGTGCGATCCGCGCTCCACGATACGTCCTTCATCAATAACAATTATAACATCTGCCCTGCGCACCGTGGAAAGCCTGTGAGCAATCACAATGGAGGTCCTGTTTTTCATCAGGTTCTCAATAGCATCCTGTACCAGCCGTTCCGATTCCGTATCGAGAGCTGAAGTTGCTTCATCAAGTATCAGGATCGGGGGATTGGCATGAACGGCCCTGGCTATGCTTATACGCTGTCGCTGACCCCCGCTGAGTTTATTTCCTCCTTCGCCGACATTATAGTCATAAGCGCCTGGTGTTTCCATAATGAATTCATGAGCATTTGCCACTCGTGCTGCTCTTTTAATGTCATCAAGAGAATCATTGTCTGATCCGAAGGCTATGTTCTTTTTAAAACTGTCATTAAAGAGGATGGCATTCTGGCTCACTATACCCATTAAAGCCCTGAGGTCATTCAGCTTCATATCACGTATGTCAATCCCATCAATGCTTATACTCCCTTTATCAACATCCATAAAGCGTGGCAGCAGGTCGACGAGTGTTGATTTACCTGATCCCGATTTACCTACTATTGCCAGTGTCTGGCCCTTATGCACCGTGAATGACACATCTTTAATGACAAGATCCCTGGTATAGGCAAAACTGACGTTCTCATACTTTATCATCTGCTTAAATGAACTGACGGATACGGCATCTTTCTTCTCCGTGATCTTCTCTTCCGCATCCAGTATATATTCCAGTCGCTCAAGCGATGCCATACCTTTCTGGACATTGAAGTATGATGTTGTTATGTTTTTTGCAGGAGGTATCAACTGGGAAAAAACCACAAGGAAGACTATCAACTGGTCGGATGTCATTTCCGTTGAGCCTTTCAGTACCAGTATACCCCCAAAATACATCACCAGCATCAGCGAGATTGTTGCAAGGAATTCACTGACAGGTGATGCCAGGTAACGTTTGCGCAGCACCCTCCTGTAAATTTTTGTGAAGAATTCGTTAATCCCGGAAAAACTGTTCTGCATTTCTTTTTCAGCATTGAAAGCTTTGATTATCCTTAAGCCTCCCAGTGTTTCTTCCACCACAGATAATAATTTTCCCAGTTTCTCCTGTCCCTTAAAGGATTTTGCACGCAGGTTCCTGCCTATTCTTCCTATTATCCAGCCGCTGAGAGGCATCAGTAAAAGAGCAAAGAGTGTCAGCTTGAAACTTATGATAAACAAAAAAACCAGGAAAATAACTATTGTCACGGGATCCCTCATAAGCATAATAAGTGATCCCATAATAGACACCTGTATTTCCTCAACGTCATTTGAGATACGGGTCATAATATCCCCCTTGCGGGACTCTGTGAAATAGGAAACTGGCAGACGTAATACCTTGTCATACAACCTTTTACGCATATCCCTGACGGTATAGGACCGAAGATAGGCAAGGGCATTGTTTGCCGCAAAGACAAAGATATTCCTGAAAAGGCTTGCGCTGATGACCAGCAGGCACACTCCGATAAGGGCAGCCCCGGGACCTGCCCTTTCAATATAGTGACCTATATAATAATTAATAATATCTGTAACCCAGTCTTTTGTCATTTCAAACTGACCGGGATGCGGCGTTTCCGGTACCACCCCGAACAATATTTTCAGGAAAGGGCTTATAAGGCTGAAGGTGAACAATGAAAAAACAGCAGCCAGCATATTAAACAGGACATTCTGACCGGCAAACCATTTGTAGGGCTTTATGAACGATAAGAGGACCCTGAATCTCTTCATACTGTTTCTTTTACTTTCCGGTATAATTAAAGGGTGAGATTTCTTTTAACTCCTTCTTCACCCCGTCTTTAAGGTCCAGACCATCAATGAATTTCACCAGGGTTTCACGGGTGATTTTTTTATTTGTACGCGTCAGTTTCTTAAGTGCTTCATATGGTTTGGGATAGCCTTCTCTCCTGAGTATTGTCTGGATGGCCTCAGCAATAACCGCCCAGTTGTCATTAAGATCGAGGTAGATGGTATCATTATTGACAATCAGTTTACCCAGACCCTTTATTATTGAAAGGATTGCTATCTGCGAGTGAGCAAAAGGGACGCCTGTATTCCTCAGAACTGTCGAATCTGAAAGGTCGCGCTGCAACCTTGATACCGGCAGTTTTTCCGAAAAGTGACCCAGGATGGCAGTGGACATGCCAAGATTTCCTTCGGCATTCTCGAAGTCTATGGGGTTGACCTTATGGGGCATTGCAGATGATCCCACTTCATGGTCGCTTATTTTTTGTTTGAAATAATCAAAGGAAATATAAAGCCATATATCCCTGCAAAGGTCAATCAGAATGGTATTTATCCTGCGCAGGGCATCCGAGAGGGCAGCAAAGTTATCATAACTGTCGATCTGGGTGGTTGGCCTGGATCTTTTCAATCCCAGGGTATCATTCACAAAAGTATCAGCAAAGCGGTCCCAGTCTATCCCGGGATAGGCCACATAATGAGCATTGAGGTTCCCACTGGCGCCTCCGAACTTGGCCGACCATGGAACAGATTTAAGCTGCTCTGCCTGATCTTCGAGCCTTTTAACAAAAACCATTATCTCTTTACCAAGCCTGGTGGGGGTTGCCGCCTGTCCGTGCGTGCGCGAAAGCATAGGGATGCCATCCCATTCCCCGGCCAGCTTCTTCAGGGTTGAAATTAACCCATCAAGCAAGGGGTAAAATACCTGCTCTGAATATTCCTTAAGTGCCAGGGGTGAGGCAGTATTATTTATATCCTGTGATGTGAGGCCAAAGTGAATGAATTCAGACCATTCAGCAAGGTTAAATTCACTGAATTTTTCTTTCAAAAAGTATTCTACAGCTTTTACATCATGATTTGTTGCTTTTTCAATATCCTTGACCCTTTCTGCATCACTTATTCTGAAGTCCCGGTATAAAGACCTGAGCAGTTCAAAGTTTTCAGAGCTGAATGCCTTGAGCTGGGGTAATGGAATATTGCACAGGGCAATAAAATATTCCACTTCGGACCTTATCCTGTATTTAATGAGCCCGAATTCCGAAAAATACCCGGACAGCTCCCTGACTTTTTCCCTGTACCTTCCGTCAAGGGGTGAAACAGCTGTTAATTTATTAAGATCCATTCGTATATGATTAGTTCCTGATTCTGACAAGTTGTAAATTTACTACATTACAGGGGGAAATAAAACTGAATTTTTGTAATTTCGGGCATTTAAGCCACTATTCACTCAGTAATTCATGTTTAAAGTCAGAATATCAGCGGTAAGGTATTCCAATACCTATCCCCTTATATATGGTCTGGAAAATTCAGGTATCAGGCTCAATGCCGACATTGGGATTGACCACCCGGCAGAATGCGCCAGGAAGCTAATAGAAGGAAAAGCCGATATCGGCTTAATCCCGGTTGCTGCCATACATGAGAATCCATCCCTGTCTGTCATCAGTGATTTTTGCATTGGCAGCAGGGGTCCGGTCCGCACAGTGCTTTTATTAAGCAACAGGCCACCGCATGAACTCAATACCATTTATCTTGATTACCGGTCAAGGACATCAGTCGCGCTCACCAGGGTCATGGCAAGGAGGTTCTGGAAACACGATTTCAAGTGGGTTCAGACAGACAGTGATTTTAACTTTTATGATATAGCTGATGATGAAGGTCTTGTGTTGATCGGAGACCAGTGTTATGAAATGGAGTCGAATTTTAAATGCAGGACCGACCTGGCCTCCGAATGGA
>JBNJHQ010000086.1:0-11023 GCA_051748705.1 Bacteroidota bacterium | reverse complement strand
CATGGCAGGTATTGTTATAGTTTTGTCGGGGTAAGTTAAAAATAATACCGGGATTAATTGATGTTGCATAATATAATTCTGAAGATGCGGAACCTTGTTATACAACCAACACGGACACCGACTTCAGGATAGTATCCTTTCCGGCTTATTTAAAAAATGTATCTTTATGGAAGTAATAAAATTAAGCTGGCACTGTGAATTAAATCTCAAACTACAAAAAAATCATAATTAATAAACTATAATTCAATACCATGAAGAAACATTTTGTACTTATTGGAACCATCATTTTTGCCCTGCTTTATTCATGTGGAAGTGCAGATGAACAGGAAGGGAAAATGGAAGTTGAAAATTACTTCTCTGTTGATAGTTCAGGGGTGGCTGTTATGGCGTATTATATGGCCCGTAATAATTATGCTCCTTCAGAAATACCGGTGGGAAAACTTACGCATGTAATTTTTTCATTTACCGAGGTTATTGATTTTGAGATGGCCTTCCGGAGTGTCGAATCCGAAGAAAGACTCAGGGAACTTGTATTGCAAAAGCAAAGGAACCCGGGACTGAAAGTCATGGTTGCCTGCGGTGGATGGGGTGGCTCAGGAGGTTTTTCCGATATGGCCATATCCGAAGAAAACCGGGCTATATTCGTTCAGAGCGCAATTGATTTCATCAACGAATATGAGCTTGATGGTCTTGATATTGACTGGGAGTACCCCGGTTTACCGGGAATCGGGAACCCATTCAGACAGGAGGACAAAGAGAATTTCACAGCTCTTATGAAAGAATTGCGTGAAGCCATGGACGCTACAGGCAAAAAACTGACACTCACTTTTGCAGCAGCAGGCTGGGATAAATTTTTTGAGAAGATTGAAACCCTCGAGGTGATGAAATATGCTGATTACATGAACCTGATGACCTATGATTTCGTTGGCGGTAGTCAGCCTTACACCTTCCATCATACCAACCTTGGACACGTAGGCTTAAATGATCTTGAAGGAACCGATTACCTGACATATATTAATGACAGTATAATAAATAAAAACGAACCCGACTGGAGACCAAGATCCATTGAGAGCATAGTGGATTTCTGCCGTGACCTTGGTGTTGACAGTGAGCAACTGGTAGTAGGGGCCGCTTTTTACGGTAAAGCATGGAAGGTTGCAACAATTGCTAACAATGGCCTGTACCAGCCCACACGCGGTGCCCAGAGAGGATGGCCCTCCTATGCAGCCATCAGGGACAGTATGGAGAATAAAAACGGCTATATGGTATACCGTGATGAAAAGGCCAGAGCACCATACATTTTTAACAGCTCGGACAGCCTCTTTATCACCTTTGATGACACCTTATCGGTGAAACTCAAGTCGGGATATGTAATTGACAATGAACTTGGCGGAATCATGTTCTGGGAGCAGTCGCAGGATACAAAAGATGGCAGGGGGCTGCTGGATGCAATATTCGATGAGGTCACAAAATAACCGGAGCCTGCTGTTTGCAGAAGCTTATATTGTGAGTGTACAGGTTAGTTCGAATTTGTTGCACCGTTCAGGCTGAACACGGGAAAGCCCTGGTTTATTGGCTATGCAGGATGCAAGGAGGTAGCACCCGGGCAGTATTAAAACAATTCCTTCGGGAACAGGACATCCTCCCCTTTCCTGGAAGCATGCAGGCGGTAATATACTTCACCGGTGTTTGATTCAAGAAAATAAGTCCATTGACTGATACCGGGGCTATCGGAGTGAGTTCTCCTTATATAAAGCCGTTCACCGGTATTTAATTTCAGCTCACCCTTAATGTAAATGCCTATTTTACCATAGTTGCTTTCCATGGTGGTTTTGAGCCACACCACATCGGGATCGAGCAGGCCTTCGCCTTCAACACGCCTGTAATCTAGCAGGTTGCCAACATACTTGCGGGTAACAAGGAGCTGATCCTGCTGTATGACAGGTTCTGTGACTGTACAGGAGGCTATAGTTGCTATGATCACAGCCAGGTATAATATCCTGGTTCCTTTGAGCTTCATCAGGAAGAAGATTTTATACCAAAGTTAATAAATGCATTTAATTTTAGCTATAGGTGGAATATCTTTTTTGCATTCCCGGGATTCAGATCTCGATATCTTCTGGGTCAATTTCCTCTTTTGTTTTCGGATCAGGGGGAGTTGAACTAATAACTCCATTCTCATCAACGTATGCGATCATGTCATTCAGACCGCTCTTTTTATCATTATCTTTCCTGGCCATTCTTTTTTCTGCCTTTTCCTTTCTCTTCTTGGCCCTTTTGTTCCTTACATCTTTCTTTTTAAATGTTTCCTGTGATCTTCCCATAAGAATTTCTCCTCAATATTATTTTTAATTTCCGGATCAGCTGTCATGATATAAATTAATCAATCGCCCAAAAAATCAGTATTATCCCTGAGCAAAAGTTTAAGTTTGGAAAGGCCATTGTTTCTTATCTGTCTCACTCTTTCCGATGACATCCCGTATTTATCAGCTATATCCTGCAATGACCATGCAGCATGGCCATCCAGCCCGAAAGACATATTCAGTATGGCAGCTTCCCTGTGGCTCAGTTTTGCCAGTGCCCTTCTTATGTTTATCATGAGAGATTCATTCATCAGAACCTTGTCTGGAGGAGATATGCTTTCGTTCTGCACTGTATCATACAGACTGAAGTTGTCGTCATAATCCCCTCCCAGAGGCACATCAAAAGAAACCTGCCTGTTTTTTATCCGGTTGGCTGTTTCTACTTTTTCATTCTTGATATCCAGAAAATTCGCCACCTCATCTTCAGTCGGCTCCCTCTCATAAAGCTGTTCCAGGTAAGGTATAGCTTTTTTAATTTTATTTATTGCCGCTATCCTGTTAAGGGGCAAACGAACAATCCTTGTCTGGTCTGATATAGCCTGCACAATACTCTGGCGGATCCACCATACAGCGTAAGAAATGAATTTAAACCCGCGCGATGCATCAAACAGGCGGGCAGCTTTAACCAGGCCTATATTCCCTTCATTTATTAAATCCGGCAATGACAGGCCCTGGTTTTGATACTGTTTGGCAACTGATATAACAAACCTCAGGTTGGCCAGCACCAGTTTATCGAGTGCTTTAATATCCCCTTTCCTGATGTTAACAGATAATTCAACTTCTTCTTCAGCACTTACCATAGGATAATTGCTGATCTCGTTGAAATACCTGTTTATTGATTCCTCATTTCTTGGAGTTAATTGTTTGGTTATTACCAGTTGCCGCATTAAAAATATTCTAAGCTGATTTTACATCATAAGCTACCATGCCCTTATCTCCCTGCTTAACCTCAAAAACAACCTCCTGGTCGGTTTGAAGTATATCACTGGAATAGAGCAGACCGGTGCGGTGCACAAATATGTCCTCCCCGCTTTCGGTTTTAATGAAACCAAATCCTTTGGTTTCATCATACCATTTTACTTTTCCTTTAAACATTAGTATATTATATGTCTATTAATACCTTGTTTTCCTGGGCTTTGCCTCATTGACAACTATCTCCCTGTTTTCCATTACAGATCCGTCAAGGTCTTTTATGGCCTTGCTGGCGTCTGAATCATCATCCATTTCAATAAATCCATAGCCTTTGCTTCTGCCTGTAAATTTGTCAACTATAATCTTTGCTGAGCTGACAGTTCCGTATTCTTCGAATACTTTTTGAAGATCATCTTCATTTACCTTGAAATCAAGGTTTCCTACATAAATGTTCATTTTGTTTGTTGTTTAATTGTTAACTTACATAACCGGATTCTCATTCATTGCGAAGGAAGTGATACTGTCGCTGATGGCTTTTCTGCCACCCTTGCTAAAGCATACTGCCGTTTAGAGCAATTCATAAGAACCTTGAATTATGCTTACTTATAATAAAATTTAGGATTTAGAAAAAAGTGCCGGAGTTAATAATAGAGCGTAAAATAATTTTTTAGAGCGCTGTTCTCAAATCAGAAATTTTGGCAAAGATACACATAATTTTCCGGAAAGCAGTTATTTTTCATTATTACCAGACTCATAACTAACTAAATTACTTATTTTTTAGTGTTCAGCAACGGAGCTCTCAAATCAAAATTAAAAGGAAGCGGAAAGTATATGCAGCAAATGAAAAAATAATTTTGATCAATCATCAATACTTTATAAAAAAAAATTATATTTGAGCGTAGAAGCAGAACAAAGCAACCTGATGATAAAAACCGGATATATTCTTTATTGACTTAAAACCACATTAAATAAAATCGAACCTTAAAGTAAAACCTTATGAAAAAAATCCTCTTAAAATCCTTAAGCTTGTTCTTAAGCCTGGTTTTGTTGTCAGCCCAGACACATGTACTGTCTGCTGCAACAATAAATACGGGCCTGCCAGGCATGGAAGAATCTGAGTTTGTGCTTGATGAAAACCAGCTCGACCAGGCTCTTGGCGAATTGTACGAACTTGACTCTTACCTTTCAATGAATGAAGGTGTAACTTACGCAGATCTTGAAGCAATGAACAGTGACCTCATCGCCGGGATCAGCGACATTACCGCTCCACTGGGCATAGCACAGGGCGGAGATCCGCTGATGGGAATCCCGGCCTTCTGGTGGGGATGTATTCTCGGATGGGTAGGATGGCTACTGGTTTATGTACTTACCGACCAGGACAGTGCACTGACAAAGAGAGCTTTCACAGGTTGCCTTATAAGTTCAGGAGCCGGCGTAGTTCTCTCCGTTCTCTATTATTTCGTACTGTATGACGCCTTTTACTAGGATTTACAACTAAAGAAGTTACTGCTTAATTGAAATATTTTTAAAAAATCTGACAGAAATGAAAGATGCCTGTTTTTTAAGGCATCTTTTGTTTTTGTAATTAATACTGCATTATTTTGGTAAAAATTATTTCTGCATGATAAAGCACCTTTTCATTTGTTTGATAATAATTATCGGCTTCAGTGAGGCCGGCTTAAGCCAGGATTATTTCAGGGTGAAGGCTGACTTCAGTGTCAAGATAAGTAACAGCAACGGAACAAAAAGCCTTACCAGGGGAACTGTTTATTACGATAAAAACATTAAGGAATTGATTTATTCCATCACTTTCCCCCGGGAAGAAATATGGTTAAGTAAGGACACGAGCATTTATAAATATAGCGGCGACACCCTTATGCAGAGAGTGACTATCCCTGCGATAAACGAGTTTACGGTATTCCACCTCTCACTTAATTCAGGGTTAAATGACTATGGACTGAAAAAATCGAATTACAATATGAGCAAGGTGGAAAAGAAAGGTGACCGTGTGCTTTCATACTGGAAAATACCCGAACAACTTAACTTTATGATGGATCATGTGGTGGTTGCAAAGAAAGATATGCGGCTTGAAAGTGTTATAATGGTAGGTGATAACCAGGAGATACTCAGCAAACAATTTTTCAGGAATTACATTAAAATAGGCGCTTTTGAATTTCCTCAACAGATCGTACAGATACTATATGACAGTTCAGGGGGTGAGAATTACCAGGTAACCGATTTCAGTAATATCAAAGTGAATGATATGTCAGACAGACAGTCATACCGCTTCAAACTGTAAATGCTTATGAGAACCGGTAAATATGCAATTGGTATTGTCCTCATAGTGTTCGCATTGAATGCTTCTCCCATAAAGGCACAGGCACTGGTCGACAAAGATCTTAAAGCACTGTTTAACAGGGCAGACACATCTATGAGTGATTATACAAAGCCACTCAGGGAGTCGAAAAATGAGATCGATATAGCTGTATCATCGGTCTTCCTGTTTTATAAAACCTTTATATCGTCACAGGATATGCCAACATGCATCTTTACACCTTCATGCTCGGAATATGCAGTGCAGGCATTCCGGCAAAAAGGCCTGTTCATTGGCTGGCTGAGCACCTTTGACCGCTTGTCGCGCTGCCATGGACTGGCAGGACATGATCACTATCCCCTTGATATGAATAAAAAACGCTTTTATGACCCCGTCAGGTAAAAAAATCATCCTTTCCCTTGCCCTGTCCTGCATAGTTATGCTCGGTGCAGGCGCCCAGGAGAATCTCCTGGATTACAGGAATTCACTCGAATTTGCAAGGTATCTCAGGTCGACACGCCAGTACAGCTTTGCAATGGAAGAGTATGAAAGGCTGTATTTTTTATGGCCGGGTGATACGACTGTCAAACTGGAACTTGTTCAGTCATACAGGCTTAATGGCCAGTGCGACAGGCTGGATCATTCATTCCGTATCCTTGAAGACAATATTTACCTGGACCGGTCAATACCAGCTGCAAAAGAATACCTCGCTTTTTCACTGACATGCAAATCGGGATCAGAAAGGTTTTTTGATATAACTGAAATGCTGAAGCCCGGCGACAGAAGTTTTTATGAATTGAGTTATTTCTGGGTTAGCGGAAGGTATGATTCCGCCTTTGCCTACTCCAGTCATAACAAGGATCTTATAATGGCAAATAACCCCGGTCTCTACAGGCTTACCTATAACTTTGAAAATGAAAAATATAAAAGCCCGGCCCTTGCAGTAATGATGTCAGCGGTAATACCGGGCAGCGGTAAGGCATATTCAAACAGGTGGGGAGATGCCATCGTTTCTTTCCTTTTCATCGGATCGAATGCCTGGGCCTCATACAGGGCTTTTGACAAAAAGGGTATAAAAAGCGTTAACGGGTGGATCTTCGGCTCCCTGGCCGTCAGCTTCTATTCTGCTAACCTCTGGGGCTCGGCCAAGGCTGCTAAAACATATAACTCGGATATGCGAAAAAGGTACCAGGACAATGCGGAGCTTATTATATATAATTCTTTTTAGCCTCTTCCTCCTGCCTCCCCTGGCTGCACAGGATATTCACCAGATGAAAAAATTCTCTGATGAACAGTTTGCCATGGGTAACTACCGGCTTGCCCTTAAGGAATACCAGCGTGTACTTTTCTTTGACAGCGAGAACCGCTATAACGAACTGTACTCCAGGATTGCCTCAATTCATTACAGGCTGTCTGATTTCGACAATGCCCTTAAGTATTATGACCTTGCCCTGAATATCGAGAATAATGACAGTATTAAATTTGAAATAAAGCTCAATAAGGCCTTGTGCAATTTTAACCAGGGCTCTTACCTGCTGGCATTGTATGAACTGCTTGACCTGCCGGACCGTCCCTCCGGGTATTTAAGCGACAGGAAAAATCTTTATATGGCAATCTGCCATTACGGGATGGATGAATTTGAAGAATCACGTGGATATTTTTCACAGATACTTGATTCAACAGGAACAGCACAAATAAATACCCTCTTTTCTGACTTTGAAGATTTCAATAAGAAGTACAGGCCCTCAAAAGTGCAGCTTATGAGCATCCTCCTGCCCGGGCTGGGACAAATTCATACCGGTGAAGTTTTTAACGGCATAAACTCCTTCCTCCTGGTAAGCGGGGTTTCATACTATGCTGTCTATACAGCACTTAACTACGGCATAATAGACGGGCTGCTTATACTGTCTTCCTGGTTCGTAAGGTATTATACCGGGGGATACACCAATGCCTCAAATTTTGCCGTCAAAAAGATTGAGGATGAAAAGAGCAGGGTTTATTCCGAACTATTAACACTGATTGAAACATACCAGAACCAAGCATCAGAATGAGTTTTAAGAAAAGTATAGAACGAATATTACCGGTTCATTTAATCTTTCTGCTGTTTTTTACCAGCAGGCTGTTCGCATTTGGAGAAAACGACAGGGATTTTACCAGGATTTTTGATCTTATTTATAACCAGGACTTTAAAGAGGCAAGGCTTGAACTGGACAGGGCAAAAACCGGGCTGGATAAATGGGAATATAATATTCTTAATATTGACCTGTTGTGGTGGGAAGCGCTTACAGCTGACTCGCGGGAAGCTTATAAGAACTTTGAGTCAGCTTTGAAGTCCACTTATTCTGACATAAATAAAAGCAGGGAGCCATACAGTCTTGAAGAGCTGATCACCCTGAGCTATTCCTTCAGGCTGGAAGCGATGCAGGGTAAGCTTATTCCCATGATGATTGACTTTATGAAGATTAACCATATTATCCAGCGATTTGATACAGGTGGTTTAACTTGCGCGCAAAAAGAGCTGTTCAATGTCTACCTGGCCCTGTTCAATATTGGCAAAAGCAAATTACTTTTCAATAACCCGGGATTAAGAGAAGAAGGGATTAAAATACTTGAAGCCAATCTCAGCTCATCAGATAGCGTAAGCCTGACCATTTCACGTTATTTCCTTTCAAAGATCTACCTCGAAGTGGACCCTTCTCCTGAAAAAGCCAGGATCTACTGTGAACAGTTGTGCAGTGCCTACCCGGCCAACAAAATTTTTATATATAACCTGGAATTGTGTAATAACACGGATTAATATAGGATCCCCTTTCCTGCCCCCTTACTTCTGACAGGGCAATGCCCCGTATTTTTAATCCGGAATCAAACCGGCTTATCCAGTAAAATTTTCGTAACTTATATGATGCGGTTTAAGACTGAATTATATTTTCTAACTGTTTATTCAAGTGAAGATGGAAAAATTTATGGGATGTTCGGGGTTTCATTATAGTGACTGGAAAGGTAAATTTTACCCTGAAGACATAAAAAAAGAAAGTTGGCTTGAGTATTATTCACAGCATTTTAATTCGGTTGAAATCAATAATACTTTTTATAAAATCCCCGAAAAGGATACCTTAAAATCATGGCTTGAACAGACTCCCCCGGACTTCAGTTTTTCCCTTAAGGGAAGCCGATATATCACCCACATGAAAAAGTTGAAAGACTGCAAAACACATGTCAAAAAGTTCTATAAAGCCATAAAACCTCTTGAAGAGAAGCTCGGGGCAGTGCTGTGGCAGTTGCCGGGTAATCTTCACAGGAACGATGAAAAGATAGAGGCATTCTGTAAAGAACTTGATAAAACTTATACCAATGTAATAGAATTCAGGCATATATCATGGTTCAAGCGGGAGATATACGACTTGCTTTCTTCGTATGGTGTTACAGTTTGCAGCCTTTCGGCTCCCGGGGATCTGCTCGAAACGCTTGAAGTTAGCTCAGGCAAGGTATATTTACGTTTTCATGGCAAAGAAGAGTGGTACCGTTATCGTTACAGTGAGAAGGAACTCGGACAATGGAGTGACAAAATCAACAAATCCGGAGCCGCTGTGGCTTATGTCTACTTTAATAACGACTATAAGGCATATGCTGTTGAGAACGCTATTAAAATGAAAGAATTACTGCCTTTTAATCAGCATTGATTATCCTCAGAAAACTTTGATTCTTTGTAGACAGTATGCTCATAATGTAGAAGCCCTGCCCCATTAAAAACAAATAATAATTTTTCTATTTAATTGCATATTAGTGTATTAGCCATTCCGCCCCTTCTCTTCTGGTGTCTTTTAACCAATGGCACGGTATTTTCCTATGTGATACATGTAACAGAATACTAACCTTTAAAGCATTAATTATGGAACTTTTAGAGATTATTGTTACGATTCTGGCTGCCGTTATTGTTGGAGTAGCATTCTATTACATTTTCAGGGCAAGGGGTCCCTGGGGCACCTTATGGAGTTTCCTGCTGATCCTCATTCTGGTGGGTCTAGCTGCCGAGGCATGGATCAATCCTGTCGGTCCCGTTTACTGGGGTGTTGCGTGGATACCGACATTATTCGTGATTATACTTTTTGCCCTGCTGCTTTCAGCTGCCGCCCCACCATTGAGAAGGCCGCGAAGGCCACTTCCTGAAGCTGAAGAAGAAATAGAGGAAGAAGGTGTTATTGCGCTCAGCGGCTTTTTCTGGATATTTATGATTATCCTTTTTGCAGTTGCCTTATGGGGAATATTTGCCCGCTAAACAGAATAATAAGTATTATTTAATGCAAAATGGAACCGGCATTACTTCCATCGTTTAAACAGCTCTAGAGGCCGGTTCTTAATTCTTGTCAGGGGAAACAGGTATAAGCAGGGAGACCGCAGAGGACATGGTAAATATGCTCATGGATAAAAGGAAGCCGGGATAAGTGTGAACGGCTGTCAAAACTTGAAATGCGAAGAATTATTCTGCAGGTGGATCTTATTCTTCCTTTTCCTGATTCATAAGACGATGGCTTCTTTGAGAATATGACGGATTAAATGCCCGGGTAGTTTTTTCTTTTTTTGTATCTCCCCTCTGCTCTGAATTAATATATCAGATCTGATCCCTTTCCTTAATAGCTCTTTCCTGATTTTCGTCCTTAAGGATAATTTATCTTCAGACGATAAGCTTTGTGAGGTAATAATAAGTATATCATAATCGCTCTCTTCATCAGCTTTACCGCTGGCTCTTGAACCAAATCACTATTTAAAATCGCCATGTCTAAAATTAATTATTTATTGTAGAAGTAGGCATTACTCATAGCTGGACATGAATGATTTTGATTTTTTTGGCTGGTAGCTTATCTTTGTAATAACAGGAATGTTAGACTAATGAGGTAATTATATGAATATGACAGAAGAAAACTATATAATTGATAAAAATGGCCGGAGGATTGCTGTTCAGATTCCAATAAAGAGATATAAGAAGTTGGTGGCTGATTCCGAGGAACTGGATGAGATCAGAGAATATCGCAAGGCAAAATCCCATAAGGGAGATCCTATACCCTTTGAGCAGGCTTTCAAGGAAATAGAAGACGCTATAAAATGAAATATACCGTTTTTGTAGAGCGTTATGCACAGAAGCAAATCTTAAAACTTGACAAGAAGTATATTCCTTTAATTAAGAAAGCAATCGCAAACCTGGCTGAAAACCCCAGGCCAACCGGATATAAAAAACTTAAAGGAGAAGATGCCTATCGTATAAGGGTTTCAAAATACAGAATTATCTATGAAATCTATGATGATAGGATAATTGTTATTGTTGTTTCAGTTGGGCACAGAAAGGATATATATAAATAAGTAAATTTTGTTTTCCAGCTTTATTTTCTACCAAAAATCATCTCCCAATCACCGGATCATGCATCCTTGCCCCGTAATC
>JBNJHQ010000085.1:0-11068 GCA_051748705.1 Bacteroidota bacterium | reverse complement strand
ATAATTACTTTTGCAGCTCAATCAAGCTAAGTAAGAAATAAGAAACTCATTATAAGATGAAAAGAACATTTCAACCCTCGAGAAGAAAAAGATCGAACAAGCATGGCTTCAGGGAAAGGATGTCGACTGCCAATGGACAGAAAGTACTGGCAAGGCGCAGGGCAAAAGGCAGGAAAAAATTAAGTGTTTCGGATGAACCAAAACATAAAGGATAAATTTTACCTCCCACCTTACAATTTAAAGTGCTTCGTAGTTTTCGGAGCACTTTTTTTTCTTCCTTCTTTTCTCTTTCTTGCTAACTTTACAGACTGATAATTGTTAATTCAGCATGAAAGAATATATACCCCGGGAATTTAAACCAGTTTACGAAAAAATAACACAGGGCACCAGGATCTCCTCCCGGGAAGCGCTACTTCTCTACAATTCATCCAATACCGGACTGCCCGGTTTATTGGCAGATATTGTAAGGAAGAGAAAAAACGGAGACCGTGCATATTTCAACCGCAATTTTCATGTTGAGCCAACAAATATATGTATCTACAACTGCGCATTCTGCTCTTACAGGAAGCCTGCAGGCAGCAAAGAAGCATGGAATTACAGTCTTGAAGAAATCCTGGATATAGTACGCCGCTTCGATAACAAACCCGTAACTGAAGTTCATATTGTGGGAGGTGTTCATCCCGATCATGATATTGATTACTATTGCAGGATGTTGCAAATGATAAGGAAGCACAGGCCGGGACTGCATATTAAAGCTTTTTCGGCTATTGAGCTGGATTATATAATAACCAAATCAGGGTTGAGCATAAGCGAGGGATTACTCAAACTGAAAGAATGCGGGCTGATGTCCATCCCCGGGGGCGGGGCAGAGATATTCGATGAAAAGCTAAGAGCAAAAATCTGCAGGGATAAATCTTCATCGGCAAGGTGGCTGCAAATACATAAAGAAGCCCATAAGCTTGGTATACCATCGAATGCCACTATCCTGTACGGTCATATGGAGACATATGAGCACAGGATAGATCATATGGAAAGGCTCAGGAAGCTGCAGGATGAAACAGGCGGGTTCAATTCATTCATCCCCCTGAAATTCAGAAAGGAAAATAATCAGATGAGCCGTTGGGGAGAGCTTAATATAATTGAAGACATGAAAAACTATGCCGTGTCACGTATATTCCTTGACAACTTTCAGCACATTAAAGCATACTGGCCCGCACTGGGCAAGGAAGCAACCAGGCTGGCCCTGTCGTTTGGTGTGGATGATGTGGACGGAACAATTGACGATACCACCAAAATCTATTCAATGGCCGGTGCAGGAGACATGAACCCGTCTATGACAACCCCTGAAATATGCAAGCTTATCAGGGGCGCAGGCTTTAAACCCGTTGAAAGGGACACCCTGTATAATGTTGTAAAGGAGTGGTAAGATACTGACCATATAATTTTATCTTTGCCCATACGTTATTATTTTAATAAAGCGGTATTATGAGCCTTAAAAAATTCCTTACCAGTAAGGATTTCTTAAAAAACCTGGGACTGGCAATTGCCATTGCGGTTATCATCCTTTTTGCCACACTGCTGTGGCTGAGCATATTTACAAGGCACGGACAATCGAAGCCCGTACCCGATTTATACGGATTAAGTATTGAGGAGGCGGAGAAGACAGTTAAAGAAAACAAGATGAGATTCGAGGTTAACGATTCAGTGTATACCAATGTTGTTCCGCGGGGTCACGTGGTTGAACAGAATCCCCCGGCCGGAGCCGAAGTTAAGAAGAACCGCCGCATTATGGTCATAATAAATGCCTTCCAGCCCGAGATGGTTGAAATGCCTGACCTGCTTGAGCTATCGAAAAGGCAGGCTATGGCTTTGCTGGAAAGTTCAGGACTGGAACTGGGGAAACTTAATTACAAACCCGACCTGACCATTGATTATGTACTGGAACAGCTCCATAATGGCAAAGCCGTTGCACCCGGTGATTCAATACAGAAAGGATCGCTTATCGACCTTGTACTGGGCAAAGGTCTGAGCAACAGGAGAACTCCCATTCCTGACCTTATTGGCCTGGGAATTGAAGAAGCGAGGGATAAAATTCTGGCCTCATCCCTGAATATCGGCACTTTCACATTCGACAGTACAATCAGCACGGCTGAAGATTCGGCAAAAGCCTTCGTTTTCAAACAAAACCCCATATATAACGAAGAAAATTTGCTGCAGCTTGGCTCATCGGTATATGTATGGTTTACCACAGATTCAGTGAAACTGCCTGTTGATTCAACAATGATGGATTCAGCCGATCCCCTGTTTATTCCAGTGATCAATTAACCATGCGAACAGGCTTCTATGACTATTAAAAAAAAATATCCGCTTCTTTTGTTCCTCCTTGTCTTCGTGCTTAACATCCATGGCCAGGAGATAGTAACAGGACTGAGAAGCAACCCGGCATTGCTTGAGGCATGGCAACAAAAGAGCCTCTTCAAATCAAAATCCCCTGCCGATACCCTCGACCTTCCTTTCTTTGATGATTTCCTGCCACACAGCATATATCCTTCACCTTCGCGATGGGCTGATGACTACGTGTATGTTAACAATACCTACCCTGTTAACAGCTTAAGCCAGGGTGTAGCCACATTTGATGCTATCGATCAAAGGGGAATATTATATGAAGAGGCCGGCCCGTTTGCCTTTGAAGCCGACCACCTGACATCATTACCCATTAACCTTGAGGCCGAAGCTTCTGAAAATATATACCTCAGTTTTTTTTACCAGCCACAGGGTATTGCGGATCCTCCTGAGTTACAGGACAGCCTCGTGCTGCAATTCTTTTCCATTACCGACAATCAATGGCACCATGTCTGGAAAGCTGAAGGAAGCGGACTGCATGAATTCAAACCCGTAATAATAAAAATTGACCAGCCCGATTATCTCTACCGGGGCTTCAGATTCAGGTTCGTTAATTATGCAAGTATCAGCTCCGACTTTGACGACCAGTCAATGGCAGGAAATGCTGATCACTGGAATATAGATTATGTTTATCTCGACAGGAACAGATCGGGTTCAGACACCATTCCTGCTGATGTGGCATTCACAGGGCCTGTGAGATCAGTCCTGAATACTTACGAATCAATGCCATGGAAACAATTCAGGAATGTCTTCCTTTCTGAAATGGGATCCTTTATAGAAATCTCTTACAGGAATAATGACGATGTAACCCGGAATGTTACCAGGAATTTTGCCATAAGGGATATATATGAAGACACCGGTGTGCACACATTCTCCGCCGGTGCAACAAATATCGGGGCCGGTGAAAGGGTAACATATAAGGCAAACCTTATATATACCTTCAATTCTGACAACCCCGACTCGGCCATGTTCAGGATAAGATCTGTGCTTATCACCGATGAATCTGACAGGAAAGGTAATGATACCATTGACTATTTCCAGGTCTTCAGTAACTATTTTTCCTTCGATGACGGCTCTGCAGAAAGCGGTTACGGTGTTAACGGGCAGGGGGCTTCAAATGCCATGGTGGCAGTGAGGTACAGAACCTTCGAACCCGATACCCTCAGGGCTGTAATGATGGCATTCAACGACAGCTATCTCTCATCGAACAGGAGGTATTTCAATATTGCTGTCTGGGATGATGATAACGGTATGCCCGGTGAATTGCTTTATGAACAGGAAGCAATGGTTGATCCCGGGGAAAATATCAACCAGTTCATCCAATTCCGCCTCAATGATCCACAGCTTATTGATGGTTATTTCCATATAGGATGGACACAGCTGTCAGAGACCTTTCTTAACCTGGGCCTTGATATGAACACCATGCCTGGAGGCAGGCGGCATTACTATATAAATGGCAGCTGGAATGAATCAGAAGTTGCCGGGAGCCTGATGCTCAGGCCTGTTGTTGGCGGGGCAATCATACCAACAGGCATTGATGATCCTGAGCAGGATCCCCGGGAGAGAATAAATATCTGGCCAAACCCTGTTAAGGATATCCTGAATATTGATATCCCCTCTGAAATGATCAGCCGGGGTTTTAAGACAGATATATACGACAATAGCGGGAGATGGCTAATGTCGGCCACAGACGCCCGCACTTTGAATGTCTCAGACCTTCCCAGGGGTGTTTACCTGGTCATAATACGTTCGGAAAATACGGTGATCGCCTATAACAGGTTCATACGACTTTGAATTCTCATGGGGAAAAGGGATGATAATATCGAAAACGAGGAGCTGTTTGAGCATTACCGGATTGAAGCCGATCCAGGGCAGAAAGCACTCAGGATTGACAAATTCCTAAGCAACAGGATTGACAGTACCTCCCGCACGCGCATACAGAATGCTGCCCTGGCAGGCAATATCATGGTAAACGAAAAGGCCGTTAAAGCTAACTATAAGGTCAAGCCCGGCGATGTGATACAGGTATTGCTGGCTCATCCCCCGAGGGAAACTGAATTATTACCCGAGAACCTGCCCCTTGATATAAGGTATGAAGATGAGGCAATACTCATTGTAAATAAAGAAGCCGGAATGGTTGTTCACCCGGGAACAGGCAATTACAGCGGCACACTGGTAAATGCCCTTATGTACCACCTTGGGGATATAGCTCTTTTTAAAAGCGGTGAGATGAGGCCGGGACTGGTGCACCGTATCGACAAAAACACTTCCGGCCTGCTCGTTATTGCAAAAACGGAATTTGCACTCAATAACCTGGGAAAGCAGTTTTATGAACACAGTACGGGAAGAAAATATGCTGCACTGGTATGGGGCAATCCCGGCAATAGCGGCACCGTTACAGGGAATATCGGCAGAAGTCCCAGGAACCGCAAAATCATGCATGTCTTCACCGACGGCAGTGAGGGCAAACCGGCCATTACCCACTACCGGCTCATAGAAGACCTGTCATATGTGTCGCTGCTGGAATGTGAGCTTGAAACCGGGCGCACGCACCAGATAAGGGTACATATGAGCTACATAAAACACCCTCTCTTCAATGACCCTGATTATGGTGGAGATAAGATACTGAGAGGCACCACATTTACCAGGTACCAGCAGTTTATCAGGAATTGCTTCAATATATTGCCGCGCCAGGCCCTGCATGCAAAATACCTCTCCTTCAATCATCCCATGAGCGGTGAACGCATGGAATTTGAATCTGAGCTCCCCGATGATATGAGCAGGGTGCTGGAAAAATGGCGGAACTATATAGTGGGAAGGGAAAAATAAGTATTTAGTATATTTGAAGATCATAACATACGCACCTATATGAAGACTATAGCCATCGTTGCAGGCGGAAATTCATCAGAATTCAATATTTCCCTGAAAAGCGCCAGGGCAGTGGAAAAAGCCCTCGGTGGCCGCTACGAAACCTACCTGGTAATGATCAGGGGCCTTGACTGGTACTGGGAAGATCCTTCAGGTCGTGCACACGCTATTGACAAAAACACTTTCACCCTCAAACTCGACAGGGGGTATGTAAGGTTCAGTGCCATATTCAATGCCATACATGGCAGCCCGGGTGAAAACGGGTACCTCCAGGGTTATTTTGAGATGCTGGGTATCCCTTATACAGGGTGCAACACCTATACCTCGGCCCTCACCTTCAATAAGAATGCATGCAAGCTGTTTTTGAAGAATTTTCATATTAAGATGGCCGCTTCGGTTTTAATCGACAAATCAGGCATACCCGGGCCAGATGAACTGGCTGAAAAGATAGGCTTCCCCATGTTCATCAAACCCAATGAGAGCGGTTCAAGCTTTGGTGTTACAAAAGTACTTTCCACAGATCAGATAATACCTGCCGTGGAAGTGGCCCTCACTGAAAGCCCGCAGGTTCTTGTTGAGGAATTCATTGATGGAACGGAAGTGGCCTGCGGTATTATAAGAACGCAGGGAAAAACAACAGCACTTCCCGTAACCGAGATAGTCAGTAAAAATGAATTTTTCGATTATGAAGCAAAATACGATCCTTCCAAAGCTGACGAGATAACACCCGGACGCTTCCCCGATCATGTTACGGAGGCAATACAGGAAGCAGCTAAGAATATTGCCGGCTATCTTGATTGCAGGGGACTGGTAAGGGTCGACTTTATAGTGGTGAACGATGAACCGGTATTTATTGAAGTAAATACCATTCCCGGGATTACCGAAGAAAGCATCGTACCGAAACAGATGAAAGAGCATGGAATAGAACCCGGAGAGCTCTATTCAATGCTTATAGAAGATGCTGTTGCTGGCCAGGCTTAAACTTCGGCAACCCTTTCGGTCACTCCTCCTGCCATTCCTCCAGCTCAATACCTTCAAACCTGTATGAATCTATAGGATCACAGGTACATACCAGGTTCCTGTCGCCATAACCGTTATCAACCCTTCCTACCGCACACCAGAACTTATTCTCCACCAGTCCATCCACCGGGTAAGCAGCTTTCTTCCTGCTGTACTTGTGCTTCCAATCATCACTTGCAACAACTGCTGCAGTATGAGGCGCATTATGCAGAACATTGTCATCCTTATCTGCCTTTCCTTCCTTCACCTCCTGTATCTCCTTCCATATGGTCTTCATTGCCTCGACAAAACGATCCAGTTCATACAGGGGTTCACTTTCTGTTGGCTCAACCATCAGTGTACCACTTACCGGGAATGACAGAGTGGGTGCATGGAATCCGTAATCCATCAATCTCTTTGCTATGTCCGCCTCAGAGATACCTGCCTCACCCTTGAACTTCCGGCAGTCGAGTATCATTTCGTGACCTACCCTTCCTTTCTTTCCTTTATACAACACATCAAAATTTTCTTTCAGTGCTGATGCCAGGTAATTGGCATTCAGGATGGCCATTTTGGTGGACTTTGTCAGTCCCTCTTCACCCAGCATTCTGATATATGCATGGGATATGGTGAGTATCATTGCCGATCCAAAGGGTGCAGCTGCCACGGCTGTGGTACCCTTGTCGCCGCCTGTGGAAATGAGCGGGTGTGAAGGAAGGAATTCAACAAGGTGAGAGGCAACGCCTATGGGACCCACACCGGGACCACCTCCACCGTGAGGTATGGCAAATGTCTTGTGCAGGTTCAGGTGGCATACATCAGAACCGATGATAGCAGCATTGGATATACCAACCATTGCATTCATATTGGCACCATCCATATAAACCTGTCCGCCATTCTCATGCACTATATCGGTCATTTCATTAATAGCCTCCTCAAATACACCGTGGGTGGAAGGATAAGTAATCATAAAGGCTGAGAGCTTATCCTTATTCTCAACGGCCTTTTTCCTGAGGTCATCAACATCAACATTACCATTCTCGTCACAATCAACGACAACTACCTTCATACCTGCCATTACGCCACTGGCAGGGTTTGTCCCGTGCGCGGATGAAGGAATAAGGACAATATCCCTGTGACCTTCTCCCCTGCTTATATGATACTGGCGTATTACCATCAGGCCCGCATATTCCCCTGCAGCACCTGAATTAGGCTGGAAAGAAATTGCATCAAAGCCCGTGATTTTCTTCAGCGCATCTCCCAGCTCTTCCATGATCTGGTAATATCCCGCTGCCTGGTCTTCAGGCACAAAAGGATGTATATTCCCAAATTCAGGCCAGCTCAGTGAAAACAATGATGTGGCGGAATTCAGTTTCATGGTACAGGAACCCAGGGGTATCATGCTGTATGCCAGCGATATATCCCTGCCTTCCAGCATCTTGAGGTAACGCATCATATCTGTCTCGCTGTGGTAGCGGTTAAATGCTTCCTGTTCAAGAAAAGCAGATTTCCTCCTGTACTTATCACCTATACATACACAATCACATATTTCCTTTACTTTATCCGCTTTCTTGCCTGCAGCCCCGGCAAAAATGGATATAAGAGTGTTTATCTCATCCAGGGTGCTCATCTCATCCATGCTGAGCATAACCTTCCCCTCATAGAAGAAGTTGAGGTTAATCTCCGCGTCCAGTGCCAGTTCTTCCACTTTCTTAATATCGACACCTTCCGGCATTCTTATATCAAGGGTATCAAAGAACTCCTTATTTGCTATTTTATAACCAAGCTTTTCAATCGCCTGTTTGAGAGTGCAGGTCGACTGGTGTATATGGGATGCAATCCTTTTAAGGCCTTCGGGACCGTGATACTGTGCATACATGCCGCTCATGTTGGCCAGCAGTGCCTGTGCAGTGCAGATGTTCGAAGTGGCCCTTTCTCTTTTTATATGCTGTTCCCTTGTCTGCAATGCCATTCTGAGTGCAGGCTTGCCACCTGAATCAACGGATACCCCGATAATCCTACCCGGCAAGCTTCGCTTCAATGACTCAACAGATGCAAAGAAACCTGCATGAGGACCTCCAAAGCCCATCGGGAGACCAAAACGCTGGTTCGAACCAAAGGCTATATCAGCTCCCCATTCACCCGGAGGAGTAAGAAGAACCAGGCTCATAAGGTCCGTGGCAACCGAAACGAGAGCCCCGGCTGAATGCACTTTCTCCGTAAAACTGCTGTAATCCCTTATATCACCGTCAGATGAGGGATATTGCAGGATGGCTCCAAAGAAAGAATCGTCAATTTCCTGGGATGCATAATCGCCCATCACCAGCTCTATACCAAGGGGTTCGGCCCTTGTAAGAATAACATCGAGTGTCTGGGGAAAAATGAGTTCATCCACAAAAAGCTTGTTCACACCTGCTTTGGCTGCAGCCCTTGATCGTGCATTATACATCATTATCATGGCTTCAGCACCTGCGGTGGCTTCATCAAGCAATGAAGCATTGGCAAGCTCCAGCCCTGTCAGTTCACACACCATGGTCTGGTAATTCAATAATGCTTCCAGCCTGCCCTGTGATATTTCAGCCTGGTAAGGAGTGTAGGAGGTATACCATCCCGGGTTCTCCAGCACATTCCTTATGATAACAGCAGGTGAAGCAGTACCATAATAACCCATACCGATAAATGAACGGTATTGCTTATTCTTTGCACCTATCTTTCGCAGGTGATTAATATATTCAAACTCACTCATCGCCTCCGGCAGATCAAGTGGTTTATCAAGCATAATGGAAGAAGGTACAGTCTCTTTTATAAGCCCGTCCAGCGAAGCTGATCCCACAGTTTCCAGCATGCGGGAAATTTCATTTTCCCTGGGGCCGATATGTCTGTTAACGAATTTGTCAAATGCCATATTATTTGATTTATTGTTTGTTATTTTTTATTGCGTGGTAATTTAATAATCTAAATCCAGAATACATATGCTATATAAAAGCTAAAGATAACATTATTGTATCACCTTAAAAAAGGATTGGCCTTTCGTTCTGCACCTATTTTTGTCACGGGTCCATGACCGGGATATACAAGCGTATCATCAGGAAGGCTAAGCAAATTATCCTTAATGCTGCCAAGAAGGGTGTTATGGTCGCCTCCCGGGAGGTCGGTCCGCCCGATACTCCCTGCAAACAGGGCATCACCGCTAAAAACAAAATTACCCTGCTCACAATAGTATGCTATGCTGCCGGCAGTATGCCCGGGCACAAAAAGGCATTTCAGCAATATCTTGCCGACTTTTATCTCCTGGCCTCCTGAAACAAATGTACCAACACCCGGTGGTTCCGGCATGCTTAAACCAAAAATATCAGCATGTGCGCTGGCCAGCCGGAGGTTTTGTTCATCTTCCCGGGCTGCATGTGTCCTAAGCCCGTACTCCTCCAGCATATACCTGTTACCAAAAATATGATCAAGGTGAAGGTGTGTATTCAACAATTTTACCGGTCGTAAGTTATTCTTGCTGATAAAGTTTTTCAATTCATCAAACTCTGCATCATTGTAACACCCGCAATCAATAACAGCGCAATCGCCATCAGCATCGGCCAGCACATAAGTGTTTACTTCTATTGGTGAAAAAACGAAGCTGTGTATCTTCATAATAAATTATTTACCGTTAACTGTACCTCCCAGCATAGGTACGAATACAAACAAACCATGGGTGCTTTTCTCAAGTTCCCCCCCGGTGGTTTTTTTTATGCGTGTCATAACCTGGCTCTGTGATCCTCCGACAGGAGCAACAATGCATCCCCCGGGTTTTACCTGCTCAATCAAATCAGACGGTATTTCACTTATGGCTGCCGTTATTAATATTCCATCATAGGGTCCGTATTGTGGTTTACCCTTATAGCCGTCACCAAAAAAGAAATGTGCATCATAGCCCAGTTTGGCAAGTATCTTCTGTGCCCTGCCGTACAATTCTTTCTGTCTTTCTATGGTATATACCCTCGCACCCATCTCAACGAGTATGGCAGCCTGGTAACCTGAGCCGGTACCTATTTCCAGGACCTTGTCATGTTTCTTTATTTCCAGCAGTTCAGTCTGTACAGCCACCGTATACGGCTGTGATATTGTCTGTCCCGCAGAAATGGGAAAAGCTTTGTCCTGGTAGGCATGGTGCAGGAAGGCATTATCCATGAATACATGCCTGGGCACCCTGTTCATTGCTTCCAGTACATTTTCATCCTTTATGCCCTTCTTTCGCAGGCCATCAATCAATTTCTGCCTTTTTCCCCTGGCCAGGAATGAATCGTGCTCTTTTTCCATCTTTAGTTTTTAATGTCTGACAAAAATAATAAAAGCAGGCATTTTACCATGGACCTTACATATTTCACTTATCATTTTGATCTCAATCGTGCAAAGGTCTCAGCCGGACTCCGGGTAACTGTACCGGGCTCCGGGTGGTCTCAGTTGGGCTCCGGGTAACTGCCCCGGACTCCAGGGGAGGCCGTCAGGCTTCGAGGGGCGCCCTCCTTAAAGGACGGTATACCGGTCCGCCGGGCTTAAGAATGCTTTCGAAAAGGATAAGCTCACTCACCGGCCGGGGAGGCAAATTGACACTTTCATGCTCCTTCAATATTTCAGATAGTCTTTCCCTGCTGTCAATATATTTAATCCTGCCCAGTGTAATATGTGGTTTGAATTTTTTTTCCTTCCTGTAAAGGCCTTCCCTCTCAAGCTGATCGCACAGCATTTCCTGCATCCGGTAGAAGCTGTCCGGAACCTTCAAGCCGAGCCAGATAACCCTGGGTTGCCT